>JAFSRW010000056.1 GCA_017445925.1 Bacteroidaceae bacterium | reverse complement strand
TTAGAGTTTAGTAGGTTAGTAGCTTAATAGAATAGCCAAGCGCCAAGAGCCCTTAACCTATAACCTTTATTTTTGTTATCAATTCTTAATTCTTCTCTCTTAATTCTTAATTCAATAACCAATAACCCATAACCTATAACCTTTAATAATTATGAAAATAAACTGGTCAACAATCAAGAAGATTATTCAGATTATTATCACCATCCTTACCTCTGTAGTCGGTACCCTCTGCGTACAGTCGTGCATGCACTCTTAACGTTGTCTTTTAGTTTACTATTTACCGTTTACGGTTTACTGTTCAAATCTTAATTCTTCTCTCTTAATTCTTAATTCAGGAAAAAAGGTGAAAATTCTAAAGTCCGTTAAGTACATTATCGTTCACTGTGTGGCTAACAGGTGTAACAAGCCCTTCAGCGTGGAAAAACTGATAAACTGTGGCATGGAAAAGTACGGTCAGTGTAGCTACCACTACTATGTCCGTTATGACGGGACGGTTGTCCCCCTGCTACCGGAGTCTGTTCAGGGTGTCCATGCCAGAGGTTATAACAGTTGTTCCCTTGGCGTAGTCTATGAAGGAGGTCTGAATGAAAACGGCGTGCCAGCCGACACTCGTACCGAGCAACAGAAACATGCCCTCTACGAGTTGCTGAAAGCCCTCGTACATGATTATCCGACGGCCCGCATCCTGGGCCATTGTGAACTACCTGACGTCCACAAGAGATGCCCCTGTTATACAGCCAGCAAAGAGTACACCGACCTGCAACCCCAGGCCAAGTAACTAACTAAAACAAGCCTCTGTTAAGCATAACGCAAAACAGAGGCTTGTTTTATATGCTAACGTATTCTTAACCCGAAAACCTGACAACTATATGTACATTATCAAAAGAGTGGATCCTGACAAGGGAAAGTACTCAAGATTCTTTGCTTTTGAAGCCATAATAGGAAGAAATGGTCGTAAACATAATATTCCTCGTTTTCCTTTGTGATGAAATCTTTCTCCAACAATCCCTTAACTGCCGACACAACGCTACTCACAGACTGAAGACGGTGCTTATGTACAAACTTACCACTGGCAATACCCTTAGCCCTTCGTTCTGTTGCAATTGCAAGAAAAGCGCCACGCTGTTTTTCGGACATCTGACTATAAAGCATCTCGTAGTGTTCAGAGCCTAAGTCAAGGATATAGTTGATTGCATCATCAATCATAGACGAAGTGCAAAGCTCACCCTTTGCTGTAGTCATAAACAATACATTCATTATTCTTTGTAGACAGAAGGTTACACCATCAAAACGCGAATAGACTTCTGGCACAACATCGGATGCTAATGCCTTCCCGTTTTCCTTAAATAGACGCTCCGCAAATTCTGAATACTTCTCCTCTGGAATAGGACTTAATCCCATAGTGATGACAGACTGATAAAAAGGTCTTGACGGAGACATAAACATTTCGCTCATCAGATGACGTTTGGAGCCGGAAAAAAGAAATGTGGCATTGGGGCAACGTTGAATGTGCGTGCGCAATGCTGCCTCTACATTTTGTCCGTTGGGATAGTCTATTATTTTCTGAAACTCGTCAATAGCCACAAGGCAGGGCTTGTCTGCTGTGGCAAGGTAGCCGAATATCTCATCTAATGTGGTGGATGGGTTGACGAAAGCCCCCAAACCAAGCCCCCACACAGGGTTGCCATTAATATCAAACGATATCTGTTGTTGTACAGAGTGTAGGCTATTGTAGAAATGTTCCCATACTTTTTTGCCTAAGGGTTTCAATTCTTCAAATATGGCTTGTCCAAGTACATCAACAAAGTCTGCCAGTGAACTTGTTGCATAAATATCAATAATGAATGTATAATACTTATTCACAATAGCCGGTTGGGCAAAGCAATGATGTATCAAATCTGTTTTTCCCAAACGACGAGGAGAAATCAGAGCCAGATTATTTTCATTTGTGAGTAATTGTACCATATCCTTGGTTTCTTTCACTCTATCGCAGAAATAAGCGGGGCCAGCATAGCCTTTTGTAACAAACGGATTAATCATAATACATATTTTTTAACTTATTCTGGCGCAAAGATAAATATTATACTTCAATTATCAAAGAAATAATTATCAAAAGTTTGATAATCATAGTTTAGATAATTTGTTGCAGGTTCCCCAAAACCCTTTTTCATGCGAGAATCATCGCATTGAAAATTATCACATATCATTTCTCTGGTTTTTTTCATTTTATGCAAAAAATTTCTTTGGAATCTGTTTTTTCCGTACTTTTGCATTATAAAACTAATCTAAAAACAGATAAAAGATGAAAAAGAACTTTTTGAAACTGGCCTTCGTGGCCTTTGGAATGATGCTTTGCACTAATGCAAATGCACAGTTGAGCGACATACTGAAGAATGCTGCCGGCAACGCTATAGACCAAGCAACAGGTAATTCAACCATCGGCAAAGTAGCAGGCGACCTGCTTGGTAGCCTCATAGGTACCACTAACGTAACAGAAAAGAGCCTGGTGGGGACATGGACGTATTCTCAGCCTGGTGTAGCCTTTGAGAGTGAAAATGTACTGACCAATCTGGGCAGCAGTGTGGTAAGCAGCAAGGTGGAATCGACCATGAAGAACGGTCTTACCAAGGTGGGCTTTACCAGCGGAAAGGTGGTGATGACACTGAAAGAGGACAAGACGGGTACCGTTACGTATAATGGCAAGTCTGCACAGATAAACTGGGCTGTAGATGGCACAAATCTGAAACTGACTTTCCCCTTGCTTAATCAAGGCGTTACCATGAATGCAAAACTCACTGGTGGCGAGCTTCAGTTGGCAATGAAGTCCGACAAGCTGCTGACGCTGGTAAACGCCATCACATCAAAGGTTGGCACCGTTAACAGTACATTAGGCACTCTGAATACCCTTACCAAGAATGTAAAGGGAATGTATATGGGATTGAAATTTACGAAGAAATAGCCCCCTCCCCGTCCCTCCCCCGAGGAGGAGGGAGTAAGAGGCGCTTCTTATACCAGAAAAGGTTAGACAATTGTCTAACCTTTTCTGCGTTTATATAGAAAAATGTCAAGGAAATATCCCCCTCCTCCTCGGGGGAGGGACGGGAAGGGGGCTTTTTATTCCTCCTTCATCAGATCCTCGAAGAATTTATCCAGATCTTCCTCAAAGCCTTCCAACAACTGATGGTCTAAGACTACCGTTTCTTCTGTGTCTATGATGACGAGGTCCTGCAGAGTCTCGTGATCCTCGTCGATCAGCACAAAGGAGAAGGGTTGCAAGATGCTCATCTGTTCCACCTCAGGACGCAAATTCTGAATGCACTTACGCAGGATGGAAGCTACCTGATCGTAGAAATCCTCTTCCTTACTCTTGATCCATTCCTCTACAACACATCGATCTAACTCTTCGTCGTCATCGTTGTAGGTACGAATTTCGCCCGTATAATTACTAACCAGCAGGTGTATGTCGGTCATCAAAGGATCGGCATCCTGCGGAAACTTTGCCATAACCTTCCTGAGCGTTCGCTCAATCTGCTGAATGGTTTGTTGTGAAGCTTTCATGGAGTTTTGCTTTAATTTTTAACGTCAACGATAACGATAACGTTAACTAATATTTTTAAATGCTCAATGTTCAATGCTCAATGTTCAATGCTCAATGTTCAATGAATTTACAGGTTCTTTCCGTGACAGTTCTTGAACTTCAGACCAGAGCCACAGGGGCAGGGATCATTACGTCCGGGCAGCTTCTCGGCACGCATGGGCTGAACAGGCTGGCGATCGCGTGTATCACGAGCTGCTGCCTGCTGCTGACTGGCATCTGTAAGCTCACCACGTGACTCCTGAGTCTGCACACGTTCACGACGAGGCATCTCCTGCTGAGGAGCCTCCTGAATCTGTAACTCAGGTACCATAGCACGCATGATAACAGAAACGGTGCGATCGTTGATACGGTTGACCATATCATCGAAGAGTTTCACACTCTCCAGTTTGAAGATAAGCAAAGGATCCTTCTGCTCGTAGCTGGCATTGTGCACACTGTGCTTGAGCTCGTCCAACAGACGCAGGTTCTCTTTCCACGCATCATCTATGGTGTGCAGAATAAGAGCCTTATGGAAAGATGTTACTACGCTGCGGGCCTGAGTGTCATAAGCTTCCTTCAGGTTAGAAGGAATATTGTACTGACGCTTACCAGCCAATACAGGGAACATCATATTCTCGTACATTTGGCCCTGAGGACCTTCGTAAACCATCTTCACAACCTTGTAAGCATTGTTAGCCATGATTTCCGTCTTCTGGCCAAAACGCTTCAGCACATCCTGATATACTTCTTCCTCCAATGCAGGAATATTGCCCTCCTCGAACTTCTCTTGCGTGAGGGGGAACTCCATAGCCATAATCTCGAGGAAGCATTGGCAGCAACCTTCATAGTCGTTATTCTCCATGATGTTGCATACACGGTCCCATATCATATCGCTGATATCCATACCCAAGCGCTCTCCCATCAGGGCGTGACGACGCTTTTCATAGATTACGGTACGCTGCTTGTTCATCACATCGTCATACTCCAACAGACGTTTACGAACACCAAAGTGGTTCTCCTCCACCTTCTTTTGGGCGTTCTCGATACTGCGGGTAATCATGCTGTGCTCTATCATCTCGCCTTCCTTGAAGCCCAAGCGGTCCATCACACGGGCTATACGTTCGCTGGCGAAGAGGCGCATCAACTTATCCTCGATAGAAACAAAGAATACACTGCTACCTGGGTCACCCTGACGACCAGAACGACCACGTAACTGACGGTCGACACGACGGCTTTCATGACGTTCTGTACCAATGATGGCCAAACCGCCTGCGGCCTTCACCTCGGGTGTCAGCTTGATATCCGTACCACGACCAGCCAAATTGGTGGCAATGGTAACAGTACCTAACATACGCTCTACGGGCTGTCCGTCCTCCATAACTGTTGTGAGGGTGCTGGTACCAGCCTTAGCTACGATGTCAGCCTCCTTCTGGTGAAGCTTGGCATTCAGCACCTGATGAGGTATCTTGCGCATCTGGAGCATCTTGCTCAGCATCTCGGAAATCTCCACGCTGGTAGTACCTACCAAGACGGGGCGACCGCTATTACGCATCAGTTCAACTTCCTGAATAACAGCCTTGTACTTCTCGCGCTGTGTACGATAAACACGGTCGTTCATATCGATACGTATCACCTCGCGGTTGGTGGGAACCTCCACAACATCCAATTTGTAGATATCCCAGAACTCACCTGCCTCGGTAATAGCAGTACCCGTCATACCAGCCAACTTGTGGTACATACGGAAGTAGTTCTGCAAAGTGATGGTAGCATACGTCTGCGTGGCTGCCTGCACCTTTACGTGCTCCTTAGCCTCAACAGCCTGATGCAAACCGTCGCTCCAACGACGACCTTCCATGATACGACCCGTCTGCTCGTCTACAATCTTAATTTCGCCATCCTGAATAACGTATTCGTCGTTCAGGTTGAACATAGTATATGCCTTCAACAGCTGCTGTATGGTATGAACACGCTCGCTCTTGGCTGCATAATCATTGAAGACCTTATCTTTAGCTTCTATCTTCTCCTCGGCAGTCAGATTAGTAGAATCTATCTTATGCATCTCAGAACCTATGTCAGGAAGGATGAAGAGGTCGGCATCATTAACCTGAGAAGCCAACCACTCGTTACCCTTATCCGTAAGATCGACGCTATTCTGCTTCTCGTCCACAACGAAGTACAAGGGGTCTGTAGCCTCGTGCATACGACGGTTGTTGTTCTCCATATAAATCTCCTCGGTGCTGAGCATACCGGCCTTGATACCAGGCTCAGAGAGGAATTTGATAAGAGGCTTGTTCTTGGGCAGCGCCTTGTGAGAACGGAAGAGCGAGAGGAAGCCCTCAGTTGTCTTCTGCTTATCGCCCTGCTCTGTACCTTCTGCAATAAGTTTCTTAGCATCTGCCAGATACTGGGTAGCCAACTGACGCTGTACATTTACCAAACGCTCTACCAAGGGCTGATACTCCTCGAACTGCTGGTCATCTCCCTTGGGAACAGGACCACTAATAATAAGAGGTGTACGGGCATCATCAATGAGGACTGAGTCCACCTCATCCACAATAGCATAATTATGAGAACGCTGGACCAAATCCCTGGGATCCTGCGCCATATTATCACGCAGATAGTCGAAGCCAAACTCATTGTTGGTACCAAAGGTAATATCTGCCATATAAGCCTTACGGCGAGCTTCGCTGTTAGGCTGGTGCTTGTCGATGCAGTCAACACTCAAACCATGGAACATGTAGATGGGCCCCATCCACTCAGAGTCACGCTTGGCCAGATAATCGTTCACGGTTACCACATGAACACCATTGCCTGTAAGGGCATTAAGGAAGACGGGAAGCGTAGCAGTAAGGGTTTTACCTTCACCCGTAAACATCTCGGCAATCTTACCCTGATGCAATACAGTACCTCCGAAAAGCTGAACGTCAAAGTGTACCATATCCCATAACGTATCGTTACCACCAGCTACCCAGTGGTTGTGGTAAATGGCCTTATCACCTTCTATCTCAACGAAATCATGTGTAGCAGCCAGTTCACGGTCGAAATCGTTAGCTGTTACCTCTATCACACCATTTTCTGCATGAGCCAAACGCTCAGCAGTACTCTTTACAATGGCAAAAGCCTCAGCACGAGCCTCATCAAGGGCTTTCTCCAAAACCTCCAGTACATCTTTCTCCAATTTGTCTATCTGATGGAAGATAGGAGCACGATCCTGAATATCGGTGTTGGGAATACGGTCTTTGAGTTCCTGAATCTGGGCACGTAACTCGCTGGCTGAACCCTGAACGCGTTCTCTTAATTGATTGGAACGGGCACGCAGTTCATCATTACTGAGTGCCTGAATCTCAGGGTAAATTTTCAGAACATCCTCTACCAGAGGGCGATAAGCCTTAAGGTCGCGCGACTTCTTGTCGCCAAAAATCTTAACTAATATCTTTGCTATATCCATAATTCTTTGTTTTCAACGTTAACGTTAACGATAACGGGAACAGATTTTTTATTTCAACTTTATTTTTTTCGACGTTAACGTTAACGGGAACGTTAACAAATTTTTATCTTATTTCTATTACTATTATCTTTTACTTTCCCTCCCCATAAAGGGGGAGCCGGAGAGGGTCTTTTAATAATTCAGCGGTGCTTGTGAACAACCGTTCGGAGCACGTATTCTGAGTGCTTTTGATATAGTAGGCGCTACCCTATCTATACTAACAGGAATGTTTACCTTCTCAGGAGCTACGCCGCATCCGAAGAGGAAAAGGGGGAAGCTCATATAAGATTCGCGGGCAAAGGTCTGCTCCAGCGTGTCTTCGTTCTTCAGATTCCAACCTGGTGAAACTTGTATGGTAATATCCCCAGAACATTTGGGGTTGTAAGCATTGCGGAGTTTGCTGATACCAGGTGTCCAGGCTCCAAGGGCTAAACGTTGACTGGAATAGACATCCTTAACGCCACTGAGTTGGATAAGAAAGTCGCTACTGCGCTCCAACACTTCGGTAAGATTCAGGTTCTTGCTCTCTATCAACTTCAGGTTCAGGTAAAGTTCATTACCCATCACCGTCTCAACATAATCTCCCTGACCGTAAACGGCAATGAGGTACATATTAAGTAAGAGCCTAGCCTTAGTGATAGAGAAGGTGCCCGTGGGAATACGATACAGGCTAAGATCCTTGGCATCCTCGCTATCGGAATAGCCCGTACTGGTTACCACAAAGAGAGCCTTGTTCTTTCCAACCTTATTTTCTACGGCATTGATAAGCTCCTCCAACTGACGATCCAGACGTGCGTAAGTATCCTGCACCTCCATAGCGAACTTGGAGTCGGACTCATGATCCAACCCACCTGCATAATAGGTAAGGTTTAGCATATCAGGTACTCCGTCGGTACCAATGCTGGTTTTATCCAAAAGTTCCTTAACCAACAAGTTTACCTCATCGTTCACACACGAACTGGCCTTGAACTGGCGAAACTTTCTGTCGCCTGAGAACTTGTGGCTGAATGGTTTCTTGCTACCTTCGAATACAAAGTAACTGAAGTTGACCACCTCGTCATTGAGCGGTTTCCAGACGATGTTACTGATGCGTGAAGCAAGCGGATTGCTATTGTCAAAATCCGAAGCCCAAGAGGGCAAAGCGCCATAATAAGAGGTACCGGAAACACGGCCTGTCCAGTCATCAAGCCAAATGGCACAGTCTGCCGCATGACCTGCAGAAAGGATGGCAGCATCACGATAAGGGGCAATAGAGAGTACTATGCTCTTACCTTCGCTGGCAACTTTCAGTTCGTCGCCTATGGTTGAGACAGCAAGATACTGAGGCGAAGATTTATCTAAGGTATAAATTCCGTTGTATTTGTTGTCATCTACACAGAAAACAGGCTGAAGTGTCTGTCTGTCCAACCAGCGCTGACCAATGATTCCGTTTTCGTATGGACTGGTTCCTGTCACAAAACAAGCGACAGAAGATGCCACGTCAGGCCCATCAAAAGGATACTCGGCCTGCGTGTACATACGCCCCTTTTCCATTAGGCGGGCAAAGCCCCCCTGCCCATAAAGAGGCGAGAATGCTTCGAGATAATCAGAACGCAACTGGTCTATCATGACATTCACTACCAAGCTGGGCACCTCAGACGCTGTTTGCGCCTCGGCTCCCATAATGGCAAGCAGTGCCATGAGCGACGTTATGAACCTATTCCCTTTTGGCGTCATTTTTTACTGTTTTTACGGTAATATAAGTAGTAACTTATAGGCCTTGTGAGCAAAGTTAGCGCCAAAGGTACAACTAATTTTCCGAATTCTTGTGGCATCCAAGGAGAAAATACCAAAAAAGTGGATAAAATTACAAAAAAAACTGCGTGCCATAAGGTCTTCTTACGTTTATATGCCGCTTTTATCACCATTGGAAGTGCAACCAGCGCTATTGGATTCAAGACCCATATCTGCCAGTTACTATTCACCGCCGGATGCTCTGAGAAGAAGAACATAAAAAGTAACAACAAACCGGCTAAACCCTGCCCCAACAACAGCACTGCATCCCAAAGCCAGAATTGCCAATTAAACCAGCGCTCCAAGAGTAAAACAAGTACAGAAAAAGCCAACAGAATTGACATTGCCTGTATAGGCGATAAAGGAAATTCGGGCTCCACCTTTTGGGATTTCTTCTGTAAAAGAATTTCTTTCTCAATAACTAAAGGACGCTTGTCGTTGTTATCAGTATAAATTGAAGCATTTTCAGCATATCTAAGCATATACTCAGGAGCAAACATGGCGGCACGGGCACTTAGTGAAGTGTCTACAGCTACTCCTAAAAGAATATCGTTTCCTTCCTGAGCCCAAGGGTGCTCTTTTGTGTACTGATGCAACATTTGGCGATAAGAATATAGAGGGACACTGTCAGGATAAACCACATGACCTTCTACGCAACTTTCTATCGCATCCCTGACCTTAGTAGTACAGTTATTGTAAAGAAAATTATACCTATATTGTCTGTTCTCAGGTTTACAGTCCTCCACCATATTAGCATACAAACGGTTGGCCTCCTGAGGAGTTAGGTTCAACACCTGTGCTGTAATAGAGGAACCACGCTCTTCATATTCACGAGTAAAATATTGCCAGGGGATGGGGACTACCATATAGTCACATTGTCCACGAACAAAGCGCCAGATAAAATGAGGCTGTTTGAAAGAAAAAACTCCATAGTTAAAAACCACGTCCTCACCTGTTGTAAAGTTCTGAAGGCGAAGTGCCGTATGGCCATACAGAGCATATACCTCCTGACCAGGTGAACATGTAATCAAACTGGCCCTAATACTATCCAACTGCTGCGCATTCCCCCAAACCATAAAAGGGAATATTAACAAAAATAAAAGCGTTCGTCTTAAAATCATGGCACAAAAGTAAGTCTTTTTTGTAAAAGGAGGTATCTTTTGAGCATATTTTTGCTAAGGAATGTAAAACTTTCAGTTTTGTTGTTTCTAATCTCAACTAAAAAATGTACCTTTGCACCCGTGAAATTAATAATTGATATAGGCAACACCGTTGCCAAACTGGTAGCCTTTGAGGGAGAAGAACCCATAGAGGAGATAAAAACGAGTAATGAGACACTGGCTGCTTTGCCAGCGTTTGCAAGCAAATATCACTTTGATTGCGGCATTGTGGGTTCTGTTATCGGTATCCCTGACACAGTGGAAGAGATGCTCACAAGCATGCCTTTTCCCATCCTGCGCTTTACACCAGACACGCCCATCCCCATCTGCAACAAGTACAAGTCGCCATACACCTTGGGCTCCGACCGTCTGGCTGCAGCTGTAGGTGCCAGTATCCTGAAACCCGGAAAGGACATCCTTATCATAGATGCAGGAACCTGTATTACATACGATGTGATAGATGCCAAGAAGAACTACTGGGGTGGTAATATAGCTCCTGGCATGCAGATGCGACTTCATGCCCTGCACGAACACACGGTAAGGTTGCCCTTAGTGCAAGCTGAAGGCGAAGTGCCTGGTTTGGGATACGACACAGAAACAGCTATCCGCTCAGGCGTGCTTCGTGGCATGAAATACGAAATTGAAGGATATATCAAGTCCATGCGAGCCAAATACCCCAATCTGCTGGTTTTCCTCACTGGAGGCGACAAGATCAATTTCGACACAAACATCAAGAACAGCATCTTTGCAGACAAATTCATAGTTCCAAGAGGACTCAACAAGATATTAGACTACAATTATGATAAAATTTGGTAAAATAGTAGGCTTCATTCTGGTTTGCACCATGTGTACAAACGCTTGGGCACAAAGTAACGGAAGCAGCTCTTCATACTCACGCTTCGGTTTGGGTACCTTAGAAAACCAAGCCCAAGGCTTTAACAAGAGCATGGGTGGTGTAGGGCTTGGCTTCCGAGCAGGCGACCGTATAAACACACTAAACCCTGCCTCATATTCAGCCATAGACTCCATCACCATTTTGTTGGACGCAGGTATGACTGCAGGCTTTGGCAATATGAAGCAGAACGGCAGTAGCGTTAACATTTACCAGTGCAAACTGGATTATGTAAACATTGGCCTGAGACTATACCGAAACTTGGGATTATCAGCAGGTTTTATGCCATACACCACCATTGGATACGACTTTTCCACCTCAGGAAAAGTTGCCAATGACCCTAACACACTGCAAACCATCACCAGTATCGCCAACTACAGTGGCGATGGAGGTTTACACCAAGCTTATCTGGGTTTAGGGTACAAGGTGTTCAAAGGATTGTCAGTAGGTGCTAACGCCAGTCTGATATGGGGCGATTACCAACACACCGTGTTGCAAACCTACTACTCGGGTAGTTCTACATCAACAACTTATAACGGTCTCAACTCTATTCAGGGAGCCGAAATAAGAACATGGAAACTGGATTTGGGTCTCCAATACCCTTTTAGACTGACAAAAGACGACGAGCTGACTATTGGTGCCACTGCAAGTTTCGGACACAAGATTAAGAGCGATGCCACCATGCTCAGATTTACTGATGAGCAGACCGAGAACATTTCGGAAGACACCGTATACAATGCTTTCGACTTACCGTACACCTATGGTATCGGTGCGACCTGGAAACATAAGGACAAGTGGATAGTAGGAGTGGATTTCAAACAGGAAATGTGGGGGAACTGTTGTTCGCCACAAATGATTTCAGTAGGAGGTATTCCCAAATTTGTTTCCCAAACGGGTTCATACAAGAACAGATTTATTATTGCAGCAGGAGCCCAGTACACCCCCGACATGTTTGCCAATCGCTACTGGAAACGTATTCAGTATCGAATTGGTGCCAACTACTCTTCACCATACCTGAAAGTAAATGGGGTTAACGGACCTAAGGAATATTCTCTGACTGCAGGATTCGGTCTTCCCATCCCATTCTCAAAAAGGTCCTTAGGCATCAAAACCATGATGAACGTAGGTTTTGAATGGCTCAAACGCACACCCAGTGTTTCTAACCAGATTACAGAAAACTACTTCATGCTAAACTTTGGCATCACATTCAACGAGCCTTGGTTCATGAAATACAAGATTCGATAACTTAGTTCATACAGATATTGAATTTACGTAGAATCATAATTGTCTGTAGCCTGATTACCGCAGTCGGTATCACCTTCTCATGCAGTCCCAGAGTGGAACATGTAGCAGAAGCCCTGAGCGAATCCGACTCACTCCTCTTTATGCATGTAAGAGGGGTGAACACTTTTATATCAGACTCTGGCGTTATGCGTTACCACATGGTGGCTGAAGAATGGGATATCTACAACGGAACAAGCGGGAAGGCACCCACATGGAATTTCTACAAAGGATTGCTAATGGAACGTTATGATGAGAATTTCCATATTGATCTGTACATCCAGTCCGACACAGCCTGGCTGCATGAACAGCATCTGTGGGAACTGAGAGGACGGGTGGTGGTAAGAAACGTCCAAGGCGACGTATTCCGCACAGAAGAACTCTTCTGGGACTTGAATAAGCATGAAATGTGGAGCTATAAATACATACGTATTGTAACACCAGAGCGTGAGTTGGAAGGAACAGAATTCCACAGCAACGAACAAATGACACAATACTCTGTGAGCAATTCTTTAGGCGCCTTCCCCATAGAAGAGAAAGATAGCAGCAGCCTCACCCCTAACCCCTCTCCCGAGGACGAGGGGAACAAGAACCCTGAAGGGAACGTCAACGTCAACGAAAACGTCAACGAGAAGGAGAATAAGAAAGATTCTGTCGTTACAAATGATAATAGCAAGCCTCATGCCAAACAGATGAGGTTCCTGCCTGCTCCCGGAAAAAGAGTTCCACTAAAAGAATAAATCCGCCTAAACAGATATATACAAGAAAACAATGTACACCGAAAGTACTCTCATCATAGAAACCCTGATTGCCCTACTGTTCTCGGCATTCTTTTCCGGAATGGAAATAGCCTTTATTTCCAGTAGCAAGTTACGCTTTGAGATGGAACGCGAACAAAGGGGCTTTACCTCACGACTCATAGACACATTCTATCATCACCCCAACAGTTTTATATCTACACTGCTGGTAGGAAACAACATAGCTCTGGTCATCTACGGCATACTGATGGCAAGGCTTATTAACACATTTATTCTTATTCCCATAGGTATTCACCAAGAGATGGGTGATTGTCCCAACGAGGTCGTTTGCCTTCTTACCCAAACCATCTTGAGTACATTGGTAGTTCTGGTAACAGGTGAATTTCTGCCCAAGACGCTTTTCAAGTTGAACCCTAACAGAATGATGAACGTCTTTGCCGTTCCTGCCTATATCTTCTATATTATTCTGTGGCCTATCAGCAAGTTTACTTCTACCATCAGCAAATTATTGCTCAGGATTCTGGGACAGAAGGTAAAGAAAGCTGAGAAAGAAAAGACCTTCACCAAGGTAGACCTGGACTATCTTATCCAAAGCAACATAGAAAATATTGAGGACGAAAAAGAGATAGAGGAAGAAATCAAAATCTTCCAGAATGCACTGGGATTCAGCAATGTAAAGGTCAGAGACTGCATTGTGCCACGTACTGAAATAGATGCAGTAGATGAAGATACAGAGCTGCGAATACTGAGGGGGCACTTCATAGAAAGCGGGCATTCCAAAATTATTGTCTACAAAGGTGATATCGACAACATTACCGGTTACATACATACAGCCGAGATGTTCCGACTGACAGAAGATGACGACTGGCGAAAAAGCATCAAGGAAATCCCTATCGTTCCCGAAACCATGAATGCCCAGAAGCTCCTGAGCATATTCACAGCACAGAAGAAGTCTATTGCCGTAATCGTTGACGAGTTTGGAGGAACAAGCGGCATAGTTACGCTGGAAGATTTGGTAGAAGAAATCTTTGGAGAGATAGAAGACGAGCATGACAGCACCAATTATGTGGCTCGCGACTTAGGCAATAACGAGTATCTGCTCTCTGCCCGAATAGAGATAGCAAAAGCTAATGAATTGTTAGGACTCGACCTTCCGGAAAGTGATGAATATTTGACTGTTGGAGGACTCATTCTGCATGAGTATCAGAGTTTCCCAAAATTGAACGAAGTGGTGAAATTTGGCCAGTATGAGTTCAAAATCTTACAGAACACAACCACCAAAATAGAGCTTGTAAGACTGAAAGTTCTCAATTAACATCACTTTTTCCCTATTAAATAAGAGATGTATAGATTTTTTTTCATACCTTTGTGCGCTAAATATGAAAATATCAACAATAAAATAACAAAAAAAGCAAATGGCAACATTACAAAAAATTCGTAACAAGGGTAAGTTCCTCATTGGCGTCGTAGGCCTTGCCCTGTTCGCCTTCATTGCCGAGGAATTTGTACGTTCTCTCTCATATACACAGACAGAGAGACACCAGAGAATTGGCAAAATATATGGCGACAATGTCAACGTGCAGGACTTCAATGCCTTGGTTGACGAGTACACAGACGTTATTAAGTTTACAAACGGACTGACCACGCTGACAGACGATCAGTTGTCTTCCATCCGTGATCAGGTTTGGCAGAATTATGTAAACCAGCAGATTATCGAGCACGAATGCGATAAGCTGGGTCTGACTGTTACTGATGCTGAATTGCAGAACATCATTAGCACAGGCAAGAACCCCATGCTGGCACAGACTCCCTTCCGTAATCAGCAAGGCGCTTTCGACTTCAATCAGCTCAAGCAGTTCCTGAGCCAAAAGGACGAGGTGATGAACAGCGCAGATATGGGTTCAGAGGTTAAGGAGCAGTACATGCAGATGTACAACTACTGGAAGTTTGTTGAGAAGAACATCCGTCAGCAAACACTGGCCCAGAAGTATCAGGCTCTGTTGGCTGGTACCATCATCAGCAATCCCATTGCTGCCAAGGCAGGTTTCGAGGCTCGCAACAATGAGAGTGAGATTCTCTTGGCTGCTCTGCCCTACACCAGCGTTAAAGATGCCGATATTACCGTTGAGGATGCTGACCTGAAGGCTAAATACAATGAGATGAAGGAGATTTTCCGCACTACCCAGGAAACTCGCGACTTCAAGTACATCGACATCCCTGTTGTTGCAAGTCAAGCAGACAAGGATGCTCTGAAGAAGGAAATGGAAGGCTATGCTCAGGCTTTGAACGAAGGTGCTGACCCAGCAAAGACCGTTCGTGAGGCTGCAAGCCAAGTTTCTTACAGCGCTCTTCCCATCAGCAGCAAGACTCTGCCCCACGATGTAGCAGAACTGCTGGATTCAATGGCCGTAGGTTCACAGGTTGGTCCTTTCGTACACGAGCATGACAACACCATCAACATTGTCCGTCTTATCGATAAGGTAAGCCGTCCAGACTCTGTTGAGGTTCGTCAGATTGCAGCTCCTGGCAAGGACATGGAAGCAGCTGAAAAGACTGCAGATTCTATCATGAACGCTCTTGCTGCAGGTGCAAACTTCGATTCTATTGCCAAGAAGTACAACCAACCCGCAGAGAAGAATTGGATTGTAAGCGCTCAGTATGAGGGTCAGATGTTGGACGAGAACAACCGCAAATTCATCAACACTCTTTCTACCGCTGCCGTAGGCTCTAACAACAAGATTGTTCTGGATGGTCAGGGTGTTATCATTGCACAGGTTACAGACAAGCGCAACATGATTAACAAGTACAACGTAGCTGTTATCAAGCGCGCTATGGACTTCAGCAAAGATACCTATAACAAGGCATTTAACGACTTCAGCAGTTTCCTTGCCGGAAATCCCAAGGCCGAGGACATTGAGGCTAATGCTTCAAAGGCAGGTTACACCGTTCAGACTCGTACAATGTCCAGCACAGAGCATACCGTTGCTGGTGTTCACAGCACTCGTGAAACCCTGCGTTGGATCTTTGACGAAAAGACCAAGGTTGGTGATGTTTCTCCCCTCTATGAGTGTGGCGATAACGACCATCTTCTGGTTGTAATGCTTACAGGCATCCACCCCAAAGGTTACATGAACTGGGATGACGAGCAGGTTAAGGCTTACCTGACCAGCGAGGTTCAGAAGGACAAGAAGGCCGCTAAACTTCAGGAGAAGATGCAGGCTGTCAAGAGCATTGCCGACGTAGCTAAGATGGAAGGTGCAGTAACCGATACTGTTAAGCACATTAACTTTGCAAGCAACGCCTTCATTTCTAAGGTTGGTAACAGCGAGCCCGTTCTGAGCGGTTCTGTAAGCACAGCCAAGAAGGGCGACTTCAAGTCAGGCCTTAAGGGCAACGGTGCTGTTTACGCATATCAGGTTCTCAACCAGACCAAGACTGACGCCAAGTTCGATGCTAAGCAGGAGAAGCAGCAGGCTGCTCAGATGAGCATGCGTGCCCTCAGTGCTTTCACCAACGAACTTTACCTGAAGGCTGATGTTCAGGACAAGCGTTACCTCTTCTATTAATAAGAGATAGATAAGAACAGCAAAAAGAGAGGGGCAGCCAATAGGTTGCCCCTCTCTTTTTGCGTTATATTATCTCTGAGGATTAGTTGTTCTCAGGACGAAGTTTACGAACTACCTCGGCTGTACGCCACATTTCGCTGTCATGAAGTGCTGCAAGCTCCTTCTCCAAACCTACGCGGTAGTCGGGCTTAGAGTTGGCATCGATACTGATTTGAGCCTCATGACCACTCTTAACACTTGCATAAAGCTTCTCTACAACGGGCTTGATAGCATCGTGGAAGGGGCCCATCCAGTCGAGGGCACCACGCTGAGCTGTGGTAGAGCAGTTGGCATACATCCAGTCCATACCCTTCTGAGCGAACAGAGGCATCAGAGACTGTGTCAACTCCTCAACGGTCTCGTTGAAGGCCTCAGAAGGAGTGTGACCATTCTCGCGCAATACCTCGTACTGAGCCAAGAGCAGACCCTGAATAGCACCCATCAGAGAACCACGCTCACCGGTAAGGTCAGAAGTAGCCTCACGCTGGAAGGTTGTCTCGAACAGGTAACCAGAACCAATACCGATACCCAAAGCCAAAGTACGCTCCAAAGCCTTGCCTGTAGCATCCTGGTAAACAGCGTATGAGCTGTTCAAGCCACGACCCTCGAGGAACATAGTACGCAATGAGGTACCAGAACCCATAGGAGCAACCATGATAACATCGATATCCTTCTGAGGAACGCAACCGGTGCGGTCGTTCCAAGTGATAGCAAAGCCATGAGAGAAGTAAAGAGCATTACCTGGCTGCAGGCAACTCTTAAGCGTAGGCCATACAGACATTACGGCTGCATCGGAAAGCAGACACATAACGATAGTACCCTTGGTAGCAGCCTCCTCGATAGAGAAGAGAGTTTCGCCAGGTACCCAACCGTCGGCAATTGCCTTCTCGAAGGTCTTACCCTGACGCTGACCAACGATTACGTTAAAACCATTGTCACGCAAGTTACATGCCTGGCCAGGACCCTGTACACCATAACCGATAACGGCGATGGTCTCATCTTTCAAAATCTCACGAGCTTTCTCCAAAGGAAACTCTTCGCGGGTCATTACTTCTTCAATAACACCGCCAAAATTCATTTTTGCCATTTTTTTGATTTTTTAATGTGGATTATAATTATTGAAATAACACTATCTGAAACAAATTTTTGCTTGGCATACCACCTCGCTGTCATTTTTCCTGACCTCTACGTCTGTCTCGTTTTCGTCAACAGGCTGAATGTAGAAACTCAACCGGTCGCCCATATATGATTCTGCCTTGTAGGCAATCTCGAATCTGCGAATGTGCTGCTGCTCATATCTTTCACGAGGAAAGAGGTCCAGGATGTGCTCTATGTACTTGATGCTGTTGATGTGTCCGTTAATGTCCACATCGCTGTAATACGTATCTATGGTACGAACCAACTGAGCATCCTTAAAGCGGAAACGTCCGTGTCCGGCTATGGGGCAGACATTCTCATCTGGCTCTACAATATAGTTCAGGATATCGCCATCATAAAGACTCAGCAAATCACAGGGCTTACGCGTATCCATATCTATCATGGCCCAAACGCTACGGGCATAGCCGTAAGCGGTTCCATCGGGGCGGAGGATAGCAAAGTTACGGTTGGTGAACAACTTCATTACGCTCTCCACCCACGTCTTCACCTCAGCATGCTCATACTGGCGAGGCAGCTCCTCCATCTCGATGCTCAAACGACTCAGCACCCATGTATAATGGTGCTCGTTGAGCGCTCCTATGCCCCACCCTCTTCTCTGGCTGTGGTTTCCTGCAGCATTCAGGAGGTGATTGCCTAAGATGCCCATGAAGATGCGACCAGTGAAGTCGACATGGAAGGGCTCTACATATATAGGATAAGACTCTATTTTCTCCTGTACGTTCATCTTCTATGCGTTTTCCCTTTCTTCCTCGCGCTTTGCAATATATTGATCCAAACGCTCCACGCAAGACTTGGTGATAGCAATACGACCAGAACGGACAAACTGAAGAACACAGCCCAAGTCGTCCAGGCACTTGAAGTGTTCCAGTACATCGCTGGTCACACCCGTCTTCTCTACTGTCGTGTAAGTGGGATTCACTTCTACAATACGGGCATCGAACCTACGCACAATACGAGAAATCTCAGGATTAGCCAGTACGATGGGAGTAGAGAGTTTCAGCAAGGATGTTTCCAGAATGAAAATCTCGTCCTCCAGGAAACAGTTGGCCTGTAAGACGTCTATCTTCTTCTCTATCTGCTTGCAAAGCATCTCGGCCATCTCCTGCTTACAAAAACAGGTAATAGTGTATTTGTGCACACCTGGGGTACTGGATGAGCAAACGTTCAACGACTCGATGTTCACCTGACGACGGGTAAAGACTGCCGTAATCTGGTTCAGTACACCAGCATAGTTTTCTGAATAAATAATCAGCGTGTAAAGCGTAAGGCCTTTGTGGTTAAGCAAAGAGCCTTCCTTGCCTGCTGTTGACCGACGTGCCACAGCATTGCGGGTAAATGTTTCATACTGGCCGTCGCTCTTTACGTCATCTGCCAAAGTGGCCTGACGCTGACGAGCCAGATTCTTCTCGTATGAATCGCGGTCGATAGAGGCTGCAGCCCTGACTGCGGCATCAAAAGACTCCGTTACGCTTGTATCGTCGCACTTTCCGCATGAGTTGCAGTCGCCACACTCAGCAGCACCATAACGGCCCCTCTCTAACTCCCCCGAGGGGGAGGATTTTTTTCCTTTATTATTTGATTTCATCTGTTTATTTCCTTATATTTTATCCGTTCTACTCCCCCCTCCCATTTGGGGGAGGGCTGGGGAGAGGGGCGTTATTTCACTTCTAAAAGCATTTCATCTACATTACCTCCTGGAGGTGTCATAGGCAATACATTGTCCTCCTCCTTTACAGCACACTGCAGGATGTATGGGCCATCGGTGCTCAACATCTCTGCGATGGCAACATCCAAATCCTTTCTGTCGATAACCGTCTTGCAAGGAATACCATAACCAGCAGCAATCTTCTCGTAATCGGGATTCAGCATGGGGGTAAAGGAATAACGCTTATTGAAGAACATATACTGCCACTGACGAACATTACCTAAGTAGTTGTTGTTGAGCAGCACCATCTTAACGGGGCAACGCTGTTCCATAATGGTACCCAATTCCTGGATAGTCATCTGGAATCCGCCATCACCACAGAACAGACAAACCGTTCTGTCAGGAGCACCAAAGGCAGCACCTATGGCAGCAGGAATACCAAATCCCATAGTACCACAACCACCGCTTGTAACAACAGAACGGGGCTTGGTGAACTTGAAGTAACGACAGCCGAACATCTGGTTCTGGCCCACATCCGTTACCATGATAGCCTCGCTGTTGGCAGCATCGCTTACCTTGCGTACTATCTCACCCATCAAGAGCGGACCTTCGGTAGGATGCAAGGCAGGCTCTATTACCTTATTATATTCTTTCTCGTCGTAAGGCTTGAATCCGTCAATCCACGACTGATGCTTGGCCTTGTCCACCAACTTGGTAATAGCAGGCAAGGTCTGTTTGCAGTCGCCCAAAACAGGCAAATCCACCTTCACATTCTTGTCCACCTCGCTGGGGTCAATCTCTAAGTGAATAATCTTAGCCTGCTTGGCATAGTTCTTCAGATTACCCGTCACACGGTCGTCAAAACGCATACCAACGGCAATCAGCAGGTCGCACTGATTAGTCATTACATTGGGGCCCAAATTGCCGTGCATACCCAAACGACCCATATTCAGCGGATGTTCAGAGGGTGCAGCAGAAAGCCCCAAGAAAGTCGTACCGAAGGGAATCTGCGCCTTCTCACACAAGGCAAGAAGTTCCTTGTTGGCATCGGCCAGTTCAACTCCCTGTCCCACCAGCATAAAAGGCTTCACACTCTCGTTAATCATCTGAGCAGCCTTCTCTATAGTTCCCTCAGCAGGCTGGGGATTAGGGTTATAGCTACGAATGAAGTCGATAGTCTGAGGCTGATATTCTATCATTGCCGTCTGAGCATTCTTGGTAAAATCCAATACCACGGGACCAGGACGACCACTACTGGCAATGAAGAAAGCACGAGCCACAGCCCACGCAATATCCTCAGCACGACGAATCTGATAGTTCCACTTGGTGATAGGTTGTGTTACACCTACTACGTCCACCTCCTGAAAGGCATCTGTACCCAGCATAGCAGCACCCACCTGTCCGCAGATAACCACCAGAGGAGTAGAGTCCATCAGGGCATCAGCCACACCCGTAATAGTGTTCATGGCACCAGGACCGCTGGTAACGATGGCACATCCCACCTTGCCACTCACGCGGGCATAGCCCTGAGCTGCATGTACGGCAGCCTGTTCGTGACGTACCAGAATGTGATGTAACTTTTCTTTATGATCATAGAGTGCATCATACGTAGGCATAATAGCACCACCAGGATAACCAAAGAGTACATCTACTCCCTGATTCTCCAAGCTGCGCATCATTGCCTCTGCACCAGATATAGTGTTAGAATTCATAATTCAAAATTCATAATTCAAAATTAAACATCGGATAGAAGCCTTACACCACCCTTATCGGCACTCGCTACCGACTGTGCATAAGCTCTCAAGGCTTTTGAAACTACTCTCTTACGCTTCAGCGGTTGCTGGGGACGTGCAGCCAACTCTTCGTCAGTAAGTTTCACGTTGATAGAACGACTGGGAATATCAATTACGATGATGTCACCATCCTTAATCTTTCCGATATTACCACCACTGGCAGCTTCTGGAGAGATGTGTCCGATACTCAGGCCGCTTGTTCCACCAGAGAAACGACCGTCTGTAATCAGGGCGCATTCCTTACCCATGTGCATACTCTTAATGTATGATGTAGGATAAAGCATCTCCTGCATACCAGGACCACCCTTAGGACCTTCGTGCGTGATAACTACGCAGTCGCCCTTCTTTACCTTACCACCCAAGATTCCCTCGCAGGCATCCTCCTGAGAGTCGAAACAAACGGCAGGACCTTCGAAATGCCAAAGTTCAGGTGCCACGCCAGCGGTCTTAACCACACAGCCATCCTGTGCAATGTTTCCAAACAAAACGGCCATACCGCCATCCTTGGTGTAAGCATGTTCTATATCACGAATACAACCGTTCTCCCTATCGGTATCAAGTTCGTCCCAATATGTCTCCTGAGAGCCCATAACATTGGAGAATTTTCCACCAGGAGCACAGCCGTAGATATCGCCTACTTCTTTTGTTACCACAGCCATAGGATTGTTGCTCCATGTGCCGTCAGCATTCAGTTTCAGGCCTGTGATAGAGTATTTCTGTATATCCTCACCCAGCGTAGCACCGTTTACACGCTTGCAAGAGAGGTCGAGCAGGTTACCCTTTGCCAATTCACCCAGAATGCCGAGTATTCCGCCAGCCCTGTTTTCCTCCTGAATAGAGTATTTCTGCCAGTTAGGAGCCAGTTTGCAAAGGAAAGGCACCTTGCGCGAGAGTGCATCTATATCACTCATCTTAAAGTCGACACCACCCTCCTGAGCCACAGCCAACAGATGAAGCACAGTATTGGTAGAAGCACCCATGGCGATGTCCAGCGTCATAGCATTCAGGAAGGCAGCACGTGTGGCGATGCTTCTTGGCAAAACGCTCTCGTCGCCGTCCTCATAGTATGCCAGCGCATTTTTCACAATTATCTGGGCAGCCTTCTTGAAGAGGTTTATCCTGTTCTTGTGTGTTGCCAGAATAGAGCCATTTCCTGGTAGTGACAGGCCGATAGCCTCAGTCAGCGAATTCATGGAGTTTGCCGTGAACATACCTGAACAGGCTCCACAACCAGGACATGCCATACTCTCCACCTCAGCCAGTTCTTCGTCAGATACTGTTGGGTCACCACCTTTTACCATAGCGGTAATCAAGTCGGCATTCTCACCGTTCAACTTATGCGACTCCATAGGGCCTCCTGATACAAACACAGCTGGGATATTCAGTCGCATGGCAGCCATCAGCATACCAGGCGTAACCTTATCACAGTTACTGATGCACACCATAGCATCGGCCTTATGTGCATTCACCATATATTCTACCGAGTCGGCAATAATGTCACGCGAAGGCAATGAGTACAACATACCATCGTGCCCCATGGCAATTCCGTCGTCTACGGCAATGGTATTGAACTCAGCTGCATAACAACCAAGAGCTTCTATCTCGGCTTTCACAATCTGACCAATCTCATGCAAATGCGTATGACCAGGCACAAACTGTGTAAATGAGTTCACTATGGCAATGATAGGTTTGCCAAACTGCTCGCGTTTCATTCCGTTTGCCACCCATAGGGCACGGGCTCCCGCCATGCGACGACCCTCAGTACAAACGGCACTCCTCAGTTGATGTTTCATTTCTTTTTCTCCTTACCTTATTATAATGAAGCCGCAAAATTAATCAAATTCCTTCTTTTATGCAACGTTTTACAAGATAATTATCCTCTTTTGGTGACAAATTAACACTAAAAGCATTGAACTTTGAACATTCGACATTGAACATTGAACATTTTTTTATACCTTTGCTCCCACAAATTATCACAAATAGTACAAATACAATGGCAGAAAACAAATACATTACTGTAGCTTATCAGCTGTTTGCTCCCATGCAGGACAACGAACGTGAACTTATCGAGGAAGCAACCGTAGAGCGTCCCTTCCAGTTTATCTCAGCCCTTGGCATGACGCTGGATGCTTTCGAGGCTCAGATTGCGCCTTTGGCTCCTGGAGCTGAATTTGACATAAAACTGAGCACCGAAGAGGCTTACGGCCCTTTTGTTCCTGAGGCTGTCCAGAAGGTATCAGCCGACATCTTCAAGATTAACGGCAAAATTGATTCGCGCTACATCTACGAAGGCGCGGTAGTGCCTCTGCAGAATGCTGATGGCGAACGCTTCAACGGCACCATCACAGAGATTACGGAAAAGGAAATTACGGTCGATCTGAACCATCCCCTTGCAGGCAAGGAACTGAATTTTGTAGGCAAGGTTATTGAAAGCAGAGAGGCTACCAACCAGGAGATTCAGGATGCCCTGAACGTAATGACAGGCGGTTGCTCTGGCGGCTGTGGAGGATGCAGCGGCGGCAACTGTGGTGGTTGCGACAGTGGCAGCTGTGGAGAAGGTGGTTGCGAAGGAGGTTGCAAATGAATTCATTCGGACAAATATTTCGCATAACCACCTTTGGCGAGAGCCACGGAGCAGCCATAGGTGGAGTCATTGACGGTATGCCGGCAGGCATTCTGGTAGATGAGGACTTCATTCAAAAGGAATTGGACCGTCGTCGTCCTGGTCAGAGCAAACTTACCACAGCCCGTAACGAAGCTGATAAGGTGGAGTTGCTTAGCGGCATTTTTGAGGGTAAAACCACAGGACAGCCCATAGGCTTTATTGTACGTAACACCAACCAGCACAGTCAGGATTACGAGAATATGCGAGATGTTTTCCGTCCCAGTCATGCCGACTATACTTATACCCAGAAATATGGCATCCGTGATCATCGCGGCGGAGGCAGAAGCTCTGCCCGTGAGACCATCAGCAGGGTTGTTGCAGGTGCTTTTGCCAAATTAGCACTCCAGCAACTTGGTGTTAGTATTCAAGCCTATACACAGCAAGTAGGAAGCATCGCATTGCCAGGAACATATAAAGATTATGATCTTTCCTTAACAGAGAATAACGATGTACGTTGCCCTGATGCTGCATATGCCGAAAAAATGGCCCAGCTTATTACAGAGGTTAAGGCCGAGGGTGATACAATAGGCGGTGTTATAGCCTGTGTTATCAAAGGCTGTCCTGTAGGTTTGGGGGAGCCTGCCTTCGATAAGCTTCATGCACTTTTGGGTCATGCCATGCTCAGTATCAATGCTGTGAAAGGGTTTGAGTACGGCCAAGGTTTTGCTGGTGTTACGGAGCGTGGCAGTCAGCAAAATGATGTAATGATTCCCCTACCCGATGGTAAGATAGGTTTTGCCACCAATCGCAGTGGAGGCATACAAGGTGGCATATCCAATGGTGAGGATATCTATTTCCGTGTAGCCTTCAAGCCCGTTGCCACTCTGCTGATGGAGCAGGATACAGTCAACAAGAACGGAGAAGCCACAAAACTAACAGCACGTGGCAGACATGATGCTTGCGTCTTACCTCGTGCTGTTCCTGTTGTTGAAGCTATGGCAGCCATTACCATTTTGGATGCCTATCTGCTTCAACAAGCTAAAACCATTTAAGATAATCAGTTTTCTTCTTCCTCTATCTGCTTGATAATCTTATCAGCAGCATCTACTGCCTTGCAATGCCAATGGTAGCCTATGAGTCCGCCTATTGCGGCACCAATCAGGATGGGCAATGCCAGCATCCAATGGCTCACACCATCCGGAGCATTCTTCCATGCATATTCATACAAAGCCCAACTCAACCAGGGAATCAACAGGGCTGGGGTAACGTAAAATAGCCACTGGTTGTACTGTTTGCGGAACTTAGCCATCACCTTAGCAACGGTAGCCAAATCATCTGTCATCAAATCCATACGGTCCACGGGTCTGTGCACATAATATGTACCGTAAGCACAGAAAAGCATCATAGCACAGGTTGCAAACACAAAGGCATTACTAAATACACCCGCCCACGACATTACAGGATAGAATATAATACATAAAACAACACAGATATAAGATTTATATTTCGTCCAGTTGATGGCTCCCATCTTGCCACGCATGGCTTCACGGAGCAAGGAGTCGTTGACAATCTCCTGACGGTCCAGTTTTTGTTTGAGTAGCGTAATCTGATCACGCATCTCATCAAAGTTCAATTCTTCCATATATTACTTCTGCTTTAATTTTTCTTTAATTCTAACCAGCTTAACGCCTACATTCTTTACGCTGATACCTATCACTTCGGCTATCTCATCGTAGTTCATACCTTCCAGCCACATCATCACCAAAGCACGATCTATCAAGTCCAGTCGTTGTATGCGTTCATGTAGTTGCCGAACCTGCTTGGTTTCGTGGTCCTCGTCATTATACAAGCTGATGTCCATCGACAGCGGCACCTTAGTTCCCTGCTTGCGTTTCTTGCGGTCGGCCGAGATGCAGGTATTCATAGCCACGCGGTAAATCCATGTGCTCAGTTTGCTCTCATGGCGGAAAGATTCAAAACCTTTCCAAAGGTTTATAAGCGTCTCTTGGAAGAGGTCGCTCACCTCGTCTTCATCGTTCGAGAACATGTAGCACACCGTGTAAATGGTGTTCTTATGCTCCCTGACCATCCGCGAGAATTCTTGTTCTTTTATATCCATCCTTATTTAGTTGACAGTTGATAGTTGACAGTTGTTACAGCGGTAGCAAATTTTTCACTTTTCATTTTTCACTTTTTACTCCTTTGACGCAAACACATCCTATTTGCTACACTTTTTTGGAAAAATTTTCATTTTTTATTTTTGAAAGACGCGTACATAGTCAATTTCATATTTTATGGGGAAGTCAGCCGGATTCAGTTCCTTTACACGGGTGTCTAATGCCAGGTTCAGCAGCAGATATTGTTGGTAATGGAATGGATTAATGCCCGTTCCACCAGCCTTTCCATTGATGGTACGCTTCAGGTCTATCTCGTTCAGCAGTTCATCATCCAGATACAGGCGTATGAAGTCCTTATCCCAGTCCATGTGCCAAACATGGAAACGCTCTGCCCACGCAGGGTCACGTTCTGTAAAATGTGTCAGTGGCGTGTAAGAAGAATCCCACTCTGCATCATCCGTCGTATCGCCAGCCCAGCAGGCATTTGCTAAAATAGTTGGCACACCCTTATGCTGATAATACTCCAGCACATCTATCTCGCCATTTGCAGGCCAGGAATGCAGCGTCCCCAAAAGCCAGATAGCAGGCCAAGCTCCTTTGCAGACAGGGATACGGGCACGAACCTCCAGACGTCCGTATTGGAAAGTATATTTACCCTTGGTAATCAGTGCGGCACTTGTCCATTCTACTTTCTCGCGGCTATTGCGCCAGTTTTTGTTACCCTCGCGATAGGCTGGACAGGGAAAGTCGGCAGGACGGGCCTCTATCACCAGTTTTCCGTCACGCTGAAAAGCATTCTCAGGCGCATACCATTGCAACTCATAGTTACGAACAAAGCCCCGTTCGTAGTCCCATTTCTGAGCATCGGGCCTTCCATCCACATCAAACTCATCGTTCCAGACAAGTTTCCACCCATCCTTATCCATCTGCGCCATAGTGCAAATAGCATATAGGCCGGCAAGCAGACATAAAGCAAAACCTCTCTTTATCATATTGTTCCCTAATTATTTAGCAATAATTTTCAAAAGTTCAAAAAGTTCAAAAAGTTCAAGAGTTCAAGATGCTGACGTTCACGTTTTCTTTCAACTGTCAACTGTCAACTTTATAGGACATTACCACCTCTTCCACCACCTTGGGGAAGTATTCCATCTCCAGTTGATGCTCCTTCTCGGCAATATCGTCGGCAGTATCATCAGGAGTGAGGGCCACACGATACTGGGCAATAATCTCACCCGAATCGCAGACAGGCGTTACGTAATGCACCGTCATACCCGTTTCCGTCTCTCCTGCTGCCTTCACTGCCTCATGCACATGATGTCCCCACATACCCTTTCCACCGTACTTAGGTAGCAGAGCAGGATGTATATTGATGATTCTACGCGGATAGGCTTCCACCATAAAGTCAGGGATCAGGGGCAGAAAGCCCGCCAGTACAATAAAGTTTATTTCGTACTCCTGTAATAAAGGCATCATCACATCAGAATCATTCAACTGGGCCTTGTTAATAACTTTAGTAGGTACGCCCAAACGCTCAGCGCGAACCAGAGCGTATGCCTCGGGCTTATTGCTGACCACCAGAGCGCAATGTATCTGGTCTGAATGTTCAAAATACTTTATCAGATTCTCGCAGTTAGAACCGTTTCCGGATACAAAAATGGCTATGTTCATAGGTTCCTATTATTGTTTGTGGGTGTAAAGATACGATTAAAAAGGAACACAACCAAATTTTGAAGCAACGAAGGCTTAGAAAAACTCTGACGTGTACTGAATACTTTTCGAATGTTCAAAATAAAAACGTCCCAAACTAAATAAAGTAGGGACGTTATTAAGGGGGAGAAATAATAAATATCCTAATTTGATAATTTATGCGCCTTCTTATCTTCTCTCAAGAAATAAGACACTCCAACAATTGCCATTACAAGCACTGTTATTAACATAATGTTTGCTGCCATAGTTGTTATTTATTTTGTTTTTTCTGATTATCTTCCTTATATAAAAGTAGTCCACCTATTGTTATTGTTACCACAACGACAACTGGTATAAGGTAAGAATACCATTCCCAATCGCGTACGTCACTAAACCATGTTGCCAATAAAACGGCAGTTATTATATATTTTGCTATATCAAGCAATAAATCTGCAAATTTTTCTTGTCTTTTCCTATTCATCAGTGCAAAGGTAGGAAGTTATTCTGTAATCTCCAAACAAATCTTTCAAAAAAAGTCACAGACACAAATTCGGCTTTATTCTGGAGGAGGAAAAATCAACCTAGAAAAATTTTTATTTAAGCTACTTTTTGCTCGGAATTAACTTAGATAATTATCACAAATAAGCTGCAAAATTGGCAATGTCACCTTTGCTTCATTCAGATAATCTCCATGGGGCATTCAGCCTATCTCCACGACTCATTCAGATAGGACTTTATAGGGATAAGGGATTATCTGAATGAATCGTTCCCCATATCTGAATGAATCGTTAAGATAAGGGGAATAAATCAAAGGTCATTTAGTGTGAGTTTGGAGCCTGAATTCAAGGAGTTTGAAGCCTAAATACTCCTCGAATTCGGGCTTCTTACTCCCCACAAATGAATAAGACAAAAAACGAAATTGTCTCTTTGAAGTCTCTTAACAGCTATCCTACAACCAACGTCATTGAAGAAAGTTCAGCACATGGTTGATATCCCTGATGAATAAGGGCTTCTTGCACAATAATCGCGTTATTTATCGTAATATAAGATTTACCTGAAATAAAAGTTCGTTATGTTTTTTAATGATTCATTACCGAACACGCACAGGACGGACACTCAGACCATTGTAGCGGCGGCCGTAGCTCGCGCGGATATCACTAGAAAAGAAGCCCAGGTAGTACCCGAAGCGAGAATCGCTCGCATCGAGCGAACGCGACCAATAGTGGCCGTACGAGCCAGCGTTGTTGAGAGACGTATCGCTGCGATAGCCTGCAGCAGGCAAGAAAATGCTATTGCCGTTGCTCTTGCTTATTATCTTACGGCCATATACACCATTTTGTGTGGTCCATGTTGTTGTTGTATAACTTGTGTTGATTAGTTCTTGTTGCTGAGCCAGACTCGGCATCTGCCAGCCCGAACCCCAATTGGCTGTTGCTGCATCGTCGGCAGGCTCAAGTTCTGTCTTGTTATCTACAGTTCCGTAATCGCTGCTTGTGCAATACTTTGTCATGGTGGTACTGGAGCCTTTGCAGTATTTGTATGTACTCCAAGAGTAATTGCTTTTTGATTTTGTCTCACCCCAAGCAAAATAGTCACCGTACTCCTCAGGTTTGCTGGCACCAACATTACAGGTTGCCCACAACGTACCACTCGGCAAGCCTAAATCTACATACTCATGGCCATTTGTATCGGCATCCTTAGTTGATTGAAAAAGTGTGTTTACAAATGACTTGGCATTTGCCTGCATCGTGGAGAACTGTTTGTCAAGTGAGCTGGAACAGTCAAGCACCAGCATGATGGCGGCAGATTTTTTCTCATTAATCACATCTGAGTTTTCATATTTGTCAAACTCGGAGTTGATTTGCCATGAATTGGAACTGGTCAGATACCACTCATCAATGTACTCTTTGGAAAGCAATTTGCCATTCTCCGTACGAATCCCATCAAACTTAAATGTGATAAAAATACCTTCTGTAGTGCCATTTATAGTTGTTCCAGAAGTAGAGGTCATACCTTTATACACCACATCTGTCAGTGAACGGGTACGAAGATTGAAGGTTCCCTCAATATATACTTTTGAATTGGCAGCCGCTGTTACATTGTCAAAGGTGAAGCGGACACGCGTACCATTGGATAGACCAGGAATCTTCAGTGAAATAGTTTGAAGATAGCTGGTGGAGTTCAGTTGTTCTGCAATCTCTTGAAATTTGGCATTTACCTCTGCCATACTCGTAACTTCTTTGGCATTGGCATTAGTTGAAGCAAGTTGTTTCAGCGTAGATTGAAATTTGGCAATATCAGAAGCAGAAGTAATGTCGCGCCCTCTCAGACCGATGGAATAAGCAAAGATGGACTGACCTGCAACCGTTTCTTCCGTAATTCTTTTTTTGATAGCGGCAAGGAAATCATCATCGTTTTCGAAACGGTCATCCATCATCAGGGAGCCTTGGTCAAGTCCATCGGTGAAGGTTACAATAGCCACATTGAAAATATCATCAGGAAGGGTAGCCTTTTGTAAGGCATTGATAGCTTGGTCCACAGAATAACAGAGTATGGTGCCGTTCTTCATCGTCATGGCATCAATGAAGGTGTCATAAGAGGATTTTGTTTCTGCTTTGAGGATAGAGATGGGCTTGGTAGTGAGAACTTGGTTGAAGCCCATAACACCGAGGTATAATCCACTTTCCATTCCAGAGCCAGGCAAAGTAGCTGTAGCAGTGCTTTCACTCATTGCACTTTCTTTTCCCACCCCTATGGCTTTTACCTTATAATAGTTGGTCCCCTTAAGCGGAGAGTTATCTGTATAAGTCGTAGTAGTAAGATTTCCTGCTAAGAGGGTAAAATTCTTGTTGTCTCCACTACGGTAAAGCTGATAAGACCGCGCACCACTTACAGTTGACCATGTAACAACGATGCTTTTGTTGGATAATCGTGCAGTGACATTGCCAGGTGCATTGAACGCATATCCCACTTTGATACTATCAATGTTTCCGACGGGGAATGATTGGATTAGGCTACCGCCTTTGTAGATTTGCAACTCACGAGTTTGGGCAAAAGCTGAAGTAACAGTCATTAGAGCCATTACAAGAATGAGGAATATTTTCTTTTTCATAATAGATGTTGTATTTAGCGTTTGATAAATTTGAGAGTTTGGCTGTGCTCTGCATTCTCAGCACGGACAACATAGATGCCCGCAGGCAGCGCATCCGGAGAATAGGAAACGGTGGTTTCACCCTGTCCGATAATGGCAAGACGACTGCCCTGTAGATTGTAGATGGTTACAGACTTCAAAGGAGAAAGGCTTTTCACACGGATCTCATACATGGTTTGGATAATGGAAAGGTCTGTTACCTTCTGAACACTCTGGATAGATGTCTCGTCTTCTGCTTCGAAGGTCATCTTCCACAAGTTGGAATACGTCCATGTTACTGGAGCTGACTGGCTTTTCAAATAAACTTTCATGGCATCATTACCGAATGTTATCTTTTGCAAGTCATTAACAGAATAAAAGCAGGTATTAGACGCTTTAGGGCTATGCAAGCACAGATAATCATACTCGTCAGCTTGCAAAGGTATCAACCTCAGAACAAACAATAATAATAGGAGATGTTTTCGCATAAGTTTTGTTTTTTATGGTGATTGTTAATTAAGTGATTTTTCAATAAAGACACAAAAAAAACGTGGACTTCATTCGTCTACGTTCTATCAGGTATCGGCAAACACCTATGCAGCATATTCGAATAAAAGCCCACGCCATAGCGTGAGCATCCGAACTTTTTCTCCTGCTGCTCTTTGAAATTTTGCCGATTTCGATAGAACAAGAATCCAAGCGGACGCTATTTGTCTTTATGTCTTAACCTTATTTATTTAGCTCATAGGCATCTTTTATTAAGTTGAAGTTGACACTTTACTGTTAACTGTTTATTATTTCTTCTATCTTTTCAATCAAATTATGAGCTGGTCCAATCCTATCCTTTAACTCGTCAGGATTAACATCATATACACAATTATAGTCGCTCTCTTCTCTCATTGTCTGAAGTTGATTATATAGACGACCATATTCGACAGGCAGGATACCTGTTTTTATATAATGTAAATGGAAAAATGCGTGTGAGCCATTATGAGTATTCACTGAGTGGCCATCATGAAGAAGAAGGGCACTTATGGCATGGAAAACAGAATAATAGAGACGATTTGCCGCACCACTCCATTTGTTAGCTGCCGTTAGAATACCTATCTCTTCAAAGGTCTCATGAGCTTTCTTTAACTCCAATGTGACCAAGGTCGCACGTTCTTCATCTGTCATACTCATTGCAATACATATTTATCACGTTCCACATTTTTTCTATATGGTAAGAAAGTCCACTCGTCCCACTGTTTTTTGGTATATATATGAGGACTAATCTCCTCACCTATCTCCCAGCCTAGTTCACGAAAAGGATAGGTGACGTCATAATCACTGGCTTCCAGCTTAGGCTTATTCAGCAGAATTAGTATATCCCAGTCCGAACCCTCATGGGCATCGCCACGGGCACGGGAGCCATAGAGCCAAACCTGTCCGTCTGGTGGGACAACCTTACGGCCTGTCTCTCGAATCATCTGGATTATTTTCTCTTCTTCTGCTGTCATAACGCTTTGAAAATAAGTCTAATCATTTTGCAAAAATAACGATTATTCTAATACGCACAAAGAAAATGGGTGTTTTTCTTGCGAAAAACGGAGTTACGGACTTACGGAAATCCAAACGTTAACCTTAACGGGAAAAAAATAAAGGTTATTGGTTATAGGTTATTGGTTATTGACGATTGAAAGTTGACAATTGACAATGGATAATTGACAATTGATAATTGGAGGATGAGGGAAGAAATGATCAAGATTTTAAATAGTTTAAGTGGTTATCTCAGTTATCTCAGATCTCAGTTTCATTATCCAGAAACGGTGTTGGCCTGGTATACAGTATACAGTATACCAAATTTGGGCCAAAATAAAACTGAGATCTGAGATAACTGAGATAGCTGAAATAGAAATATTTTGACATTACCCAAACTCGCCAAAATATCAAAACATGCTCTTTAGCATAAGAATTTTTACTGCCACGTTAGGCGGTAAAAATTCTCTAACTAGGGAGAAAGTTTTTCCTAACGTGGCAGAAAAGGGGCACGCTTAAAGGTGTTTGGAAAAATATTTACACGCTTAGAGGAGATTGTGTACAGAAAGAAAAAGAAAAAACTTTTTTGTACCGCTTACCACACATCTACATACAAGGGAAGGTGGTCTGAAAAACCTCCTTTATAGGCTGGACCCTGAAAAGTACGCCACGGGGTTCCCTTTTCTGTAAGCAGGAAGGGAAACTTTCCAACGTGAACACGCTTCTCGCAGCATGACTGCATGGAGGGTGATATGAGCATGTGGTCGATATATCCCCAAAGACCTTGATAGAAATAGGAGCCTTGGGCCTTTTTGAGCTCTTTACGGCGCTGTGGAATGAGACTGACAAGGCGTTGCAGGATGGGTTGAAAGATGGGATCCTTGGGCTCTGCGTTAAAATCGCCCATCACCAATATACGCTGCCCCTGCAACTTATCAAGCTCTTGACACAGGGTCTGAGCGGCTAACATTCTGTTTTCTGTACTAGCCTTATTCCCTCCAGCCCGACTGGGGAAGTGAAGTACAAAGACATGCAACATGGAATCCGTACGTACCATCCTGCCCCAGACATGCAGGATGTCACGTGTTGGACGCAATCCCTGCTCGGCAGAAGGGATTCTGATGGCTTCGGAGCCCAAAAGGCAGAAGTGTGATGGCTGATAAAGCAGACAGCAATCCACACCACGAAGGTCAGGTCCCTCATGATGAACATATTGATACTTGGCAGCCCTAAGCGGAGACCTAAGAGTCAAATCGCGGAGAACTGTGTCATTCTCAATCTCACACATCCCCACCAATATAAGCCACCCATCCTGCTCGGCTACAGCGGCTATGACACGAGAAACGTTGTCAAGCTTTCTCCAATATCTCCATGGTGTCCAATGATAGCTCCCTTCCGGAAGGAAATCAAAGTCGTTCTTTAAGGAATCATGCCGGACATCAAATAAATTCTCCACATTGTACCAGACGATTCTATCTGCCCAAAGGCTCAAAGTTGTCGAGCTGAGGAATAGGAGGAAAAGAAAAAGACGCTTTAACACATTCATGGTTTATAAGATAGGGAGGTGATAGTTTCTTATTTCTTTCCTGAACTGAAGCGCATTGCCGCCAGTCGCCTCATCAAGTAAAGCCCAGAAGCGGGGACTGTGATTCATCTCAACGAGGTGAGTAAGTTCATGCTGCATAACATAGTCCTGCAGATAAGAAGGAAGAAGCATGAGGTACAGACTGAGGCTGATATTCCCCTTACTACTGCAACTGCCCCAGCGGGTACGACTCTTATGAATGCTTACCTTTTGGTACCGCAAACCTCGGGCTGAGGCAAGGGCTTGCAAGCGTGGGGGAAGAAGTTGCTTGGCTTGTTTACGAAGTGCGTCCACCTCCTGAGGCGTGAGTTGGTGCTGATCTTTAATCCGCGACTCTGTTCGCTGTATCATTGCCTTCAATCTGGGCCGCAACTCTGCTAAAGCACGCAACAGGTCGGACTGTCGAGCCCTTGGAGGAACGGTACAGAGCAATCCTTCCGGCGTACAACGAAAGGTAAAACGTCGAGCCCTGCTATTGCATCGCAGCATGATGCGCCCCAATTCAGCATCCTCTATAAAACTATCTTTTAGCATAATCGAATGCAAAAGTACACTTTTTTGAATTCAAAATTCATAATTCAAAATTCAAAATTTACATCAAAACGTTAAAATTCTGTTAAAGGGGGAGGAAAGAGGGCTGACAATTGAAAGATTTTCTGTATTTTTGTTTAGAAAACAAAGAGACTAACGTCTAACGTCTAATTTTTGAAAAAGAATAACAATGGAAACAATGAACAAAGAATTTGAGTTTAAAGGTGGTTATCTGAATGGTTTCTTGATGATTTTTCTGGATATACTGCTGTGGTGCACCACTTTCTTCTGTTTTATATTAAGTATTGTGGAAGGCGATCTTGGCCGTCCCATTGCAATATGGATTATCCTGAGCGTAGTGTTACTGATTGCAAGCATTATCTGTTGCTGTGGATTCAGTATGCTGGAACCCAATCAGGCTAAAGTGATGACATTCTTTGGCAAGTATGTGGGAACTTTCCGCAAGACGGGCTTCTACTGGCTAAACCCCTTCATGAGTGTCAAGAATGTCAGCCTGCGTGCCCGCAACCTGAATGCAGAACCCATAAAGGTGAACGACAAAACGGGTAATCCCATCCTCATTGGATTGGTAGTAGTTTGGAAACTGAAAGATACATACAAAGCTATCTTTGATATTGATACCGACGTATCTAACGCTGCTGGTGCCCAAGTTGGCAATTCGGCTACAGCCCGTATGAACAAGTTTGAGAAGTTTGTGGCAGTGCAGAGTGACTCAGCCTTACGTGAAGTGGCTGGAATGTATGCCTACGACAATGAAGACACTAAGGAAAACGAGATGATAACCTTGCGTAGCGGCGCTGCAGAGATTAACGATGTACTGACCGACAAACTGAACGAACGTTTGGCAATGGCTGGTCTGGAGGTTACAGAAGCCCGTATCAACTACTTAGCTTACGCTCCTGAGATTGCTGCCGTTATGTTGCGTAGACAGCAAGCCGCTGCTATCATCACCGCTCGTGAAAAAATTGTGGACGGAGCTGTCAGCATGGTGAAGATGGCGCTGGATAAGTTGTCAGAAGAAAGCATTGTGAACCTGACCGAGGAGAAAAAGGCTTCTATGGTCAGCAACCTGCTGGTGGTTCTCTGCAGCGATGAGCCTGCACAACCTATTGTAAACTCTGGGAGCGTGTGAGAGGGAAAATGAAAGAATGAAAGAATGAAAAAATGCCTAAAATCTAGTGTCATGAAAAAAACTATCCTTATACTATCATGCTGGTTACTGGGATTAGTCCCCAGCATGGCACAACAGCGAAAGTTGTCGGATGTGCAACACATTGCCGATTCCATTCTGAATCGTCCCACTAGATTTGGGAAGAAAGCAAAGGCTGTGAAAACACGTAGCGTGATTGCTGCATCTGAGGTGCTGAGCAATAAACCAGATGCTTTCTATATCTGCGAAGCTGGTAACGAGGGCTATGCCATTATCTCCGCTGACGAACGGATGACTCCCGTATTGGGCTTTTCACAAAGCAGAGACTTTGATCCAGCAAACATACCAGCTGCACTACAGGAACTACTGGACTGCTACACCCGTGAATATGAAGCGTTAACAAGCGGAAAGCCCATGAGGCCAGTCAAGCGCAAGATTGAAGGAGTGAAGGAACAGGTAGGACCTCTGTTCATAACTCAATGGGGACAGAACGTACCTTATAATAACAGATGCCCCGAGCTAAGAGGAGAACACTGCGTAACAGGGTGCATAGCTATCAGTACCGCCCAGACATTGTATTATTATCAGTACCCTGAATCAGCTCAGGGAATGGTGAATTATGTTTCAACTACTAACCAGATTCCTATCCAGGAGGATCTGTCGACCTTTACATTCAACTGGCCTTTTATTAAAAGCTCCTACAAATACGGAGCTATGGTAAAAGAATGCGAGGCGGTAGCCGACCTGGTATATTGCTGTGCTGCTGCCGTACAGATGAATTTCGGCCTGAAAGAGAGTTCTGCCACCAGTACCAATCAGGTGAAGGCGTTGGTGGATAACTTTGGGTACGACACCGATATCGCTATCATACATAGGGATTATATGGCCTATAACGAGTGGCAGGCGCTGATGCTAAACGAGTTGAACAATGAACGTCCCCTTATCTACGCTGCGGTTTCGCCACAGGTGGGAGGACACTCTTTTATCATTGATGGCTATAAAGCCGATGAAGAAGGTTATCCCTTCTACCACGTGAACTGGGGATGGGAAGGGAACTTTGATGATTATTACAAACTGAGTGCCTTGGAGGCTGATGGTGACGAATACTCCCAAGAACACGAAGCCATAATCGGAATAAAGCCTGACAATGGTGTAAAAGACTCTGAATTCTACTGGCAGGCAAAAGAAGTGATTCTGAACCCAGCCAGAATAAATCCCAAAAATACACACAAGTTCACTATAACTGTGAACAACATGTATAACTATAGCTACAAAGCATTTGTTGGCAGAATATATTTTTATCTGCGAGACGCTAACCAAAAGGAAATACTGGTAGGATCACAAGGACTGGACAATGTGTCGTTTTGCTATGGTCTGAGAACTCTCAACGTGGATGGAACCTTACCTAACGAAATTGCAGAGGGTGACTATACTTTAATTATACGAAGCAAGGCAGATGACAGCAATAAGTATGAAACTGTGACATATTCGTCACCCAAAGTCCTTACAGTTAGCACTATTACCGAAAAATATACACCCCAAATGCAGGTGAACGAATTTAGCAATGTTGGAGAGGAGGAGAATGGTCGGTCTATGGCACTGCGCGTCACAGAACCAAAAAACGCTGCAAAAAAGCCTTTTACCGGATGGCTAAAAATGGCAGTAGCTGATGAAGAAGGTAATATCCTGCAACATTTTGGCAATGTATACTACATCGACGGTTTGGAACAAGGGTACTATCAACCTTACGCCATCACTTTTGAAGGGCAATTGCCCGACTATTTGAACGACGGTGCATATCGCCTATATTTGGTTGCTAACCAAAACGGGTACTTGGAGTGGGGAATCGTAACTGGATACCAGGGGGAAGATTTATTCATCCCTTTCAGGCTAGAAGATGGTAAGGTTATCTACCCTACACCCTTGCCCGAATTCTATGCCAATATTCAGGTTACGGATATGCAGGTAACGGCTTTCGACCCTGATACTAGGCACATAAATATGCAAATGGTCAACGTCCTTAATTTGGGAGATACACCATTCAATGGTGTGTTCTCTATGGTTGTCTATGATGAAATGGGCCAACTGATAACCGAATTTGGAGAGACCCAGAGAGTAGGCACAGTACTTAAGTATTTATCTTGGCTACCCAACATATCATACGATTTCAGTGGCCATTTGTCCAAAGAGTTGGAAGATGGCCATTATACCGTAAAAATTGCTGCCAAGCAAAACGGATACCAAGGATGGAGCCCTATCAGAGGATGGGTTCTGCAAAACGGAGGCATTGCAAGTATGAATGAAGACCTGAACTTTGACTTCATCATCATGAATAAGAAAATGTACAAGGTGGATACTGATGGCATTAGAAACGTCAACGATAACGTCAACGATAACGGGAACGGAATCTACGACCTTAGCGGACGAAAAGTTAACTCTCAACCCTCAACTCTCAACTCTCAACTAAAGAAGGGTATTTACGTTGTTGGTAACAAGAAGGTGGTAAAATAAGATTTTCCCCCAACAAAGTTGGGGATTTGCAAGAAATGTTGTACCTTTGCAGCCGCAAAAAGAGACGTTAGACTTTAGACGTTAGGCATTAGCCACTTTTGAATTTTGAATTTATAATTTTGAATAAGGATAATGAACATATTGGAACTGAGCGAACAAGAGATTGTTCGAAGAAATAATTTGCAGCAGTTGCGCGACCTGGGCATCAATCCCTACCCCGCAGCAGAATATCCTGTAACAGCATGGAGCACAGACATCGTTAAGGACTTTGTAGACCTTCCCATCATCGGCAAAGATGAAGAAGGTAATGATGTACGCGAGACAGCAACACCAGAGAACAGCCCCGTAGTAAGTGTAGCGGGCCGTATCATGAGCAAGCGCATCATGGGTAAGGCTGCTTTTGCTGAGTTGCAAGACTCTAAGGGCCGTATTCAGGTGTATGTGCAGCGCGATGCTATCTGCCCTGACGAAAACAAAGACCTTTATAATATCGTATTTAAGAAGTGCCTCGACTTGGGCGACTTCATCGGTGTAAAAGGTTATGTTTTCCGTACCAAAACGGGTGAAATAAGCGTTCACGTGATGGAGATGACGGTACTGAGCAAAAGTTTGAAGCCACTACCCATTGTTAAGACAGATGCTGAGGGAAATGTGTTCGACTCATTTGATGATCCCGAACTCAGATATCGCCAGCGATATGTGGACCTGATTGTAAATGCAGGCGTAAAGGAAACCTTCCTGAAGCGTGCTACCATCATCCGCACCATGCGTAAGATTCTGGACGATGCCGGTTATACAGAAGTAGACACTCCCATCCTGCAGAACATCCCCGGTGGTGCTACAGCCCGACCCTTCATGACGCACTTCAATGCGCTGAACCAAGATATGTATATGCGTATCGCTACGGAATTGTACCTGAAGCGCCTGATTGTGGGTGGCTTTGAGGGCGTATACGAAATGGGCAAGAACTTCCGCAACGAGGGTATGGACAAGACCCACAACCCCGAGTTTACTTGCATGGAGTTGTATATCAGCTACAAGGACCTGAACTGGGGCATGGGCTTTACCGAGAATATGCTTGAGCAGATTTGCACAGCCGTAAACGGTAAGCCCGAGGTGGAGATTGACGGCAAGGTGATTTCGTTCAAGGCTCCTTTCCGCCGTCTTCCTATCCTGGATGCCATCAAGGAGAAGACAGGCTACGACCTCTATCCCATGAATGAGGAAGAGATTCGCGAAGTGGCCAAGAAACTGAACATAGAGGTGGATGATACCATGGGCAAAGGCAAGCTGATTGATGAAATCTTTGGCGAGACCTGCGAAGGAACATTCATCCAGCCTACCTTCATTACAGACTATCCCGTTGAGATGTCGCCTCTGACGAAAATGCACCGCTCTAAGCCCGGACTGACAGAGCGCTTTGAGTTGATGGTTAATGGCAAGGAATTGGCAAACGCTTACTCGGAGTTGAACGACCCTATCGATCAGGAGGAGCGCTTCAAGGAACAGATGCGCCTATCTGAGAAGGGCGATGATGAGGCGATGATTATTGATCAGGATTTCCTGCGTGCCCTGCAATACGGTATGCCTCCCACCTTCGGAATTGGTATCGGTATAGACCGTCTGGTAATGCTTCTGACTGGTAAGTTCCAGATTGGCGAAGTAATGCTCTTTCCCCAAATGAAACCCGAGGTGAAAGCTCCTCGCGATAAGGACGAGCTTTTCTTGGATAAAGGTATTCCCGCAGAGATTATTCCCATTCTGCGCAAAGCCGGATATAATCTGGTGGCCACACTACAAGGTGTAGCTCCAGCCAAGATTCAGCAGCAGATAATAGAAATAGTTAAGAAATATAAGCTGGAAGTTGAGAAACCCAGCCAAGAAACGATAGCGACTTGGACAGTTTAGGAAAAATAGCCGTATTAGGTGGAGGTAGCTGGGCAACTGCTATTGCCAAGATGCTGTTGGAGAAAAACGACAGCATTTGGTGGTATCTGCGCAGAGACGACCGTATAGAGGATTTCAAACGTCTTAAGCATAACCCAGCCTACTTGACAAGTGTTCTGTTTGACATAAACAGGATTCACTTCAGCAGTGATATTAACGAGGTGGTGGAAAGGGCTGATACGCTTATCTTTGTCACTCCATCACCTTATTTGAAAGGCCATCTGAGGAAACTCTATACCCGAATGGATAACAAATTCATTGTTACAGCCATCAAGGGTATTGTTCCGGATGAAAATGTAATATGCTCAGATTATTTCAATCAAGTATATAATGTACCTGAGGAGAATCTTGCTGTAATAGGTGGCCCTAGCCACGCAGAAGAGGTCGCCATGAACCGCTTAACCTATCTGACTATTGGGTGTGCCGACCAGAAGAAGGCTCAGGATTTTGCCCAGATGATGGCAAGCGATTACGTAAAGACCAGCACCAGCAACGATGTTATAGGAATTGAGTACGCTTCGGTTCTGAAGAATGTATTTGCTATAGCAGCCGGTATCTGTCATGGGTTGAAGTACGGTGACAACTTTCAGGCCGTTCTCATGAGCAATGCAGCACGTGAGATGAAGAGTTTCCTTAATACCATCTACCCCATTGAACGGAATATCACCAACACGGTGTATATGGGCGACCTTCTAGTCACAGGCTATTCTCATTTTAGCCGTAACCGTGTCTTTGGTACGATGATTGGACAGGGCTACAGTGTAAAAAGCGCTCAGTTGGAAATGGAAATGGTGGCCGAAGGATACTATGGCTGTAAATGTATGAAGGACATCATACACCACGTGGGCGTAGATATGCCCATTGTAGATGCTGTGTACAACATCCTGTATGAGCGGGCCCGTCCGGACAAAGAGATAAAGAAACTATGTGAGGTGTTAAGCTAACGCCTCTCTAATAAATATATAAGGTATAAACAAAGGTTAAAAAGGTAACATATTATGATTAAGTTAGACATTTCAAAGGCATTAGTTAGTGCCGAAAAAGTAGCAGCCTTCGAAGGCAAAGTAACAGAAGCTCAGCAGGCTTTGGAGAATGGAACATGTGCCGGTAATGATTATGTGGGTTGGTTACATCTGCCCAGCAGCATCAGTGCAGAATTTATGACTGAACTGCAGGAGTGTGCTCAAACTCTGCGCGAGAACTGCGATACCGTTGTTGTTGCTGGTATCGGTGGTTCATACTTAGGTTCCCGTGCTGTAATCGAAGCATTGAGCAACAGCTTCCAGTGGCTGACAAACAACGGAGAGAACCCCACCATCCTGTTTGCAGGAAACAACATCAGCGAGGATTACCTGTATGAACTGACAGAATACCTGAAGGACAAGAAGTTTGGCGTTCTCAACATCAGCAAGAGCGGTACTACCACAGAGACAGCTTTAGCTTTCCGTCTGCTGAAGAAGCAGTGCGAAGAGCAACGCGGCAAGGAGATGGCCCGTAAAGTTATCGTAGCTATCACTGATGCCAAGCGTGGCGCAGCCCGCACCTGTGCTGACAAGGAAGGTTACACTAGCTTCATCATTCCTGACAATGTTGGTGGACGTTTCAGCGTGCTGACTCCAGTAGGTCTGTTACCCATTGCTATTGCAGGTTTCGATATTGCCAAGTTGGTAAAGGGTGCTGCCGATATGGAACTGGCTACTGCTGCTGATGTTCCCTTCAACAAGAATATTTGTGCCCAGTATGCAGCCGTTCGTAATGCGCTGTATCAGGAAGGTAAGAAGATAGAGATTATGGTAAACTTCCAACCAAAACTTCACTTCATGAACGAATGGTGGAAGCAGCTCTACGGAGAGTCTGAGGGTAAGGACGGTAAGGGTATCTTTACCGCAGCTGTTGATTTCAGTACCGACCTCCACTCTATGGGTCAGTGGATTCAGGAAGGTGAGCGCAGCATCTTTGAAACAGTGGTAAGTATTGAGGAACCTGAACACAAGTTGCTGTTCCCCAGCGATGAGGAGAATTTGGACGGTCTGAACTTCTTGGCTGGCAAACGTGTTGATGAGGTAAACAAGATGGCAGAGTTGGGTACTCAGTTGGCTCACGTTGATGGTGGTGTTCCCAATATGCGTCTTATTGTTCCCCGTTTGGACGAGTATAATCTGGGACAAATGATTTACTTTTTCGAGAAGGCTTGTGGTATCAGCGGCTTGGTATTGGGCGTGAACCCATTCAACCAGCCTGGTGTTGAGGCTTACAAGAAGAATATGTTTGCTCTGCTTGGCAAACCTGGATACGAGAAAGAAACAGAAGCCATTAAAGCAAGGCTTAATGGTTAATTATAAAGAAGGACTAACAGGACGGCTTAAGGCCGTCCTGTTTGATATGGATGGTGTGCTGTTTGACAGTATGCCAAATCATGCTTACGCCTGGAGTCATGCTATGACGGAATACGGTCTGGCAATGACTCATGAGGAGGTGTACATGAACGAAGGCCGAACAGGTAGCGCCACCATCAATATGCTGGCACAGCGCTTTTGGGGACGTGATGCCACAGAAGAAGAAAAACAACTTATCTATGAGGCTAAGAGCAAGGTCTTTAATACCTGCCCCGAGGCCGAACCAATGCCTGGTGCCTTGGAGACCCTACAAGCAGTTAAGGCAAAAGGACTGAAGATTGTTTTGGTAACGGGTAGTGCTCAGACGTCTCTATTGGACAAATTGGAAAGAAGTTACCCAGGGTTCTTTCACCAAGACTTAATGGTAACAGGCTTTGATGTTAAGTTGGGGAAGCCTTACCCCGAACCTTATCTGAAAGGATTACAAAAGGCTGGCATAAAAGCAGAAGAAGGCATTGTCGTAGAGAATGCCCCATTAGGCGTTCAGGCTGGCCACGCTGCTGGCATCTTCACCATAGCAGCCAATACAGGACCTTTGGCAGATGAGGTGTTAAAAAATGCCGGCGCAGATATTGTACTGCCCGGCATGATGGATGTTGCCAAATTCTTTTCAGACTGACGTATCTTCTATTTCCTCTATATCTGGAGTTGTGTCAGGCTCCAAGGTAAAACTTCCGTCTGAACCGATAGTCAGCACGAAGGGCTCTGACATATCACTCTCTGGGAAACTTACGCAAACACCAAAGGTAAGTTTCCCCTCCTTTACCGACATAAATCGGAAACCATCAAGGATTCCGTTCTTGCGGAAACTTTCATCCAACTGAGAGCCAAAAGAAAGTTTGGTAAAACGGCGACGGAAGAAATTTACACCATCACGGAGGACAGTTAGGTCGTAATAATTATCCACATACTTATCGCCATTCTCATCGACCACAGCTTTCAGCGAATCATCTGCTTCACGATGAATGGTGTAGATAAATAAATGGCTTCCCATTGTTACACTGTCAGTAAGGTCATAATCCTTCATTCTGTGCACACTAGCCTGCTGTTCTGTAGTTATTGCATTCTGCCCATTTTTCTGCTCCTTATTGTCGCCACAAGAGCAGAAAACAGATATCAAGAGACTGAAATATAATAGTTTTCTTGTTTTCATAATTTAACTTTCTTCTTTACGCCCTTAGATTCGTTTTGCAAATGATCCAGAGCTGTTATTACGTAAACGTAAGGTGCACTTCCGTTTTGAAATGTGAGAGGAAGGTTCGTCTCACGGGTAAAACAAAAAATATGAGAAGGATCCTCTAAGTTTATCTTCTCGCCTTTTTTGAAACGGTATACCACATACTGTATAGCCTCATCCATAATGGTCTTGGCCTTAGGGGCTGTCCAAAAAAGGAGAGGTCCATCCTCTGTCCACACAATAGCCGCCTTTTTGGGTTTACCAGGAGCCTTTTTATCAATCCATGGCATCTTAGGCTGAAGTGCTGGTGTGCTGTGATAAACCTGACGAAGCATCGTTTGGTAATTTCCTGGATTCTCGCATAATGCAGCAGCATACCATTGACAACTGCCAAAGATACCGGGCAAACTGCGCTGAAGCATATACTTACGAGGCATCTGATGAGAGGCAGGATTCTGCGGGTCGGGAGATTTTACGGTACGAAGTACATCTTGTCCTATATAAAGAGGACGCTTACCAGCATGAGCACTCCACCAGTTAATCAATGTCTCATAATCTGCCGTCTTATGACCAATTTCCCAATAAAGCTGAGGAAGATTGTAATCAACCCAGCCATTCTCAACCCAGGCAAGCACATCGGCATAAAGGTCGTCATAATTCTGCAAGCCATTGGTGGCACTTCCATTGGGGTCGTTCGCCTGGTTACGATAAATACCGAAAGGAGATACACCAAACTTAACCCACGGCTTTACTTCTCTAATCTGACGACACATCTGCTGAATAAACTGGTTCACATTCTGCCTACGCCACTCAGAACGGTCCATTCCCTTACCGTAAAGTGCGTATGAGTTATCATCAGGAATAGCAACACCGGCTACAGGGTAAGGATAGAAATAGTCGTCAATATGGATGCCATCAACATCGTACCGACGAACAATATCACAAGCCACCTGACAAATATAGTTACGGTTCTCTGGATAACCAGGGTCGAAGAGCATCAGTCCGTCATAATCAAAGAAATGATTGGGATGACGGAAATACTCATGAGTATTGGCCAAAGCCGTAGTACCCTTGGTTTTAGCACGGTAGGGGTTTATCCAAGCATGCAGTTCCATATTTCTGGCATGGCACTGCTCAACCATCCATTGCAGAGGATCCCAATAAGGATTGGGAGGTGTACCCTGCTGACCAGTCAGATAGCGGCTCCAAGGCTCTATCTCGCTGGGATACAAGGCATCACCCTCACATCTTACTTGAAAGAAAATAGCGTTAATACCATCTTTCTGGAGATCATTCAGTTGACTTGTCAACACCTGCTGCATGCGGTCACGCCCCATGCCCTGAAACTGTCCATTAACACTCTGAATCCAAGCTCCTCTGAACTCCCTTTTGGGGTTCTGAGCAACTGCTGATACTGCTATAAAAAGCAGCAGAATAAACCATTTGTTCTTCATATCGGTACAAAAATACAAAAAAAATCTATACATCTCCTAATAATACGCATTCTTTTTTATATTTTTGTCCAAATTTTTATAGCCTATGAGCACTATCAAGACACATAGACCCAGCGTTCTCCTTATATATACAGGAGGTACTATAGGTATGAGAGAGAATGCAGAGACGGGCGCTTTGGAGAATTTCAACTTCCATCTTCTCTTGGATGAAGTTCCAGAACTGAAGCGCTTTGATTATAAAATACATGCCTTCACTTTCGACCCTCCCATTGACTCCAGTGATATGGGATTGGAACATTGGTCGCGTTTGGTAAAGATAATAGACGGCAATTACAATCTTTTTGACGGATTTGTTATTCTGCACGGAACAGACACAATGGCCTATACGGCTTCTGCACTGAGTTTTATGTTAGAGAATCTGGGGAAACCCGTTATTCTCACCGGCTCCCAACTGCCCATAGGAAAAATACGGACCGACGGAAAAGAGAATCTTATTACAGCCATCGAGATTGCTGCTGCACAGCATGAAGACGGCACTCCCATAGTGCCAGAGGTCTGCATTTATTTTAAAGAGAAACTCATGCGAGGCAACAGAACAACCAAGATTAATGCTGAGCAGTTCAATGCCTTCCGCTCGTTCAATTATCCTGATTTGGCTACGGCAGGTATGCAGATAAAGTTCAACGAGACAGCTATCCGTAAGCCCGACCCCAGCAAACCCTTTAAACCGCATTATCTGGTAGATCCAAACGTGGTGGTGCTCACGCTCTTCCCAGGCATTCAACGCAGCCTAGTACATTCCGTGCTGAATATTCCCGGTCTGAAAGCGGTGGTTATCAGAACCTTTGGTGCAGGAAATGCTCCTCAACTCAAATGGTTCAAAGAGGAACTGCGTGATGCCAACAGCCGAGGACTTCTGTTAGTGAATATAACCCAGTGTCAAGCCGGAAGTGTTCACATGGGACTTTATGAAACCAGCCTGCCCCTTTTGGAGGCCGGTGTGGTGAGTGGTTACGACAGTACACCTGAATGTGCTATTACCAAACTAATGTTCCTATTGGGGCACAAACTGCCTAAGGAAAAGATTCAGGAGATGATGAATAGCAATCTGTGTGGGGAAATTACTAAATAAAGTTGAGAGTTGAGAGTTGAAAGATTAGAGATTAGGGATTAGAACTGATAATGGAAAATTGCATTAAGATAAAGGGAGCAAGGGTTAACAACCTGAAGAACATCGACTTGGAAATACCACGCGGCAAGTTGGTGGTCATTACCGGCTTGAGCGGAAGCGGCAAGAGCAGCCTTGCTTTTGATACGCTATATGCCGAGGGACAGCGTCGCTATGTGGAGAGTCTCTCAGCTTACGCCCGTCAGTTCCTGGGTCGTATGAACAAACCCGAATGTGATTACATCAAGGGTATCCCTCCTGCTATAGCTATAGAGCAGAAGGTGACCAGCCGTAACCCCCGCAGTACGGTCGGCACCAGTACAGAGGTTTATGAATACCTGCGCCTATTGTACGCCAGAATAGGTCGCACTTTTAGTCCTATCAGCGGCTCAGAAGTCAAAAAGCATACCACCGAGAATGTTGTCCAGAGTATGTTGGCTCACGAAGAAGGTACAAAACTTATGGTGCTTTGCAAGCCTAAATCCAACGTGAGCGTTCTCACCCAACAGGGATTCAGTCGATTGCTGGTGAATGGTGAGGTGGTTAGGATTGACGAATACCAACCTAAAGATAAAGACGAGGTTTATCTGATAGTAGACCGTCTTTCCGCCAAGAATGAGAAGGATGTTATAAGCAGATTGGTTGATTCTGCAGAGACAGCCTTCTACGAAGGTGGCGGCGAAATGATGCTACAATATTTGCCCGATAACGAAATAGTGCAATTCTGTACACGTTTCGAGGCCGATGGTATGACCTTTGAGGAACCATCCGATAATCTCTTTGCCTTTAACTCACCCGCCGGAGCCTGTCCCGAGTGCGAGGGATTTGGCAGAATTATGGGCATAGACGAGCATTTGGTCATCCCTAACAGCGCCCTCAGCGTTTATGATGGTGCCGTTGTCTGTTGGCGCGGCGAGAAGATGGCAGAATGGAAGAATTGGTTTATCCGCTTTAATTCAGAACGCGGTTTTCCTATCTTTAAGCCTTACTTTGAGTTGACGCAGGACGAGAAGGACTGGCTTTGGCACGGAAGTCCTATTCAGCACGAGCCCAAGGGCAAAGATGGCATTCAGATTCCAAAGGAATGGAAACTTACTCCTGAGGAAAAGGAATGGGGAATGCTCTGCATAGATGAGTTCTTTGAGATGCTCCGTCAGGGGCAATACAAGATTCAGAACCGTGTGATGCTGGCCCGCTACAGAGGCAAGACCACGTGCCCCAAGTGTCATGGCACACGTCTGAAACCTGAAGCTGGCTACGTCAAAATTTGTGGCAAGAATATTTCCGAACTGGTAGAAATGCCCGTTACAGAGTTGCTTCCTTGGATAGAGAACCTGCAACTTACAGAGCACGAGCAGCAGATTGCCAATCGTATTCTTACTGAGATTAAGAATCGCCTGCACTTCCTCTTGGATGTTGGTTTGGGTTACCTTACCATGAATCGCCTTTCCAACTCACTTTCCGGAGGAGAGAGCCAACGTATTAATCTGGCAACCTCTCTTGGTAGCAGTCTGGTGGGCAGTCTTTATATCTTGGATGAACCCAGCATTGGACTTCACTGCAGAGATACAGACCGTTTGATTTACGTCCTGAAGGAATTGCGTGATTTAGGAAACACAGTAATTGTGGTGGAGCACGATGAGGACATTATGCGTGCAGCTGATTGGATTATAGATATAGGTCCAGAGGCTGGACGCCTTGGGGGAAACATTGTATGGCAAGGGGAACCGGATTCGATAAACGGGAACAAGAACGAATCAAAATTCAATAATTTATCCCATACGCTGGCATTCCTTTGTGGAGAAGACCGAATAGAGGTACCCGCCTCCCGCCGTCCTTGGAATAATTATATAGAGGTTAAAGGCGCTCGAGCCAACAACCTTAAGGGCATAGATGTGCGATTCCCGCTGAATGTGCTCACATGTGTTACGGGTGTCAGCGGAAGCGGAAAGAGTTCACTTGTGCGCGACATCTTCTACAACGCCATGAAACGCCACTTCGACGAGGTGGCAGAACGTCCAGGTGAATTCCTTGAGCTGAAGGGCGATATGGATATGGTACGGCATATAGAGTTTGTAGACCAAAACCCCATTGGCAAGAGCACACGCTCCAATCCAGTTACCTATGTCAAGGCGTGGGACGAAATCAGAAAGCTCTTTGCCAACCAGCCCCTTGCCAAGCAGATGGGCTACACTCCAGCTTTCTTTAGTTTCAATACCGATGGCGGAAGATGCGAGGAGTGTAAGGGCGAAGGCACCATTACCGTTGAGATGCAGTTTATGGCCGACCTCGTACTGGAGTGCGAGAGTTGTCATGGCCAACGCTTCAAGCACGACATCTTAGAGGTTCGCTACGAAGGACAGAATGTGAATGATGTGCTTAACATGACCATCAATCAAGCCATAGAATTCTTCACTGAGCACAAGCAGAAGAAAATCATTGCCCTGCTGAAACCCCTGCAGGATGTAGGCCTGGGATATATCAAGTTGGGGCAGTCGTCTTCTACCCTATCAGGTGGCGAAAACCAGCGTGTGAAGTTGGCATATTATTTAGGCATGGAAAAACAGCAACCCACCATCTTCATCTTTGATGAGCCCACCACAGGACTGCACTTCCACGACATCAAGAAACTACTGGCTTCCTTTGATGCGCTGATAGAACGCGGACATACCATAATTATTATAGAGCATAACATGGAGGTCATCAAGTGTGCCGACTATGTCATCGACCTTGGGCCAGAAGGAGGAGAGGCCGGAGGCTACATTGTTGCATGCGGAACACCCGAAGAAATAGCAAAATGCAAGCAGAGCTACACAGGAAAATATCTAAAAAAAGAAAAAAAGTTATCATAATGATAACAACGTATTCAGAAAAAGCGTAACTTTGCATGCCTGAACTAACCAACTAATGGGAAAACATAGGTTTATACTGTAGGGAATAACTTTTAAAACATATAATTATGTATACAAAATTTCAAGAACATCTGAAGAAGGAACTGGCTGAAATTGAGGCAGCTGGTCTGTACAAGAACGAGCGTATCATTGAAAGCCCTCAGGGTGCAGAGATTCTGGTAAAGGGTAAGAAGTGTCTTAACTTCTGCGCCAACAACTATTTGGGCTTAGCTGGTAACAAAGAACTTATCGAGGCTGCCAAGAAGGGTATGGATGCACGTGGCTTTGGTATGGCCAGCGTACGTTTCATCTGTGGCTGTCAGGACCTTCACAAGAAACTGGAGCAGAAGATCAGCGAGTTCTTCGGCACAGAAGATACTATCCTTTATGCTGCTTGTTTCGATGCTAACGGCGGTGTTTTCGAGCCTCTGCTTACCGACGAGGATGCCATCATCTCAGATGCCCTGAACCATGCCAGTATCATCGACGGTGTTCGCCTTTGCAAAGCTCAGCGCTATCGTTATGCCAATGCTGATATGGCCGACCTTGAGGAGCAGTTGAAAACAGCCCAGAAGAACCGCTTCCGTATTATCGTAACAGACGGCGTGTTCTCTATGGACGGCAATGTATGCCCCTTGGACAAGATTTATGAGCTGGCTCAGAAGTACGATGCTATGGTAATGGTGGACGAGAGTCACAGTGCCGGCGTTGTAGGTAAGACGGGTCGTGGAGTTACCGAGCGTTACAACCTGCGTGGCAAAATAGAGATTCTTACCGGCACCTTGGGTAAGGCCTTCGGTGGAGCCATGGGTGGCTTCACAACAGGTAAAAAGGAAATCATCGATATGCTGCGCCAGCGTAGTCGTCCCTACCTCTTCTCTAACTCTATGGCTCCCGGCTTGGTTGCCGCAGGTATCCGTATGTTCGAGATGATGAGTGAAACCAACGAGTTACAAGACAAGTTGCACGCCAACACCGACTATTTCTTGCGTCGTATGCACGAGGAAGGTTTCGACTGCAAGCCCTCCGAGAGTGCCATCTGCGCCGTTATGATTTACGACGCTGCCAAGAGCCAGCAGTACGCTGCCAAGATGCAGGAAGAAGGCATCTTCGTTACAGGCTTCTACTATCCCGTAGTACCAAAGGGTCAAGCTCGTATCCGCGTTCAGATTAGTGCCGCTCACGAACGTGAGCATCTCGACAAATGCATCGAGGCATTCAAGAAAGTAAGAAACGAAATAGAAAAATAAAAAAGCCCCTCTCCCCGCTCCCCTTTTATGGGGAGGGCTTAACTAATATATTTAGGATATGAAAAGAATTCTCATTGTGGGAGCCGGAGGTCAGATAGGTTCTGAGCTCACCCGCAATCTTAGGGATATCTATGGCGATGCCAACGTTGTTGCTTCAGACCTTCGTCCCCTCAAGGGCGAGATTTACGACCGCGGCCCAGTTGAGCGCATAGACTCCACACAGATTATGCAGATAGCAGAGGCCGTAAAGAAGTACAACATCGACACCATTTACAATCTGGCAGCCATCCTCAGCGCCACAGCAGAGCTCAATCCTATGCTTGGTTGGAACGTAGGTATCGGCTCGTTGGTGAACTGTCTGGAGGTAGCCCGTCTCTTTGGCTGTGCTGTCTTCACCCCCAGCTCTATTGGAGCCTTTGGTCCCAGCACACCGCACGACAATACCCCTCAGGACACCATCCAGCGTCCCAACACCATCTACGGTGTTACCAAAGTCACAGGTGAGTTGCTCTCCGACTACTATTTCACCCGTTTTGGTGTAGATACCCGCTCCGTACGTTTCCCTGGCCTTATCAGTCACCTTAGTCTGCCTGGTGGCGGAACTACCGACTACGCCGTAGAAATCTACTATGCAGCCGTTAAAGGCGAAACCTTTGCCTGTCCCCTTAAGCAAGGCACCTACATGGATATGATGTACATGCCCGATGCCCAAAAGGCTATGATTGACATCATGGAGGCTGACCCCAGCAAGCTCAAGCATCGCAACAGCTTTAACATCACAGCCATGAGTTTCGACCCCGAGATTATCTATCACGCCATCCAGAAGTTCTATCCCAACTTTAAGATGATTTACAAGCCAGAGCCCATCAAGCAAGCCATTGCCGATAGCTGGCCCAACAAGATGGACGATTCCTGCGCACGTGAGGAATGGGGTTGGAAACCTGAGTACGATCTCGACCGCATGACGGAAGATATGATAAAAAACCTCAAAATCAAGTTATTAAAGTAAAATAATGAGGGTGTGTCAAAATAGGCACATCCTCTTTTTTTGTTTAAACTTGTCAGTTTTGTAAATATCGTTGTCTCTATGCTGCATTTTTCATGATTTCTGCTTTATGAGACCACACTAAGCCCAAAATCGCGTATATGAGGAT
>JAFSRW010000055.1 GCA_017445925.1 Bacteroidaceae bacterium | reverse complement strand
TTTTAACATCAAGAAAATGGCAGCAAAAGTCCTAAAACAGGGCAATATGCCAACAAACGCAAGGAAATATATGCCTCTTACATCCTCATATACGCGATTTTGGGCTTAGTGTGGTCTCATAAAGCAGAAATCATGAAAATGTAGCATAGAGACAACGATATTTACAAAACTGACAAGTTTAAACAAAAAAAGAGGATGTGCCTATTTTGACACACCCTCTTATTCCTTTCATGTGCGATAGTTGTTACTTAATCAGCACCTTTTTTGTAATACCGTTACCCACGCGGATAATGTTGATGCCCTTTTGAGGAGAGGCGAGACGATGTCCGTTGAGGTCATAAATCATAATGTCTTCTTTATTCTTCACTCTTCGTTCTTCACTATCAAGGCCATCAATTATCTCTTTTGCTTTACCGTAGATTATAATGTCTTTAGCAGGCATTGTTTCTGGTACATCTTCCCAAATAGTGTAGTCTTCCAAACCTGGAATAACAGGTGGTACAATCTTCGCTCCGTATTCCAATGTTTCTGTGGTATATACTTCACCATCAAGCATATATGTTACCGTATAGCTATTGATACGGAACTTTCCTATGACAGTCACATCTTCCGCAGGCATCTTGCTTGGTATATAACTCCAACCAGAGAAAGTGTATCCCTCTTTCGTCGGCTCTGTCTCAGGTGTGATGGCAGTATCATACTTTACATCATATTCCTTGTATATGTCACCGTCAACAATGTAGGTCAGGTGATACTCATTAGCTTCAAATGATCCTATTACCGTTACGTCCTCAGCAGGCATTGTGTTGGGGATATAACTCCAACCGGAGAAAGTGTATCCCTTCTTCTCGGGCTCAACCTCAGGTGTAATGACAGCACCATATTCTATCTCGTATGATTTGTATTCTTCAGAATCCACAAAATAAGTGAGCTTGTATTTATTGATGGTAAGTGTTCCTGTTATTGATACATCTTTGGCAGGCATTGTGGCAGGAATATCACCCCATCCAGAGAATGTATAACCTTCCTTGACAGGGTCAGCCTCAGCTTCTATAACAGATCCGTATACATGTTTATATTGCTTATAGACTTCGCCATTAAGAATGTATGTAAGCGTATAACTGTTAATGGTAAATGAACCCGTAACTGTCACATCCTTTGCAGGCATCTTCACTGGTATCTCGCTCCATCCAGAGAATGTGTGGCCCTCCTTGACAGGTTCTGCCTCTGGCTCTATAGCAGAGTCATATACAACCTCGCATTCCTTATAGACCTCACCGTCTACCATATATGTAAGCATGTAACTGTTAATGGTAAATGTGCCTGTTACTATTACATTCTTTGCAGGCATCTTCGCTGGTATCTCGCTCCATCCAGAGAATGTGTGACCCTCCTTGACAGGCTCTGCCTCTGGCTCTATGTCGGAATCATATACCACCTCATATTCCTTGTACACCTTATTATCAACGAGATATGTAAGAATATATGTATTGATGGTGAAATAACCTTTTATTACTACATCGTTCATAGGCATAGTTTTTGGAACATCTATCCAGCCACTGAAGGTGTAGCCCTCCTTCTCCGGCTCTACTATAGGGATGAAGGGAGTCGTCACCACGACAATTTCTTCCCTAAAGATAACATCATCCACCATATATGTCACTTTCGGCACAGGAAGGTATTCCTTAAATCCGTTCCATGACGATGAAGCCTTATAAGCATCAATAGAATCTTCAAGAACATAAAGTGTGGCTTTGCTTATGTTTGAATTAGAAAAAGCATTATTACTTGTTGCAGGCACATTGTTTGAATAGCAAAACACCTTTGTTAAAGCCTTACATTGAGAAAAAGCATAAGTACCTATGGATTCAACTCCACTACCAATAATTAAAGTAGTTAACGCATCACAACCTAGAAAAGCAAATGTTCCGATGGTAGTGACACTATTAGGAATTAAGATTGAAGTTAAACCAAGGCACCCGCTGAAAGCTGAACCACCTATGCTGGTTATACCATTTCCCATTGATATGGAAGACAAGGCAGAACAGCCATAAAAGGCAGAATTCCCAATTTTCTCGACATTATCCGGAATGTCGACTGAAACCAGACTAGTACAATTCTTGAAGGTTCCTTGACTGATAGAGGTCAGGCCGTGACCAATAACTACAGAGATTAATCCCTTGCAATCGGAGAAGACGTCGGTACCAATGGATGTCACGCTATCGGGAATCCTTATGGAAGTTATGCTCTTGCAGCCAGAGAAAGCACTATAGGCTATAGAAGTGACATTGTCACCAATAGTCACTGACGACAATTCACTGCACTGATAAAACGCCCACGTTTCGATGGTAATGACACTGTTGGGTATCTGAACTGAGATCAAAGCTTTACATCCGCTGAAAGCTGAACTCGCGATTGTGGTTACACTACAAGCAACACCTTCATAGTCAACGGTTTCAGGGATAATGATTTCACCTGAATAGTTGTCTTTTACCACTTTCGCGGTTTGCGTGTTTGTGTTGATAGAGTATTTGATACCATCAATTACAGCCTCACCAGTATATGCACCTGCTACCAACGGCAAAAGTATTGTCATTAAGGAGAATAATAGTTTCTTCATTGTAATTATTTTTGTTAATCAACCTATTCATTCTTTTCCTTGCCCACGACTTCCTAATACTATGAAAGCATAATGAAAGCGTGGAACTGTATCCACTTCTTCAATCTGGGGTCCTGAGAAAACCTTGCACGAGAAAAATGGCTAAATCCCACGCCTACGCGAGGAAGCCATTATGTTCTCTTGTCGTGCTTGAAATTTCTCAGGTTTCAGATTGCAAGACGAGCATAACGCTTCGTTTATTTTCCGATAAGTTGTGTGCTGGCCGCTGCCAGCTGTCTCTATTTCAACGATAACCTATATATTAGGCCATAGTAAAGAGGCTTCACCTTGCAAAAATAGTGATTTCTATAATACCCACAAAGAAAACAAGTGATTTTCTTGCGAAAAAAGGATTTATGGAACTACGAATATACGAATCTACGGAACAGTTAAGGATTAGGGATAAGAGTGAAGAGTGAAGAATTTTTGCTTTTTTTCTGCATAATAAAAGAAAAAGAGGATTGTATTTGTTTACTTTAAGACATTTAACACTACAAGATGTCGAATAATTCATTATTTCTTTGTATCCTTGCATACACAAAAAGGTAGAAGGATTATTATGGACTCATTAGAACCGATTAAACGCAAAATATTCGAGATACGTGGTCAACGTGTGATGTTAGACCATGATTTAGCTGAATTGTATGGTGTTGAGACTTCACAGTTAAAAAGACAAGTTCGCCGTAACATTCGTCGTTTTGAAGGTGAGGATTTTATGATGCAACTTTCTCACGAAGAGCTCTTGAGATGCCAAATTGGCACCTCAAGTTGGGGCGGTAGCAGATATGGTGCTTTTGCATTCACGGAATTAGGTGTTGCCATGTTGAGTAGTGTTCTTAGTTCAGAGACTGCCATCGGTATAAACCGTAAAATCATGCGCGCTTTTGTTGCCATTCGCCAAGTACTGCCAGTATTGGCAACAAAGCAGGATATTGAGGATTTGCGCCAGCGTATTAAGGATCTTGAAGAATCCGGCACAGCCACAAGAGAAAAAGTGGAAGAAACACGTCGAGAACTGACCCAAGTGTATGAAGCTTTAACGGAACTTGGCGAAAAGCAACAAGAGCCACTTCCTGAGATTGGCTATGCTGCTATTCAGAAACGAAGAAAGAAAGAAGGGAAATAGAGTGGTTTAAGTGGGCTGATGAAAGATATGATTAAAATTGATTCTGAAAACAGGTAACACCTCACCTGAGATAGCCATGAGCCCGATAACCATGCGGGATGAAAGTGTATTACCTGTTTGCCAACAGGTAACTAACAGGTAACACAACACCTAACATCATACATTTATGATATCGGGATTTTGATGAGTTACCTATTAGTGAGGTGTTAGTGACCTGTTAGCCAAACAGGTAACATTGCATGAGAACCATAACCATCGGAATGAAAGCTTTGCTGGGTTAGGTGTTGATGTAGGGTGTTATTAATAGCAGCAATTGCAAGTATTAATAGTAGCAAGATTTTCTATTAATAGTAGCAATGGATAGGCACGAATCCTTGATTCGTGAAAGGTTATCGGTTATGGGCTATCGGTTATAGAATGTAAAATAATTTGACAATTGCGATATTGGCTTCGCCTTTGTCAGGAAGCCGTTGGTTATAGAATTTTTACTGCCACGTTAGGGAGTAAAATTTTTCTAACTAAGGAGAAAGTTTTTCTTAACATAGCAGTAAAAAGGGACTAAAATAAGGCATTGGAAAAAATATTTACGTGTTTTTTTTGTTTTTCGCTCAGTTTAGATAAATTTCTCACGCTCAAATATACAAATTTATTTGTATACTCTTCGCTTAATCGAAATTTTTCACTATCTTTGAACCTGTAAAACAGTCTCGAAGATAGGCTACACTTCGGAAAAACACAAATAAATTTGGTTTTTCGCTCAGTTTGCACTATCTTTGCCCCCACTTATTGATACATTATATATTTTTATGAGTGCTACAACACTGAATCACTTGATGGAACAGACTGTGGCCGAGTTGTCAGAAAGCAGCTCGTTACGTGGACTGTTCCATAAGCACAACGATGGTGAGCCCTTACCTTCAGGAGCCGTTTTATCGGAAATTGTTGATTTGTGCCGCGCCATCATCTTTCCTGGTTTTTACGGAAACTCTACGCTGAGTAGCCAAACGCTGAACTATCACATGGGTGTGAATGTGGAGCGTTTGTATGCGCTGCTGTCGCAGCAGATTCAGGCAGGACTTTGTTTCTGCCAAGAGGATGATGGATGCAATGGAGAGCGTTCTTGTATGGCTGCCAAAGCTCAGGAGATGGCCGAATGTTTTATAGCCAAACTGCCCCAGTTGAGGGGCATTCTGGCTACCGATGTGGAGGCTGCCTATAACGGCGACCCTGCAGCCGAATCATACGGCGAGATTATCAGTTGCTATCCCGTTATCAAGGCTATCACCAACTATCGTATTGCTCACGAACTGCTCGTCTTGGGTGTGCCCCTTATCCCCAGAATCATTACCGAGATGGCGCATAGTGAGACTGGAATAGATATTCACCCAGCTGCCACCATTGGTTCGCACTTTACCATCGATCACGGAACGGGTGTGGTAATAGGTGCAACCTGTATCATAGGCAACAACGTGAAGCTGTATCAGGGCGTAACGCTGGGTGCCAAGAGTTTCCCATTGGACGAGCAGGGCAATCCCATAAAGGGCGTGCCCCGTCATCCTATTCTGGAGGACGATGTTATCGTATATAGTAACGCAACTATACTGGGACGTATAACTTTGGCCAAGGGTACGGTTGTTGGCGGTAACCTGTGGGTTACGGAAAGTACTCAGCCGGGCGAACAACTGGTTCAGGCCAAGAAACGCAAGAGTCATGTGGTTAGGCCAGAAGATTGGGGAGGATTGTAGCCCCTCTCCAACTCCTAACCCCTCCTCCCCCAAATGGGAGGTGGGGAAAGATATGGAAAAGAAAACTAATAAAAGCAAATCTCAAAAAAAGAAATAATAAATGGAGACTACTAACGAATCTCCCCGCCTTTGGGAGGGGCAAGGGGGAGGGGCCTCATTTGAAATGATTGCAAAGACCTTTCAGGGTCTTGAAGAAGTGTTGGCAAAGGAACTTACTGACCTGGGAGCCAACAATATACAATTAGGCAGACGCATGGTAAGCTTTACCGGCGACAAGGAAATGATGTATCGTGCCAACTTCCAGTTGCGTACTGCCATAAAGATACTGAAACCCATCAAGCACTTTCGCGCAACCAGCGCCGATGAGGTGTATGATGCCATCAAGGAGATTGACTGGACTACGTATCTGAGTAACGAAACAACCTTTGCCGTTGACAGCGTGGTGTTCAGTAACGAGTTTCGCCACAGCAAGTTTGTGGCCTATAAGGTGAAGGATGCCATCGTGGACCAGTTCCGCGAGAAGACAGGCAACCGCCCCAACATCCGTATCAACAATCCTGACCTTCAGTTGCACATCCATGTAGCTGAGTATGATTGTACCCTCTCGTTGGACAGTTCAGGTGAAAGCCTTCATCGCAGAGGTTATCGTCAGGAGAGCGTAGAAGCTCCCTTGAACGAGGTATTGGCAGCCGGTATCATCATGCTGACGGGTTGGAACGGACAATGCGACCTTATAGACCCTATGTGCGGAAGCGGCACCATAGCCATAGAGGCAGCGCTGATAGCAAGAGGCATTGCCCCAGGTGTGTACAGAAAGGAATATGCCTTTGAGAAATGGCCTGACTTCGACCAGGAACTTTTCGATAAGGTTTATGAGGACGATAGTCAGGAGCATCCCTTCGAGCATCACATCTACGGCTATGATATCAGTAGGCCTGCCGTTGCTATCGCTACCACCAATGTAAAGGCTGCCGGCCTGAGCAAGGAGATAACCGTTCAGCAGCAGGACTTTGCCAACTTTACACAGCCCAAGGAAAAGAGCGTTATCATCACCAACCCACCCTACGGAGAGCGCATCTCGGCTCCCGACCTCCTGGGACTTTACAAGATGATTGGCGAACGTCTGAAGCATCAGTTTATAGACAACGAGGCCTGGATACTGAGTTATCGCGAGGAATGTTTCGACCAGATCGGCCTGAAGCCCTCGCTGCGTACGCCGCTGTTCAATGGAAGCCTGGAGTGCGAACTGCGCAAATACCAGATCTTCAGCGGCAAGTTCAACGATATGCGTGCTGGAGGCGGCGACATAAAGACTGCCCAAGAACGCCGTATGATGGCTGAACGCAAACGATTTAAGCAGCACCGCGACTTCAAAGATAAACTGGAGGAGAACCCCAAGGAGAGAATGCGCAAACCCAAAAGAGACGAATGGGAAGACAGACGCGACTTTAAGAAGGGTAAGGGCGACCGCCGTGATTTCCGCAAGGAAGGCGGCAAGAACTTCGGTCGCGGAGGCAAGAAATCTTTCGACCGCAACAAGGGCGGCAATAACAAATTCGGAAAAAGATATTTCGACAATAACGATGAAGATTAAACTGATATTAGCCTCTTTGCTCATGTTGGCAACGCAAGCAATGGCACAGAAACTGTTTACATTAGAGGAACTGAACTTTGGCGGCAAGAACTACAAAGTATCTGTTCCACAACGTTGGGATTATAATTGGCAGGACGGAAAGCTTATCTTCAAGGACGAAGGCAAGACAGTACAGGTGGACCCATCAACGGGCAATACCTCTGATTATCAGGAGCCTGAGAAGCAGAACAAGCCCAATCCCAGAGGTTTGCTGGAGTGGTGCAAGGCATCTAATGCCGCTGCTTTTCTGCGCGACAATAACCTGTGGGTAAGATACGCTGACGGGCACGATGTGCAACTCTCTAAGGATGGCTCTCGCGAGATTGTGTACGGCCAGAGTGTTCACCGCGATGAGTTCGGCATCTACAAAGGGACTTTCTGGAGTAACAACGGAAAGAAGTTAGCTTTCTACCGCATGGACCAGAGCATGGTAGCAGACTATCCGCAGGTGAATACCTTTAAGCGTGAAGCGGAGTTGGAGCCCGACAAGTATCCTATGGCAGGAATGACTTCACATCAGGTAACCATCGGCATCTTTGATTTAGATACAGAGAAAACCATCTACCTGAACGTTGGCGACCCTACCGACCGCTATTTCACCAATATCGCTTGGGGACCAGACGACAAGACATTGTACCTGTATGAGCTGAACCGCGACCAGAACCATTGCACATTAGATGCCTATGATGTGGCCACAGGCAATAAGATAAAGACACTCTATACTGAGACAAGCGATAAATACGTAGAACCACTTCACCCCATTACCTTCCTGCCTTGGGACAGCAACAAGTTCATCTTCTGGAGCTGGAAGGATGGCTTTACACACCTCTATCTGATGGACGTAAACACCCTGAAACAGGAACAGTTGACTTCCGGCAATTGGGTGGTAAAGAGCATTGTGGGCTTCTGCCCTGTTACCAAGAGCGCTATCATTATTACCAAGGAGTCAAACGTCCTGCAGCGTAATATCTATTCGCTTTCCCTGAAGACCAAGAAGCGTACCTTGCTGGATAACGGCAAAGGCGTTCATCAGGCTAAGTTGTCCGAGGATGGTCTCTGGGTGCTGGATACTTGGCAAGAGCCCGATGTGCCTCGTGCCTGCGCTGTTACCAATACCAAGACGGGTAAGAGCATCCTTTTACAGACGGCTCCCAATCCTTGGGAAGGTTGGTATCAGCCTATCTTCGAGATGGGAAGTGTTAAGGCCGACGATGGTGTGACCGACCTGTACTGGCGTATGGTAAAGCCCGCCGACTTCGATGCCAACAAGAAATATCCCACAGTGGTTTACGTCTATGGCGGTCCGCATGCACACAGCATCGATGCTTCCTGGCACTGGGCCAGTCGAAGTTGGGAAACCTATATGGCACAGAAGGGTTACATCCTGTTTATCCTGGACAACAGAGGCAGCGAGGATCGTGGTCGCGACTTCGAACAGGCAACCTTCCGACATTTGGGTCAGGTGGAGATGCGCGACCAGATGAGTGGCGTGAACTATCTGAAGAGCCTTCCCTATGTGGATGCCGACAGAATAGGTGTTCACGGATGGAGTTTTGGAGGCTTTATGACCACATCGCTGATGACCACTTATCCTGATGTATTTAAGGTTGGTGTTGCAGGCGGACCAGTTATCGATTGGAAATGGTACGAGGTGATGTACGGCGAGCGTTATATGGATACGCCTGAGCAGAATCCAGAGGGTTATGAGCAGACAAGCCTCATCAACAAAGCCAAAAATCTGAAGGGCAAATTGCAGATTATCATCGGCATGAATGACCCCACCGTGGTTCCCCAGCACGCATTGCAGTTCCTGAATGCTTGTGCTGAGGCAGGAACACAGCCCGATTTCTTCGTCTATCCTGGCGAAGGACACAATATGGCAGGGCACAAGAGTGTGCATCTGCATGAAAGAATAACACAGTATTTTGAAGATTACCTAAAGCCCCTCTCCAACCCCTAACCCCTCCTCCCCCAAATGGGAGGTAGGGAAAGCATCCTGAACTAACCAATATGAATGATTTTCATCGGGCTAACCCTGATTGGTATCCTCTTCTTAAGGAACATGCTCGTAGGATGAGAAACAATCCAACAGACGCGGAGTTTTTTCTTTGGAAACAACTTAAAGGAAATGGGCTAAAAACATCTTTTAAACGACAATGTGTCATTTTGGATTATATTGCGGATTTCTATTCTCCGACATCCAATCTAATCATAGAGGTTGATGGAGGATACCATAAAAGAGATGAACAGCAGAAACTTGATGAGGTTCGAGAAAAGAAACTCAAGGAACAAGGATATAGATTATTGCGTTTTACAAACGAACAAATATTATTTGATATAGATAGAGTTTTAACGAAGATAAAAGATATGATAGAAACAAAAAAAACTCCCTCCCATTTGGGGGAGGGCCGGGGAGAGGGGCCTATTTTACTTTTAGGAAGTGGCGGCCGTGAGCACGCCTTAGCTTGGAAGATTGCTCAGAGTGAGAAATGTGAGAAACTGTATATTGCCCCAGGAAATGCTGGTACAGCAACGGTTGGTGAGAACGTAAACATAAAGGCTGATGATTTTGAAGCCATCAAGGTTTTCGTTTTGAGAAACCGTATACAGATGGTGGTGGTAGGTCCTGAAGACCCATTGGTAAAAGGAATTTATGACTATTTCAAGAATGATGCTGAACTGAAGAACATTCCCGTTATCGGTCCCAGCAAAGCTGGTGCCGTACTGGAAGGCAGTAAGGATTTTGCCAAAGGCTTCATGCAGCGCTATCATATCCCAACGGCAGCTTATCAGACCTTTACGGGTGAGTCGTTAGCTGAAGGTAAAGCTTTCCTGAAAACTCTCCAGCCTCCATACGTGCTGAAAGCCGATGGCCTGTGTGCAGGTAAGGGCGTGCTTATTCTGCCCACACTTGAAGAAGCTGAGAAAGAACTGGAAGAGATGCTGGGCGGCATGTTCGGTAACGCCAGCAGCAGAGTGGTGATAGAAGAGTTCATGAGTGGTATAGAATGCTCAGTATTCGTGCTGACGGATGGAAAGGATTACAAGATTCTACCTGAAGCCAAGGACTACAAGCGTATAGGTGAAGGCGATACGGGCCTCAATACTGGTGGCATGGGAAGCGTTAGTCCTGTTCCTTTTGCTACAACAGAATGGATGAAGAAGGTGGAAGACCGCATTATCCGTCCTACAGTTGAAGGTCTGGCAGCAGAAGGTATCGATTACAAGGGCTTTATCTTCTTTGGCCTGATTAACCGTACAAATACACCCACTGGCGAACCTGAACCTTATGTTATTGAATACAACGTCCGCATGGGAGACCCTGAAACAGAAACCGTAATGCTTCGCCTGAAGTCGGATATTGTAGACCTCTTTGAAGGCGTAGCAACCGGAACGCTTGCAGAGCGCAAGGTCGTTTTTGATGACCGTAGTGCTGTTTGCGTGATGCTGGTAAGCGGTGGTTATCCTGGTAGCTATCAGAAAGGTTATCCCATAAGCGGTATCGACAAGGTAGAAGGCAGTGTAGTCTTTCATGCAGGAACAGCCCTGAAGGACAAGGAGGTTGTTACTAACGGTGGCCGTGTGATTGCCGTCAGCAGCTATGGAGCAAACAAAGCCGAAGCACTGCAGAAGAGCTTTACTGAGGCACAGAAAATTCAGTTTAAAGATAAATATTTCCGTAGAGACATCGGAGCAGATTTATAGCCCCTCTCCAACCCCTAACCCCTCCTCTCCCAAATGAGAGGCGGGGAACAACAAATAAATGATAGGTAAGAACAGGTTTCAGAATAAGGTAGCAGAGAGCTTGGCCACATTGCCCGTCTGTGCTGTGTTGGCAACCATCTTATGGTGGTGGCCTCAGCAATCGTTTGCCACAAGCAACATCATAGGATGGGTATTATGTGCACTTACCACCTATATTTGCCTGGAGACGAATGGTGTACAGCAGATTATTCGTATCCGTACCAGAATGATGGCCTGCGTATGGCTCGTATTGGCCTCCTGCTTAGCATTCATGCATCCGCTTGATACACCAGCTATCAGTGCTGTATGCATGGCCCTGAGCTACTACCTACTGTTCCGTTGCTATCAGTTATACGACTCAGTTGCGTGGATTTTCCACAGTTTCCTTTTCCTGGGAATAGGCAGTCTGTTTTCCGCCATTATGTTACCTATGGGACTTCTCTATTACATATACCTGATTGGTTTCCTGCGCTCTCTTACGTGGCGTGGATTCTGGGCAGGTATAGTGGGATTGGTTCTTCCTTATCTGGGATGGGCAGCATGGTGTTTCCTGATGGATAAGACAGATAGCATGCTTGACTTCATCACCTCACATTTCGTGTGGCATCCTATTTCGTGGAAGGCTATAGCCAGTCTGCCATTTAGCTGGATGGTTTCCATGGGTGTTGTTATTTTGCTGAGTCTGGTGAGTGTTTTTCATTATTTACAAACCAAGTACAACGATAAGATTCGGGTTAGGATGGTATTGTACATCTATACAATTCAGACCATTCTGCTCATCATATATCTTTTCCTGCAGCCCCAGGAATTTCAGAATACAATGGCGCTGCTGGTGGTGAGTGCGTGTCCGCTTATAGCCCATTTCTTCTCTCTGACCAGGAGTTGGCTGAGCAACGCATTCTTTTTCCTTACGCTGCTCTTATGCGGCGCAATGGCTTATCTTAATTTATGGACGACATAATACAATATATGATCCCCCTGGGATATGGGGGAATGGGAATTGCTGCCTTCATTGCCGGCAGCTTCTTTCCCTTCAGCAGCGAGACGCTGTTGGCAGGACTTCTTTTAGCAGGGTTACAACCTTGGCCTCTGTTTGTGAGCGCCACCATCGGAAATGTGCTAGGCAGCATGTTCAATTATTGGGTGGGCAGTCTGGGAAAGATAGAGTGGATAGAGAAATACCTGCACGTAAAACGTGAGAAGGTGGAAAAGACGCAACGGTGGTTGCAGGGACGGGGTGCCTGGATGGGCTTCTTCTGTTTTCTGCCAGTCTTGGGAAGTGCTCTGGCTGTAACGCTGGGGTATATGAGAGCCAATCTGAGTCTGTCGTTTCTAAGTATCGCGTTAGGCAAGGCTATTCGTTACGGAATACTAATTATGGTCCTTAACATGGTTAAAGGATGATAAATTTGCCATAAGAAGCAGGGAGAACAGAAGAAAAAGTATTAATTTTGCAGAATGCAATCAATAAAAACAATTAATTATACACACTAAATGAAACAGTTCAGATTAGTAGACAACCTGATGGGTTGGATTACTTTTGCCATTGCAGCCTTCGTGTATTGCAGCACGATAGAGCCTACGGCAAGCTTTTGGGACTGCCCTGAGTTCATCACAACAGCTTATAAGCTGGAAGTGGGACACCCACCTGGGGCACCTTTCTTTATGCTTACAGCAAACCTTTTTACCCAGTTTGTAAGCGATCCCGCATTGGTAGCCCGCATGGTCAACACCATGAGTGCGCTTTTCAGTGCTGCCTGTATCATGTTCCTCTTCTGGAGTATCAGTCACTTGGGACGCAAACTGGTTGGTGAGAACGGTCAGTTGAAGAACTTGGCCCAACTGATTACTGTTGAGGCCAGTGCCCTGACGGGTGCATTGGTGTATACCTTCTCTGATACCTTCTGGTTCAGTGCCGTAGAAGGTGAGGTGTATGCTTACAGTAGCCTTTTTACAGCCGTGGTATTCTGGCTGATGCTGAAATGGGAAGACCATGCTGATGAGGCTGGCTCTGACCGTTGGCTCATTCTGATAGCCTACCTCACAGGACTCAGCATTGGCGTTCACTTGCTGAACCTGCTCTGTGTGCCTGCCTTGGTTCTTGTTTATTACTACAAGAAGACCAAGAATGCCAACCTCAAGGGAGCGTTGCTGTCTGTAGTTGGTAGCGGTGTGCTTATCGCTGCTGTGCTGTATGGTATCGTACCAGGCATTGTTAAGGTGGGCGGATGGTTCGAGCTTCTGTTCGTGAACCAATTGAGTTGCCCCTTCAATACAGGTCTGATTCTGTACATCATATTATTGGTGGGTATTGTGCTGTGGAGTATCTGGGAAACCCGCAAGCAGAAGAACCGTATGCGCATGAATATCTCTTACCTGCTTAGCGTAGGTATGCTGGGTATTCCTTTCTACGGATATGGTATCACCAGCATTGTATTGGGTATTGTTATTCTGGCAGCCCTGTTTGTGCTGCTACGTTTCAAGAAGGATGGTAAGGCACTTGTTTCAGCCCGCCTCATGAACACCAGTCTGCTGTGTATGCTCATGATTATGATTGGTTACAGCTCATACGCAGTAATTGTAATCCGTAGCTCAGCTAATACTCCTATGGACCAGAACTCTCCCGAGGATATCTTCACCTTGGGAACCTATTTGAGCCGCGAGCAGTATGGCGACCGTCCTCTGCTCTACGGACAGGCTTATACCAGCCAGGTTGAGTTGAGGGTAGATGGCAACTATTGTGTTCCAGTGAGCAAGCAGAAGGCTCCAGTATATCAGCGTAAGGAGAAAGCCAGTCCCGATGAGCCTGACCGCTACGAGATTCAGCGGTACGATCAGGAGTACGTTTACCAACAGAATATGCTCTTCCCACGTATGTACAGCAGCGCACATGCTTCTGCTTACGAAAGTTGGATGGGTGGCGTTAAGGGTACTACCAAGACGTATGAGCGTTGCGGTGAGATGGTTCCTATCAAGACACCAACCATGCTGGAGAACATTCGTTTCTTCCTGAGCTATCAGGTAAACTTCATGTATTGGCGTTACTTTATGTGGAACTTTGCAGGACGCCAGAACGATATTCAGGGCAACGGCGAATGGGAGCACGGCAACTGGCTTACAGGTATTCCTTTCCTGGATAATATACGTTTAGGTGACCAGAGTAAACTACCCAGTGACTTGCGCAACAATAAGGGCCATAACGTCTTCTATTGTCTGCCCTTACTACTAGGTCTGTTGGGGCTTTTCTGGCAGTTATTCCGCAATACCAAGGAAAATAACAACGAGGGCGAGAAGCAGTTCGGTATTGTCTTCTTCCTGTTCTTCATGACGGGTCTGGCCATTGTTATCTATCTGAATCAGACACCTATGCAGCCACGTGAGCGAGACTATGCATACGCAGGCTCGTTCTATGCTTTTGCCATCTGGGTGGGTCTGGGCGTTGCTGCTATTGCCGACTATCTGAGGATGCTGCTTAAGAACGAGAAGCTGTGCGCCCTGCTGAGTTGCCTCTGTGTACTGGTTCCGTTGCAGATGGCCAGTCAGACGTGGGACGACCACGACCGTAGCGGTCGCTATACATGTCGAGATTTCGGTCGCAACTACCTCCAAACCCTCTCGCAAGGCAATAATCCCATTATCTTCACCAATGGAGATAACGACACCTTCCCCTTGTGGTATGCTCAGGAGACCGAAGGGTTCCGTACCGATGCCCGTGTTTGCAACCTTTCTTATTTGCAGACCGACTGGTACATCGACCAGATGAAGCGTCCTGCTTACGATTCACCTGCCGTGCCCATCCATTGGAGCCGACTGCAGTATGTGGCAGGAACCCGTGAGGGCATTAGTGTGCGTCCGGGAGTTCTGGAGCAGGCCATCGAAGCTTATAAGGATGATCCCGTGCTGATGCATCAAGTACTGGGCGACAACCCTTACGAACTGCGCAACATCATCGACAAGTGGGTGCTGAACAGCAATCCCGACTTGCAGATATTCCCCACCGATTCTATCGTGTTTGAGGTGGATAAGGAGGCCGTTAAGCGTAGCGGTATGATGATGGCTGGCGATAGTATACCTGACTTTATGCATATCAGCCTGAAAGGCAAACGCGCCGTTTATAAGAGCGAGATGATGATGTACGAAATGCTGGCTCAGTGCAACTGGGAGCGTCCGCTCTATGTAGCCATCACTGTAGGAAAGGACAACTATGGCTGTCTGGGCGACTACTTCGTTCAGGAGGGTCTTGCCAACCGAATCTCTCCCTTCAAGACCATAGATACCGACAAGGACATGGACACCGAAAAGATGTATGAGAACATCATGACACGCTTTGCTTTTGGCGGTATAGATAATCCCAATATCTATCTCGACGAGACCGTTGCCCGCATGTGCTACACCCATCGCCGTATGATAGCTCAGTTGGCAACCCGTCTCCTGCAGGAAGGCAAGAAGGATAAGGTGGCCCGTCTGATAGCATACGCTGAGAAGGTGCTGCCTCCCACAACTTTGCCTCATAACTATGCAGGTTACTCGCTGGATTTGGCACGCGCCTGGATTGCTGTTGGCGACAAGAAAATGGCCGAGAAGATTGCCTATCCTGTTGCTGCCAATGCGGTTGAGTACCTCAACTGGTATCTGAGTCTGCCAGCCAAGATGCTGGTTCAGAGCGAGAAGGACTGCATGTACTACCTCTATCAGATGCATTCAGCTACTGAGGTGCTGCAAAGTGCCGAAAGCGATAAGGCCAAGGATATGGTTCTGATACTGGACACCTTCAATAAAGCCCTCCAGAACCAGATTCAATGATAATAGAGCAGCCCGCTATATTCCTTCGTTGGCTCTTCCCGCATGCCTTGTGGAGGATGGATCGTCATCAGAAGTCGGTTTACCTGACTTTCGATGACGGCCCTATCCCCGAGGCAACTCCTTTCATCCTTGATACGCTGGACAAGTACAACGCCAAGGCCACCTTCTTTATGGTCGGAGAGAATGCCGTCAAGTATCCTCACCTCCTTGAGGAAGTCCGGAATCGCGGTCATCAGGTGGGTAATCATACTTACAACCACCTGTCAGGCATGCGGCATTTTACATGGACCTATCTGGCTAATATCAAGAAGGCTGACGAGGTCTTGCATACCCGTCTCTTCCGTCCACCTCACGGATGGATCAGAACGGTACAGTATCGTGTTCTCCGTCATGTAGGCATAAAGGTGGTTATGTGGGATGTGGTAACACGCGATTACAGTCGGTTGTTGACTGCCGATGATGTACTCCGCAACGTAAAGCGCTACACGCGCCCAGGCAGCATTATCACCTTCCATGATTCCCTGAAGAGCATCGACAAACTCAAACATGCCTTGCCAGAGGCGCTTTCCTGGCTTCAAGAACAAGGGTATGAATTCCGAACCTTTGAATAGTAACAATCTGAAAGCCCAGGCCCTGCGTCTGGGTTTTGTGGCTTGCGGCATCGCTCCCGCCGAGCCCGTTCAGGAGTGGTATGCCCAAGGGTTCCGCCGTTGGTTGCAGTTAGGCTTTCAGGCCGATATGCAGTATATGCAGCATCATGTGGAGATGCGACTCCAGCCTGCCCTTCTGCATCCTGGTGTTAAGAGTATTGTCAGTTTGGCCCTCAACTATATGCCCAGCCATCAGCAGCTGGGCATTAGCCTGTATGCTCAGGGCAAGGATTACCACGATGTTATGCGCGAGCGTTTGCGCCAACTTATGACGGAAGCTGGCTTGCAGGGGCGTCCCTTCGTAGATACTGCTCCCGTTCTGGAACGCTACTGGGCATGGCGATGCGGCATTGGCGAGTTTTGCCAGAACGGTCTGATATCCGTTCCAGGATATGGCCCCACGGTTTTTCTGGGTGAAATCTTCGTCGAACAGGAGGTCGACACCTACGATGTGCCCCTCACCCCCGCCTCTCGTAGCTTTGCCGGCTGGCAATCGCTCTGCCCGGCTCTCACCCCTCAGGGCCTCGATGCCCGTCTTTGTCTCAGCTACCAAACTATAGAGAACAGGGGAGAATTGCCCCAGGACCTGCACCTCAAACGTACCTTCTATGGTTGCGACAAATGTCTTCGTGCCTGTCCTCAGTTTAAGGAGTCGCATCCAACCAAAGAGGAAGCCTTCCAGCCATCAGCCGAGCTGTTAGATATGCAGGAAGAAGATTGGCGCTCCCTTACCCCTGAGCAATACCAAGCCCTCTTCAAAGGCTCCGCCGTAAAGCGTGCCAAGTACGAGGGGCTAATTCGCAATATTAGTAAATGGAAAAAACAATAACAGTAACATGAAAACAAGAAATTACCTACTCTTTGTGCTGTTGCTGGCTGCCCATAGCCTTTCTGCACAAGTATCCCCCAATGGCCGTATCAAGGCCGAGAAGTTCAGTGACCATATCACCGTTAGCTATAAGCAAAACGGAAAGTGGCAGGAAATCTATACAGCTCAGTTCGAAGGCATCAATGGTGGAGACACACGTAACATCAAGGAAGATTATACCATGCTAATGGGTAAACGCCTGCATTGCGTGAATAAAGGAAAGGAGTCGGCCTACTCGCTCCAAAGCGGTGGCATCCTTCGCATTCGCGTCTTCAATGATGGCGTCGCCTTCCAGAAAGTAGGGCGCGAGAGTATGAACGATAAAGCCGAAATCCCTGTCCCCATCACCATACCTTATTATAATAACTGGATAATGAACTGGAGCGATGGTGCCGAAGGATTCTATCCAAAAAACCGCCAGTTGAAGGAGGGCGACCGCTTGTCGTTCCCTGCCTTGTTTGAGTTCCCCAACAATGTCTTCGCACTTCTTACAGAAGCCAATATTCATAACGATAATGCTGCCTCTTCCTTCTATAGCCTTGACGGAAAGAACAAGTTCAACATTGTGACCGACCAGAATGAGCAGTTTGCCCAACAGAGTTCCTGGAAGGTGATGATAATTGGAAGTCTGGCTGATGTGGTTGAAAGCACTCTTGTTACCGATGTCAGCGACCCCAGCAGAATATCTGATGTTAGTTGGATAGAGCCAGGTGTGGTTTCTTGGGTTTACTGGGCCTACAATCATGGCAGCAACGACCTGAATATCATCAAGAAGTATGTAGATATGGCTGCAACACTTCATCTCCCTTACGTGCTGATTGATGCTGAGTGGGACGAGATGAAGGACGGTAAAACCGTTGTGGATGCTGTGAATTACGCCAAGGAGAAAGGTGTTAAGCCTATGATATGGTACAACTCCAGCGTGGGTTGGATTAATGGCGCTCCTGGTCCCAAGTTCCGACTAAATAAACCCGAAGACCGAGAGAAGGAGTTCGCCTGGTGCGAGCAGATAGGAGTAGCTGGGGTAAAAATTGACTTCTTCAGCGGCGAGAACAATATGAATATGGCCTATTGTATTGACCTGATGGAATGTGCTGCCAAGCATCATCTGCTGGTAAACTTCCATGGGGCAACCGTTCCACGCGGTTGGCAGCGTACCTATCCTAACCTTCTATCTACAGAGGGCGTATATGGAGCTGAGTGGTATAACAATGTAGGTACGTTCACCGATAAGGCCGCTTGCCACAATGCTACGCTTCCCTTCACGCGTAACGTTATTGGGCCGATGGATTACACCCCCTGTGCTTTCAGCGATTCCCAGCATCCGCATATCACCACTCATGCTCACGAGTTGGCGCTGACTGTCCTCTATGAGAGCGGTTTGCAACATCTGGCTGACCGTCCTGAAAGTTTCTTGGCTCAGCCTCAGGCTGTGCAGGATTTCTTATCTAAGCTGCCTGCAGTATGGGACGAGACGCGGCTGGTGAGCGGCTATCCGGGCGAAAGTGCCGTTATAGCTCGCCGTAGCGGAAATACTTGGTATGTAGCCGGAATCAACGGTAAAGATCAGGAATGTGAGTTCGACCTTCGCAGTTTGCCCTCTATTGTTGGCAAGAAACGTAAGGCTGACTGCTTCTTAGATGCCAACGAGGACCGCGCCTGGCAATTACTGCCCAACACGCCCCTCCCAGCTTCTGTTCACTGCCGGGCTCGAGGCGGCTTTGTGTTAGTGGTTAAATAAACCGTAAGAGAAGATATTTAATTAGGTTTAGCTGAATGCTTCCACTTCGGCTGAGTAGTGACCATAAATGTACTCTACCACCATGCGGCCGTACTTGCCTTGGGCTGGAAGAAGGGTGGAGATGTAACCCATTGTCATGCGCCAGTTGATCTCTATGCACGGACAGATGCCGCCCTGACAAAGCATCATATCTATGCCCACAGGACCTCGGTACTGAAACTTCTGCAGATACTTTTCCCACCATTGACGGATATCCACCAACAACTGGGGATCGACGTACTGCATCAGCCATTGCAACTTCTGGCCTTCGGGAGCTACCCAGTTGCCTAAGTATGCTCCACCGTCGTTGGTATAGAAAAGGCTAAGGCCGCGATATTCTACCCCGCCCTGTCCGTCGCACCAGAACTCAAGGGCAAAATCGGCTACCTTTTGCAATAGTTTCTCCACTACTACAGAGCCTTGTGCTTTCAGGGTGTTCTTAATCCAACCCCGAGCATTAGGACTGCCACAGAGCATCAGCCCCCGTCCGCTACTGCTCCAAGGAGCCTTCAGAATGAATGATTCGCCATCCTTTGCCGAAGCAAGTACCTTTTTTATTTCTGCCTCAGTCTTGCACAGATGAGACTCGCCCATCAAAGCATCGCCTATCAAACCATCACTTTTGCAAGCTGTCAAAGCCTCGACTGCCGTTTGGCGATGTGAGAGCCAACGGAGTCGTTCCATATCCTCATCTGCAGGCAAAAATTCATCCGTCACACCTGCCTGACGCAATTGGTGAATAAGGGCCGGACTCCACCCCCAGGGCTGTATCTCGTCGCCTGGTTTCAGTTGCAGTTTGTCCTCACCGTTCCACACAATATCGCCCTCCTCAGCCCACCAGTTGGGGAGCCAATAAAGTTCGTCGCGCATCTGCCTGATGATAGCTGGCGGCGTGTAACCCGGATTGCCATCGGCAAGGGCCATGTCGTTCTCAGGATTGAAAATATATACTTTCATGTTGCAAATGTACATCTTTTATTTTGCAGAGCGAAAAATTTTATCTACTTTTGCACATTATGATTGATTGTTTTATTCCTTGGCAGAGCGACGAGCAAGTTGCCGCCACCCTGCAACAGTTGAAAGCTGATGAGCAAGTAAAGGACATCTACTTCCTGCGCGAAGAAGGCCCTGGCAACATAGAAACCCTGCGTTGGATAGCAGAGAAAGCCTCTGCGCCCTATCTGCTGCTGTACACCAAGTACGACACGCTACAGTTGGGCTACTATGCCCTGACGCGTATGCTGACCATCGCCGAGGACAGCAACGCCCTGATGCTGTATGCCGACCATTATACAAAGACCCCCTCTACCTCCCCCTCTATAGGGAGAACAAAAGAAAGCCTCCCCATAGAGGGGGAGGTGCGGAGAGGGTCGCCCCTTATTGACTATCAGTTAGGCTCCGTTCGCGATGATTTTCAGCTGGGCTCTTTGCTACTGATTCGCACCTCGGCCCTGAAGGATTATGTGGCACAGGCTAAGGAAGTGAGCTACCGCTTTGCTGCCTTGTACGACTTCCGTCTGTTCGTCAGCAGGACTATGTTGCCTGTTCATGTCGATGAGTTCCTGTATACCGAGGTGGAGCAAGACACCCGACTGAGCGGACAGAAGCAGTTTGATTATGTTGACCCACGCAATCGCGATCGTCAGATAGAGATGGAGCAGGCTTGTACGGCTCACCTGAAAGCCATTGGCGCATACTTAGCACCTGAAGCCTTTCAGGATATAGATTTCTCGGAAGGTGAGTTTACCGTAGAAGCTTCCGTCGTCATCCCCGTCCGCAACCGCGAACGTACCATAGAGGATGCCATACGCTCAGCTCTCACGCAGGAGACATCATTTTCCTTTAATGTTATCGTCATCGACAATCACTCCACCGATGACACAACTGAAAAGATAAACCAGATAGCAAAGTCACTCCCCCAAGGGGGAGGCGGAGGGGGCCACCTTATACACATCATTCCCGAACGCGATGATTTGGGCATCGGCGGTTGCTGGAATACTGCCGTTCATCATGCACAGGTAGGACGATTCGTTGTACAGTTGGATAGCGACGACCTGTACAGCTCGCCCCAGACCTTGCAACAGATGGTGGATGCCTTCCGCGAGCAACAAGCAGCTATGGTCATCGGCTCCTATCGCATGTGCGATTTCCAACTGAACACCTTGCCTCCCGGTCTCATCGACCATAAGGAATGGACACCCGATAACGGACGTAATAACGCCTTACGTATCAACGGCTTAGGTGCTCCACGAGCCTTCTATACCCCTGTGCTCAGGAAATTGCAGATTCCCAACACCAGCTATGGCGAAGACTATGCCCTTGGGCTGATGATAAGTCGGCGTTACCATATAGGTCGTCTGTACCACGAGGTTTATCTGTGCCGACGCTGGGAAGGCAATAGCGATGCAGCTTTGAGTCAGGAAAAGATAAACAAGAACAATACATATAAGGACCACCTGCGTACTTTGGAAATTCTGGCTCGTCAGCAACTGAACAAAAGCAGAGAGCAAGTGCCATCGCCTGCCGAGATAGAGGATTTCTTTCAGAGCGAAAAAAAAAACTGGCCTGAAGCCGCAGCCCGATACGAAGCCCTAAGCGGTGTGCAAACAAAGGTGTTAGCCGAGGGACAAGAACTTTCAACTCTCAACTCTCAACTCTCAACTTTTACTGCCCAGTGGAACCCTGCCCGAATGGTCAGCACGGGAGCCGATGTCAGCAAGCAGGCCTTGCAGAAACGTCCTTGCTTCCTATGCGATTGCAACCGACCAGCCGAGCAGCACGCCCTGCCAGTAATGCAACAATACCAACTGCTGGTAAACCCCTTCCCTATTCTTCCCAAGCACTTTACCATCCCTGCCCGCGAGCATATGCCACAGACCATTAAGGGACATTTCCAAGACCTCTTTAGGATGGCGCAACAGATGTCCGATTACATGGTATTCTACAACGGGCCCATCTGTGGAGCTTCCTGTCCCGACCACATGCACCTGCAGGCTGGGAGCAGAGGTATTGCTCCTCTGGAGCGCGATTGGAAAGGTATCTATGAGCCCGCCCTGAAGCCCTATGCCAAAGGTATTTCCCTGCTCCCCAACTATGCCTGTCCCGTTCTGGTGATTAGTACAGCTGATGCAACAGAGGCACAGGAAAGTTTTGAGCGCATCTACAATGCACTACCCCTTCACGAAGGTGAGACCGAGCCACGTATGAATATCGTATGCTGGAAGCAAGACGAGGAGGTGGTAACCCTCGTCTTCCCGCGTGCCAAGCATCGTCCCGACTGCTATTACGCTCAGGGCGATGAGCAACTATTGATAAGCCCTGGAGCTTTGGATATGTGCGGTTTGCTCATAACCCCAAGAGAGGAGGATTTCCGCAAACTCACCCCAGAGCTGGCAGCAGATATTCTGAAAGAAGTATCTTTGAAAGTTGAGAGTTTAGAGTTTAGTGTTTAGAGACAGTTGAGAGTACATGAAGTATATAAGCGTTGGTATTCTTACAGCGAGAGAGGTGCGTTTCCGCTTGGATACACCTTATAATATTAATGGGGCAACCGTTGAGGGCGAGCAAACAGCTACCGCCCAACCCGATGGCATCCTCTGGCAAGGGAAACTATTCAATGAAATAACAGCACTCCCCCAAGATTCTCACTCCCCCAAAGGGGCGACTGGGGTCTTTAGAGAAGCCACTGAATGTGGCTTCGGCCCCACAAAGGGGAGCGGATCCCCATTCGCGACGGAGGGAAAGGATGGAGGGGCTTTTCGCATTTACGGTGTTACCATCGGTAAGCAGTTCCATTGGGAGCGACAGCAGGTGCAGGTCTTTACGGGCACGTTGCGCCTTGTTTGGCACGAGGGTCAGATTGTAGTCATCAACGAGCTGCCCTTGGAGGATTATCTGGTCAGCGTTATCAGTAGCGAGATGAAAAACACCTGCTCGTTGGAGTTCCTGAAAGCCTCGGCAGTGATAAGCCGCAGCTGGCTCTTAGCCCAGCTAACTCATAAGACCCATAAGGCTCATAAGCCCTATGAGACTCAGGAAGCCACAGACAATGAACTCATCCGCTGGTGGGACCGCGAGGACCACGACCTCTTTGATGTTTGTGCCGACGACCATTGCCAGCGCTACCAAGGCATTACCGTTGCCTGCAATCCCAACGTCCAACAGGCCGTTAACGAAACGCGCGGACAAGTGCTGATGAGTGACGGCGAGATTTGCGATGCCCGCTTTGGCAAATGCTGTGGCGGTCAGACCAATGAGTTCCAGTACTGTTGGCAGAACATCCGCAAGTCTTATCTCAGCAGTGTTATCGACCCCTTCTGCAATACTTCCGACCGCGAGGTTCTCTCGCAAGTGCTGAACGATTACGATCTGGAAACCCGGAACTTCTATCGTTGGCAAGTCCGCTTTACGCAAGAAGGGCTTCGAGGACTAATAGAGCGCAACTTAGGCATGAAGTTCGGCGATATTCTGAATTTGGAGCCATTGGAGGCAGGTCCCGCTGGGCACATCAGCAGGCTCCGCATAGTAGGCTCTACGCGTACATATATAATAGGTAAGGAATTGCTGATTCGCAAGACACTTAGCACCTCGCACTTGCTTAGCAGCGCCTTCACCGTCTGTTTGGAAGATATAGAAAACAATGTGCCCCAGACCATCATCCTAAACGGAAAAGGTTGGGGGCACGGAGTTGGTATGTGTCAGATAGGAGCTGCGGTTATGGGGCATCAAGGCTATTCGTACCAAGAAATCCTCCAGCACTATTACCCAGGGGCCTCGTTACTCCGCTACGATAGTCGTTAATTCCTGTAAGTCATCTAATGTATCGCCAGTAAGGAGCGTGTAAGTACTGCCCTTCTGAAGAAGAGGGGAAGAATAGACAACTGTCAGCGTAGGATAGGCTGGCGTCTCTATTACTGCCAACTCATTACCCTCGGCATCAACAACCTTCACATAACGCTTCACGCCTTTACTCTTATACAAACGGAAGGAAGCCTGTGACGACTTACTTGCCATAGGCGGCTCACTCTTGTATCCCACGCCTATCACATTGCCGCCATTACAATAGAAGTGGTTTACATCAAAGGCTGCCTCCGCACCTTCAGGACTGTAAGTACTTATGGTGCCTCCATTAACAAAGAGATCACCCTTTGAATCCAGACCGTCATTAGTCAAGCTCGTTGTAAAAGTGAAGCCTCCGTTTACGGTTACCGAAGAGCCAGTCTTGATAGGGTCGTCGTAAGTTGCGATATAAATATTTCCATCGTTGATGATTACCTTCTTAACACCAGCCAGACCTACTGCACCATGATGTCCAATGGTCTTTATGAATATCTGTCCGCCATTAATCGTGATGTTCTGAGCCATTACTGCTCGTGCGCCCAGTTCTGGGTTGTCCAGGAAACTTGCATCGGTAAGGGTTCCGCTGCTTGTCATCATGAAGAATAGGGCACCGTCCTCTATGGTCACATCTCCGGATGTACAGATACATTTCCCGTCGAACTCGTCATTAAAGAAATTCAGCGCGTATGGCGTATTGATGATTAAGTCGCAATTAGCTGTAATGCTACAAAGCATGGTACCTCCTTCTGTTGCAGCTATTTTACAGGGATTTTTACTGTCTATGTTGATATGGCCTTTCTCTGACTGGCCACTCACAAGAATCTCCACACCCTCCAGTTCTGTTGTTAGGGAAACAGTGGTACTGTCAACCGTTGCCGTAATACCTTCCAAGTTGCCGTTCACATAAACTTCCTGCCCATCGAAAGTAACTTGAATGGAACGATGTACCATAAAAGTTGAGAGTTGAGAGTTGAGAGTTGAGAGTTTGACATTCACTGGTGTATAGCGGGTGTCGAAGTCAAAGTAGTGCTTCAGACTGTCTGGAATATAGGCAGGAGTAGCATAAATATCCTTATGCGTTGTCTTTACCTCTTTTATATCAGCAATGTGATATGGGTGCTCCTCATCCTCACGGACAACAGTCATCAGACTGTCATTGTAATTAATGTTGGTGATGCTGCCGGCATCCTCTCGCTGAATACTACCAGGCAACGTAACGGTATTATCCTCGTGAGTAGATATCACATCGTTTCCTATCAAGTAAAGGGAGGCAGGAGCCTTCTCCTTCATATACTCTTCCTCGTTATACTCATCATGAGCCCATGAGTCTGAAGCCATTTCCCTATCGAAGATAGCATAGTTTGTCGTTAGGAAATTCATCATGAACTCCACTTCCTCCTGAGGCGTTTCAGTAATTTTGATTGCATGTCTGTAGCTCGACTTCCAACGGGCCTTCTCTCTTTCCCACGCTCCTGATGTAGTAAACTGGTTGGCATACTTCTCCATCACGGCTCTGACATTCTCAAGCGACAGCTGGTGAGTCTTCAGATATTGCCAGCGATTATTCATAATGGTAGCATAACCTTCAGGACGCAACTTCTTGGTCTTGAAGATGTGGATAGTGTGGTGATAGCTCAGTTTTTCACCCCATGCCATCTGCTTTTTGTCATCCATATCGCATTCATCGCCTCCAGCATCCCGACCGAGCGAACCATCCAAATCCCAGAGCGTAAACAGGTACTTCTGCTCCTTTTCCAGATTCCGCACACTCAAGTAATAGTTTTTCTTCTGATTATCCATCATTCGGAATGCCTGGACAAAAAGAATGAAATCCGTAACATTGTCCTCATACAGTTTATCCCTCCAGTTGGTATTGAACTCCTTGGAATTCTGAAAATCTATAAGGTCGCAGAGAGGGTCAAAGAATGCCTGCGAGACAATGTCATCAGGAAATTTCTGTTCCCATCCGTAAGACTTCTTAGATGAGACATAGGGCCAAAGGAACGAATCGTTTGTCGGCCTTTCGTCGTAATGCGACAGATAAACCTCACCGCATTCCCAGATAGCCTTCCACAGCATACCACGCAGGATGTATTCCGTCGTGTTTTCGTTTTCGTTAACCACCTTCGTTTTCTTCAAGTTCAGTTTCTTACGGTCTATCTTGTCGGTAAAGCAGCACAGACCGTAATAGGCTCCATTCATAAATACCTCTACGAACTCGCCCTGCGAACCATTCCCCTGATATTTGTTGTCTTTGTCATACGGCAGGTCATCAACGCTGTTCCATAAATCCATCATCACGCGGTTACGCATACGGCTATAATCAGCGTATTCTGCCGACAATATCCAGTCGTCATCTTTACGGTAACCCAGCAGATGTGCATCATTGCTCTCACCATCCTTTCTAAGTTCTATGCTGAAACTGTTCTTTGGATAAGAACCGGATGTCTGCCCGCGCAGTCGGATTCCTATTTCCGTATTAAAGCAAGCCAAACCCTCCAACTGGGAGTCTTTGAGTTTAGTACGGCAACGAGCATCGATGACGCTCATATAACCAGGATATTTCTTGTAATGGTTTTCGTCATCTTTAGTGATAGAGTAATTAGCCTTGATTTCACTTAGAGGACAGTCTATAACCACGAAGGGCAAGGTGCTTACAACCAGTTGCCATTGTTTGCTCTCGCCATCGGTAATGGTCAGCGTATTAGTGGCGTTTACCGTCCAGTCGGCAAGTTCCAGATTGCCCCGCTTGCCATTTTCCAGTGGGGTATCGTTAAGGCTGACGCTGCTATACAGACTCTCATCCCAACGCAAAGTACCCTTCAGGGAACAATCCACACGAGGCTCTATGGTAGCAAAGATACTATTGGCAGCTGTGTCGGCCACTAAGGGTACTTCGTTCAACCAAAGTCCGCAACTGCGCTGTGCCCAGAGTTCATTGAACATCATCAGGGCAAAAAGAAAATATATTAATCTTTTCATTCTTTCATTTTTTCATTCTTTCATTTTAGTTCCCCCTAAAGGGCGACTGGGGTCTTTAGAGTAGCCACTGAATGTGGCTGCGGCCCCACAAAGGGGAGCGAATCCCCATTCGCGACGGAGGGGCCCGAAGGGTTAGGGGGTCTTTTTACTTATAGCTCCCCAATGTAGTTGATATTCCTTCTGCTGTGAAGTCATACTCTGTTACAGGAGCATCGTCGAACGAATGTTCGTAACTCAATATCTTATAACGGTTCCCGACTGTGATGTCGCCGTTGGAGAAGAGAGCACAAACAATATTGTAAGTGTCTGGCGTAGGAATTGCCCTAATGATGTTGCCATCGGCATCGGCTAACGCCAAGCCGCTCACATGCTTCTTTACATAGCACAGCACATTGGCCAAAGCGCTTGACGAAAATGGCTGACAGTTACGGGCGCCCAGGGCAACAATCTCGCCACCCATCACCTTAAACGTCTTTCCGTCGGTGTCCATTCCCATCTGAGCAACGTCTCCACCTATGGTATATAGCAAGCCATCGTTCAGGAACAGAAAGCTCACATCGAAGCCGTCGTTCTCTGTACTGCAAATCAGTATGTCGCCGCCGTTGATGGTACAGCCCTCAGCATTCATACCATCATCCACGCAATAGGTACGAATCTTACCACCATTGATGTTGATAGTCTTCTTAGATTCTATACCCTCGGCAGCAGCTCCGCCTGAACATCTCACATATATGTTGCCTGAGTCAATAGTCATTTTGCCTACAGATTTCATACCCTTGGGCGACGCAGCCGCCTCCGCTTTTTCTCCATGAGCATCCTCATGCTTTACCTCCGGAATACGTTTGCCGCCTGTGCGAACATAGATGTCAGCATTGGCAACGGTAAGTGTGCCGTTATATTTATTCTTGTTATCAACAACCTCCAGATGGCCTGCACTGATGCCCTTACCGCCGTCGCCGGTTGAGAGGCAGTAGATTTCTCCTCCCGAGATATTCATGTCCCAGTTGCTCTTTACGGCGCAGCACGAACTGTAGTCCTGCTCACCTTCATCCCATAGGGCATCGCCCGTAGTGATAGCCTTTATCACGCCGCCTGTTACGGTCAGCAGCGAGTCGGAAGAGAGACCCTTCCCGGCATTACCATCAGTAAAGGTACGCAGCACGCCACCACCTATTATGACATTGTCCTTCCCATAGACGGCCTTACCCTTCTGGGCGTGTGCATTCACATGAACAAAACCGCCCAACTGGTGTATATAGTCGTCCGAGGCAATGCCACATTTCTTATTGCCGTTCACATATAATTGTCCATCGCCCGATATACATATCTTACCCTCGGCAAAGATACAGCCTCGCTGGTCCTCGCCGCTTACCTTGGTGTACGAAGTGCCATCGGTAAGCGTATTCACGGTGTTGGGGGAAAGGTCGATAAACAAGCGCTTCTTCAGCTGACTGTTAATGACAGGTCCTTGCGGATTTGTCAGTTTTACCCCATTAAGCACTACGCAAGCCTTCTTCTGGCTGTAAAGCTTGAAGTCCGCATCGTTACTCTTGCCAGCGATAACATATTTTACTCCTGCGGCAGAGGTTTCTATGGTAAGGTGAGCTCCTTCTTTCTTTATACCGATAGAGTCCGTATCACCCGTTACGTTCACATCTGTTCCGTCGTAGGTAATGTTCACCGTTTTATCCCAAGTGCTGTGTTCCACAAAGTCATCATACAGTTTGCTCTTCACGTCCGTAACCTCCGACTCAGCGGTTACACGTTCCTTATCTGCTTCCTCGAAGGCTATATCGTAGTCGAAGTCGGACAGATATCTTTCCGGCATCACCTTGGCACGCCAAGCGTCCTTCTCCTTGAGACCCATCAGGTTGACGGCGTCAACTTTAAAAGTTGAGAGTTGAGAGATTTGAACCGCTCCAGACCATCATGGAGTCCGTTCCGTATTCTATCTTGTCAACGTTATTGATAATGCGTGTCCTGCCCGCCTCGTTGATATATACGTTCGGCTGTGCTCTGAGGACATTGAACATTGAACATTGAACATTGAACAATATCAGAGCGATGAAGAATTTTGAAAATCTTTTCATTTCTATCGCCAAAGGCTATCGTCTGACACTAAACTTAACACAACTTCCGCCTACCTTTAGCAGATAAGTTCCCTTTGTTAGCCTGTTTACATTGAACTTGGAACTTGAAACCTGAAACATTAGACGTCCACTTGTATCATAAACAGCAGCTTGCGTGTTTTGCTCTTTTAATTTTGAATTTTGAATGATTACTCTTCCTTCCTCAATCTTAATCTGAGGTTTGTCCGACTTTACCTTGTCAATAGCATCTATTTCGTCTTGGTCCGGCTGGTCTGAGAATTTCCACGCTTCCACATCGGAAAAGCTCCACTGCCCTACTTCGCCTGCAAGGGAAGTCAGCGTGACGGTCTTCTCGCCAAACAGCATCTGCGGCTCCTTGGCAAGGCTGCAAACTATTTCTGTGCCGTCTGTCAGATTAATCACTAATGAACGGGCAAAGCTTGGCAAAACTGCCAGCATTGCCATTATCAGGGCTGATAATACCTTCTTCTTCATAGTCAATACCTAAACTTTATACCCTATTATATTTACTTAACCAATACTTTCTTTCCGTTTACAATATATATTCCCTTCTTTCTAAATTGAGAATTGAAAGTTGAAAATTGAAAATTAATTTTTCTTCCGGATATATCATACACAGCGGAACCATTGTTCATTATTAATTGTCCATTATCAATTGAGACAATGCCATCCGTGTCTTCATTATAGAATGTTCCGTCGTCAGCCAGCAGAACGATGTCGTGAGTAGGATCCAGCACGGGATGGTCGTCCTTTCCTATGGTCTGGAACCAGACGGGCTTGTCCTGACCACTGAACTCGTTCAGCAGGTAGCACAGTTCGCCACTGGACACTTGGTCTGCCTTAATCTGCTCGGCATTCTTGTCGGGTGTGGTGGAGTAACAACTGGTGGATTTAGGTCTGCCACGCAACATGGCATCGCTCATATCCTGATAATAATAGCCCACTATGCTTCCGCTGCAGTAGCAGTTGAAGGCCTGACCATTGCCTGCGTAGCCGGTTAGCTGACCGCTCTCCTTGCCGCCCTTCACGGGTCCTGTAACGTAACAGTTAATGAAGATGGGCGAAGCTGCTCCGCTCATGTTACAGCCAAAGATACCGCCTGCATTCTGGTTGGCGGCTGTTACGGTGCCCTCGTTGCCCAGACACTCCATAGTAACCGTACCAGAACCGTTGGAGCCGCCGATAATGCCTACGAAGGCTTTGCCGCTAATAGAACAAGATTCGTCCAGCACAAAGTTCTTTATGGTGACACCTCCGGTTACGATACCGAAGAGACCTGTATAACTGTGGGTGGATGTTATATTTACGTTACTAAAGGTGTGTCCGCCTCCGTCGAAGCTACCGAAATACGGATATGCCGAACTGCCGATAGGCGTAATATCATAGCCTGCGAAGTCCAAGTCGGCAGTAACGAAGCCATTGATATTATTCTGACCGGCATTCACCCTTTCAGCAAAGTCCAGCCATTCCTCTGGTGTAGAGATTTCGTAGTCCGTCTTTTGTGGTTCCTGACCATATCCCAGTTTGTTGTCTATCCAGCGGATGCGTCCTTTCAGATAGTTCTTAACAATATCCAATTCGCCCTGATAGGTGCCGGGGGCAGCCTGCTGAAGGGTAAGCACTTCGCCCAGATTATCCCAGCGGGTGAAGTTCAACTCCTGCGATTGGTCCATCACTTGGCCCAGACTGTCCACAAAGGCGCAGAGGCTTTCGGGCGTGAAGGCTCCGCTCTCGCGCATCTCAGCCCAGATGTTGCAGAGCATCTCGTTGGCGTATGGGGCTGAAAGGATGCGGCTCACAAAATCGCGTATACCCGTAACGTGAGATCCGTAGTTGTAAAGCCAGTAGGGTTTTCCATTGACCGGATAGGAACGCGAGTCGTTGTCCATGCTGAGGTCGAAGTCCCATACAGGGCCGAAGTGGAACAATTCATCATCACGGTCCTTATATACATAAACGCTCCACAGGGCATCATGGTTGCCGGCAAATTCTTCCACCAGGAAGAAGCGCAGGAAGCTTTCCAAGTCCAGCTTGCTGTTGTAATCTTTATCAGGATTCATGAAGTTGGGTGACCACAGAAGGGCCTCCATCTCGTTGAAGGCATCACGGATGTACGAGAACTGTTCCGAGGTGATGTCCTTATCATCGGGATATTTCACATCCACGGGAATCCCTCCTATGTTGGAGCTGAAGTGATACTGCTCACCGCCCGGACCGGTAATCTCCAGCAGGTAGCCGCCAGTAATGCTGTATTCCTCGTTGTCCTCGGGGAGCATCTCGGCAATGTCCACACGGTTGGGGTCCACCGTTACCTGGTCGGCAAGCTGATAGTTTCCCTTGTATTCTCCGTTCACTATCACGTCCACATTCTGAATCCAAGGCGTATACCTAAGACCCAGCCTGCGGCTCATCTCGAAGGCGATGTTGTTACGTATCATCGTCTTCTCGCGCCAGTTGGGCATCAGCACCCACTTCTTGCTCTTGGCTGGACTTTCCAGAGGCGAACCCTTAAGCATGTGATGGCTCTTGCCGTCGTTGAACTTGATACGGTAAGGACGTTTCTTGAAGAGTTCGTATCTGGAGCCGTTGCCGCGCTCGCGAGCCAGAACGGGGTATTCCTGAATGCGGTTCCCCTCGTCGTAAATCAGGCACATCTCGGATTCCAGTTCGTGCACCTTATCGTAAGGCTCTATTCCGGAATAGGTGTGATACGAGAGTGTAGGCAGATTGCTTATCTGATAGAAGTGTGTATCGTTGCCCTCGCCCTCCTGACCGATGAATGCTATATCAGCCTTATTGCTACTGCTGCCGGAAGGAGCACACCAACGGACATAACGGAAACCGCGAGTCACGCCCACATCGGCATAACTCATCTCGCCTGTTGTCCCGCACTCCGTAATCATATACAGCGGAATGGCATCCACGAAATCAGGGCGGTTGGAGCCCTCAAAGAGTCCCAAGATTACGTAATCGGGGTCGTCATTGGCATTGCGCAGATTCCATCCCACACGAGTGATAACGTGGGGCGTACCTAAGTCCAGTCCCGTCCATCTGTCGTTCCCGATAACGGTACCCGTAAGTTGCCCCAACGAATAGTCCGGTCGCTCTGCTTGCAAGCATAGCACAGAGCATACCAGGCATATAACAGTTATGATAATTTGCTTCATTGTCTTTCCTTCATTTTTTCATTCCCCCTAAAGGGGGTTAGGGGGTCTTTTTCATCAATATCAGCTGCAAAATTACAGTTTTTTGATGATACAGACAAGAAAATGAAGCCAAATTCTTACCTACCGGATGCCAACAGTTCGTATGGTATTTCGTCGCAGAGCATCGAGCAGGCATTTTGCTCTGCTGGCGTATCGTCATCAGCTTCTGCCAGCATAGGCTCCTCGTACTTGGTAACGATGCGCGTCTGGTAGACGGTATCACGCAAAATCTGTACCTGCATAATGGTGTCATGCTGTATCTCTAGGTTGTTGGCTGTTGGCTGTTGGCTGTTGGCTATTGGCCCTTGACTCTCGACTCTTGCCTCTAGGCTATCAGCTGCTGCCATATTAGCATGCAGCGAGAAACCTGCAAGGAAACCTATCAGACTGGCAGCGATGCCTCCCAGCAACCCGCCCCATAATGGAAGGCTTTTAGTTCTCCCCATCGAGAAGTTAGATGGGGTCTTCATCCTGCTCTCTACCGATTGTCTTTGCCGCTTGGCAGACTGGATAATATCTTCGTTAGTTATTCGCATATTGTTTAAGTTTTTTACGGATTATGTTCATGGTTTTATGCAGACGGGACTTAACCGTTCCCGTAGGAACGCCCACAATTTCAGCTACTTGCGGAATGGTCAGTTCCTCCTGATAATGTAGCGAGAAGATTTGATGCAGCGACGCAGGCAGTTCCGCGAGCACTTGCTCCAGCGCTTTATCCAGCGTAGCAGCATCCATTTCCACTTCTATCTGCTGGTCCGATATGGGTTCGGCATCCAGATTGGCCAGCAGTTGGGCTTCGTAGGCATTGTCCCTGTAATGGTTTCGGCAGATGTTGTAGGCAATGGTAAAAATCCAAGTGCTGACGTTGCTGCCTTCCTGATAACGGCTGCGTGCTTCGTAAGCCCTAAGGAATACATCGTGCGTAGCATCAGCTGCCAGTTCCTCATCACCACCCAACTGCATGAAGAAGAAGCCTTTCAGCCTACGGGCATAGCGGCGATACAGCTCCTCGAAAGCTGTATCGCTGCCAGCCGCCGAACGGGCCATCACCTGTTCGTCAGTCTGATGGCGCAGGGGTTTCAGTTGGAAGATACTCATTCTATTGGTTCCGTTTTAATGAGTACTCGGGTATTCTTTTTGAAGAACTCATTGCGCTTCCGCTTATAAGTCGCCTCATCATCATTCGGGTCTCTTTTGTAACTGATTTGTTCCTTGAACTCATAATGAGGACCGCCATCTTTACTATAATTGATGGTGTAGTACTTATCGTTATTGGGGAGGCTCCAGCCGTGCCCATCCAGTTTGCTCATGATACCTGTGAAGATGCGGTTAAGCCTCGCAAATTGTTCAGCGTTATGCTTCTTGTAGTACGGCATCAGGTCGTAAAGCAGAACCATATAATTGAAAGCTAATGAAGAAGCGGATTTTGCGGTAACATGGCTTTTCACTTCGGGATGGAACTGCAGGACAAGGTAATCCATCAGGTAACGTTGCTCCACATTGCGACGTTTGACAGCCATGTTGTCATAAGGCTTAGCCGAATAGTGCATAGTCAGCCCTTCATTGAAGAGGCAGGCTTTAAGGTCTTCGGGCATCTTGCTTACAAATCTCGCGCAGGCAGATAGGTAGATAGGGCGCTTGCTGTGCTCGAAGGTATAGCGCAAAACAGCGGTCTGCCTCTCATCTTGCCGCAGGGAGCTAAAGGATTTGAATATCTCGTCGCTGCAAGGAATGCCAATGCTCTCGAACATCTTTTTCACATTGCCCACGGTACAGAGAATCTTGTCCTTATGCACGCCTAAGACAAGTTGAAGAATAAGTTTGCCAATGATATTGTCTCTAGTTTCGCTCAGATATACACCACCCTTTTCCATGCCTTGCAGTTCGTTGTAGTCATATTGCAGGGCAGAGGCCGGGTATTGTCCGCTTTCATAATATAGAGTAAGTACTTTGTTGAGCAACAGAGAATCCTTTCGAAAGAATAGATAGTTCACCCATAAGTCGTAATCTTCAGCAGGAACGTCTTTGGGAAGTACGCTAACGGCAGAATCTACATATGCACTTGGGACCCTTTGCTGTTCATAAACGTAACTATAATAATAGGTATAGGTACCGGGAATCGCCTTTGCCATACGCGGCACCACGTTCAACTGCTTGCGTAACTGTTCTCCACCTTGCTTTTCTATTCCTAGAAAATAAAATCGTTGCCCCACCATCTCGTGTTCAACATCAATAAGCTTTCGCCAAGCTTTCTCGTCTTTTGGATGTTCCGTGACGAAGTTATCCCAATACCTATACACGCTGTCTAACGTCACGGAGTCCATCATACGCACATCTTGATCCGCCCCTTGAAGTTTAAACTTACCATTACTCTTTGTGCCGGAAGCCGACACGTGAATGGTTTTCGTCTTTCCCTGTGCGCTGGCTCCCATCAGTATCACGAAGAATGCCAGCATAGTCAAAACTGTTCTTTTCATACCCATTTTCATTTTTTGTGTTCCAACTTGTCAACTCGTCAACTTGTTAACTCGTCAACTTGATTTTGTTTTGACTGCATACACATGAAATGGCAAATCGTTCATTATATTTTTGAATTTTCGGCACGAAATTAGCTATTTTTATTGAAAAATCATAGAAAAAGGGTGCAAAAACAGACTGTCTAATCGTCACAATTGTGACAAGTTTGCCCAAATAATCCACCAATTCCTTTGTGCATATTGGGGAAATCATCATTTTCTTAAAGGTTTTTTTCCCCTTCTACGTTAAAAAAGATTTTTCCTTTAGAGACGTTTTTCATTCCAAAGTCTGAAACGTACATTCCAAACTTTGGTATATATATTTCAAACTTTGAAACTTACATCCCAAACCTTGAAATGGAAAATATTGCGTGAGAGAGTAACATTTTCTCCGTTGCTGGGACAAAAATACTCCGAAGGCAGCAAATAACGAACTCTCCGAAATCCGCTTCCTCTAGACGACCCGTTTAGTTCCTTTAGATGGTCTGTTTGCTACGGGCAAGTTGACAATAAGGTTTTTGTGCAAGAAGTAGCTTAAATATAGAATTTTCTAGGTTGATTGTTTATGGAGATTTCAAAGAAATTGTTGTATTTTTGCTCCCAGAAATAAGAATAAGGAAAGAAGAAATGGAGGCTGTGTCAGAATAAAGATATACCTTGGGAAATATAGTCCGTAAGGGACGGACGCCGAGTCCGTACGGGACGGACAAAAAGTCCGCACGTGTCGGACAAAATCTTTCCGCGTAATCTCTTTATTCTGACACAGCTTCT
>JAFSRW010000054.1 GCA_017445925.1 Bacteroidaceae bacterium | reverse complement strand
CTTCCGTCGTCACTCAGCATAACCCAAGCAGGCTTGGTTCTGCCTTCGCTCCTAGGAACCTTGTGAAAATATCTTCAGATCTTATTATCTGTAATATAATACGGTAAAGAGATATGATGATGGCCGAGACTGAAAAAAACTCATTTCTATTTCAGAATGACGGTTCGTACTTATTTTCTCTTGTACTACAATTTCTGTCTATGGAATTATGTCAAAGAACTTTCAAATTAAGCGCATTCAGACCTGACCACCTTCGTGAGGTGGTTCGTTCCTCATTTGCGGATGCAAAGGTACGACGACTTTTAAAACCTCACAATATTTAGGCTTTCTTTTTTTGAAATTTGATGTTTTTTTTTTCTCACACATTATATAATATAGCGCGCGCGAGGTAACAAGCAAAAAAGGAGGCTTTTATGCAAATACTAATGAGAATTGTTATACCTTTGCATTAACATAAAAGATGTTAGATATTATCAATAATTAGACACAAAAATGATCACATTATTACAAGGAAATGAGGTTGTAGAAAAAACTTCTGGAATGTTTGACGCAGTATCGAGTGGTGAAATAAATACTCTGTTGAAACAATTAATGGCAATGGGCGTGGAAGCTGGCAAAAGCATTCTGATGGCCATTGTGATTTACATAGCAGGCAAGTTTATAATTAAACTTATAAACAGGCTGGTTCGCCAAATGTTGGAACGAAAAGGGGTAGACTCCACCATCCAGTCGTTCTTAAAGAGTTTTGTAAACATCCTGCTAAATGTTCTGCTGATAATAACGGTTATCAGTGCCTTGGGCGTTAACACCACCTCATTTGCTGCCCTGCTGGCATCTGTAGGTGTTGCAGCTGGTATGGCTCTGAGTGGTAACTTACAGAATCTGGCTGGTGGATTAATCATCTTGCTGTTCAAACCTTTCAAGGTGGGCGACTTCGTTGAAGCTCAGGGTACTATGGGCACAGTGAAGGAAATTCAGATTATTCACACCATTTTACTGACCGTTGACAACAAGGAGATTTACCTACCGAACGGTTCATTAAGCAGTGGAAGCATTACCAACTATAGTAAGATGGGAACTCGACGCGTGGACTTTACCGTAAACGTTGAGTATGGTACGAATGTTGAGAAGGTTATGAATGCACTGAAAGCTATAGCCGAATCTGATGAACGTATCCTGAATGAGCCTGCACCATTCTATGCCGTGAGTGCTCTAGCTGAAAGTAGCGTGAACTTCACATTCCGTGTTTGGGTGAATGGAGCTGATTATTGGCCTGTCTTCTTTGACACAAACAAGAAGATTTATGAGGAATTCAACCGTCAGAGCATCAAATTCCCCTTCCCACAGTTGCAAATTCATCAATAAAACCCTAATTTTCATTAACAAGCACTTCTTTCTTAGTAAAATCACTTGCATTGTATGATATTAATATGTACCTTTGCATACAGAATGTTTAATAGGTATTAATAGTTAAAACACAAAAGAAATGGAACAGCAAAAAGTTGACATGTTCATTATGATGAACAACAAGTATTTCCCTGAGTCACAAATCCCCTTCATCCGCGAGCGTCTGCTGGCTACTGATGAGAGTAAGGCAAACATGCTTAATGTGATACAATACAAGGATCCTATAATATCTCTTATCCTGAGTATCCTGACCGGCAACCTGGGTATTGACCGTTTCTTTATAGGTGACACCGGACTGGGCATTGCCAAACTGCTCACCTGTGGAGGTCTGGGTATCTGGACTATCATAGACTGGTTCTTTATTATGAATTCAACACGCGAAAAGAACATCACTCGCCTCATGTCCGTCATCTAAAAGAATGAGTCTTAGCAGAGGACGACTATATCCCCTACTCCTATTATTAACAGCGTGCGGCTACATTTGGCTGTTTGTCTGTGATGATAGTAGTAGGGTTTTTGGTTGGAACGGATGTCTGGTAAGATACCTCTTTCATATACCATGCCCTTCGTGTGGAACGACAAGAGCCGTACAGGCGGTTTTTCACGGAGAATGGTTAAAAGCACTGTATCATAACCCAATAGGAATCATAATGGCCGCCCTGATGGTAGTGATTCCCGTTTGGATTGTGATAGATTTACTTACCAATTCGACTTCCCTCCTCAAAGCTTATCGTGTTACCGAAAAGAAACTGCAAACATGGCCTTACGCCCTTGCCGGCATCTTGGCCATATTGATTAATTGGATATGGAATCTTGTGAAATACACGTAAACGAACCTATGGTGCGCATAGAAGATGTCGTTCCCCGCGAAGACGAGAAAGAACGCGCATCGGGCTGCTACATCATGTCGCTGGTTGCCGTTATGATAGGGCTGCCTATGCCCATCATAAACCTTTTGGCAACGGGTATATTCTACTTTATGTCAAGGAAAGGAACCTTCTTTGTCAGATGGAATTCCATTCAGGCCCTGGTCTCTCAGGTGCCTCTGTTCGTTATGAACAATATACTGTTCTGGTGGACCATCAGGATCCTGTTTTGCTTTACCGACCTCTCATCCACCTACATCGCATACTTTATCACAGTCAATCTGTACAACATCTATGATTTCATAGAGACCGTCCGCTCTGCCGTCAATACTCGTAAAGGGCTGATACACAGATGGTATCTTTACAGTACAATAACCGATAAGATTTGTAAGAGATGAAAAAGATACTCCAGGAATTCATTATATCAGCCGCACTGTTCTTCTGCATCTTTTTTGTAACCCTGCAGGTCGACTGGATGAAACTGTTTCGCTTGCGGCCCACGATAGTAGGCGACAAGCTATCGGAATGGGTATGGAAGGTGGCAGAGTCGAGCCTTTGGAAAGTAAACAACCACGACGTTTGTGTACCCATCGACAGTTTAGTGTATGAGATGTGTAAGGCCAACGACATCAGCATGGCCGACATACACGTGGTGATAAACCAGGACAACGAGGTGAATGCCTTTGCCACCGTGGGCAATCACTTGATTATCAATACAGCCCTCATTAAGAAGATGGAGAACGAGTCGCAACTCTGTGCCGTGATTGCACACGAGATGGCTCATCTGCGTCTGGGTCATATCCAGTCAGCCGTTCGTCAGCAGGCAGTTATCACAGTATTCTTGGTGCTGGTTACTGGCAACGGGAATTCCGAGATGCTGGCAAACATGACCAGCAAAATCATCAGCAACTCCATTACCCGTGCCAAGGAAAACGAGGCAGACGAGCAGGGAGCACGCTACATGTATGCCATGCACCTCGACCCGATGGAGATGGCCAATACGCTTGAGACGTTCGAGAGCTACGGAATCTTGTCCTATCTGATGGATCATGCCGACAGCAAGAAACGCGCTGAGCGCATCCGTAAGATGCACTTCCAGAAGAACGGACCCTACCGTCGAATTCTCTCGCAGGAGACGTGGGACAAGTTGAAGAAAGCATGCCAATAAAACACAAACAAGAGGGCCGCAACCCTCTTGTTTTGTTTTTCTATAATTCCATACCCCGATAGAAGTTAAGAATCTTCTTGCGGAACAGATAAGTGTAGCGCGACTGAATCTGTTGCGATTCCGCTCTCATATACTTGGTCTTGGCATCCTGGTACTCTGTTGCCGTTGCCTTTCCGTTCTCATACTTACGCTCCATAAGTTCGAAGGCCGTGTTGGCACTCGTCAGGGCCTCATCGCTACTCTCGCACTGCCTGCCTGCAGCCACTGCATTGTAGTAGGCCTGTTGAATCTCCTTGTACAGCTGTTTCTTCGACTGCTCCAACTTAATCTCCTGCGCATGCACCTGCAAGCGGGCAGAGCGCACGCTGTTGCGTGTGGCAAAACGATTGAAAATAGGAACTGATAAGGAGAAACCCAGATACTGGTTGAAATTATCCTTCAACTGCCTTCCGAAGCCCAACGTTTCGTAGCCCGAAGTCTTATAGTAACTGCTGCCTAAGCCTGCACTGAAATGAAGCGTGGGATAAAGGGCACTCTTAGCCAACTGGATGTTCTTCTCGGCGCTCTGCAATCTAATCTGTTCGGCCTGAATCTGCGGTTTGATACCTACCGCCTCGCTGTACACCAGGTCGGGTGAGGGCAGTTCATCACCCTTGACAGATTCTACCAAAGGACGTGCCACATCAAATCCTTCAGGCGTCTCCAGTTCCAGCAGTTGGGAGAGGTCCAGAAGCGCCAGCATATAAGTGTTCTGCTGCTGGGTGAGCGACAGTTCATCATTGGCTAGTGTAGCGCGAATCTGCGAGAGTTCAGCCTCCGAAGCCTTGTCGTTCTCAAAGAGAAGCTCCATCCTGTGCACCTGAGCCCGGCTCAATTCCACTTGGCGCTCAGCCACCTGCACCAAATCCTTTTGGTAAATAGCCTCCAGGTATGCCGACGTCACCGTTAGCGACACATTCTCACGTGCATGTTCATAATCCTGCAGGGCTGCCTGAAGATTCAGTTTACGCATCTTTATATCAGCAGGAATCCTTCCGCCCGTAATAAGGGGAACGCTGGTACCCAAACTAAAACTGGTGCTATTGGTATTGCGGTTCATGTATGTGTTGTCCGACGTAAGAGCACGACCAAAGCTAAAATTCTCACTTATGCTTCCGTTCAGGTCAGGCAAACGGCTGTTCTTGCTTGTGCTGAGCGAAATCTCCTGCAGCCGCACATTATCCTCCTGCTGCTTGATATTCAGGTTATGAGCGAGCGCATACTGCACACAGTCGGTCAGCGACCATTCCCTTGCCTGCTGAGCCCAAGAGTGAGGAGTGAAGAGTGAAGAGTGAAGAATCAAAGTCACTACTGCAAACACGTTGCGTCTCATAATATTATTGAATTTTGAATTATACATTACTTTTTATCTTCCTTTAGGATTCCACGAACCTTCTCGCCTACCTTCACACCACTCTTTACCTCTATGTCGATGCCGTTGCTCAAGCCCGTCTCCACCTTACGCTTAACAAACTGCTGGGTGGGCACCGAATCAGTAAGCACGTACACAAAGGTGCTGTCGCCCACAAACTCCAATGCCGACTCAGGCACGCTCACGGCCTTCTTAACCTTATCCAGCACTATCTCAGCATTAGCTCCGTAGCCCGAACGCAGTGTCACCGTATCGGGCACCGTAAGAGCCGCTTTTATCTCAAACTGATTGGCACCATTGCTCTCTCTGCCCTTGGGCGAGATGTACTCCAGTCTGGCCTCCATCTTCAGGTTCTGCACAGCACCCACGGTGATGGTCACAGGCATGCCTTCTATGATACGCCCCACCTCCGTTTCGTCTATGTTGCCACGGAAGATAAGTTTCTGCATATCAGCCACCGTAGCAATGGTGGTACCGTCGTTGAACGAGTTGCTCAGAATAACTGAGTTACCCACCTTAACGGGAATATCCAGAATCAGGCCGTCAACGGTCGAACGCACCAGCGTGGTACTCATCTTGGCATTGCTCAGCGAGATTCCCTCACGTACAATGTTCAGCGCATCCTTGCTGTTGGTCATCTCACTCTTGGCCTGATTCAGTGCCACCTGACTCTTTTCATAGTCCTCGGCACTCACTACCTTCTCGTTGTAGAGTTTATCCATACGCTGAAAATCCTTCTCAGCCTGTGCCAGATTAATCTCAGCCAAACGCACCCTGTTCTCTGCGCTGTTCAAGCTGTTCATGTCAGGAATCACCTTCACCTTGGCAATCACCTCATCCTTCTTCACCATCTGCCCCGGCTCCTTATACAGCTCAGCAATGATACCCGAAATCTGAGGTTTGATATTCACCTCGTCACGCGGTTCAATCTTACCCGTCACAATGGTGGATTTCTCCAAGTCCTTCAGTTGAACGTCAGAAATCTCATATACCATTTCCTTCGGTCGTGATTTCTGATACAGGAATACAAATGTTCCCACAAAGATGGCAGCCACCAATGCAATAACTGCCCATTTCACAAACTTTTTCATATCTTTATATTTTTATGTATTCTTCACTCTTAATTCCCCCTAGGGGGGGGCTTTTCTACTCTTCCCTCATAGCATCTACCGGTTTTATATTCATAGCGCGGATAGCAGGAGCCAAGCCTGCTAAAACACCCAGTATGGTAAGCAGAAGCGATGCTCCTATGGCCACGCCAAAGGATATCTGATACTGTGCCGTTGGGAAATCAGCATGGGTAGCATTCTCCACCATCTGAAGAATGAATACAGCTAATGATATTCCACTCATACCCGCTATCAGCGTCAGCACAATACTCTCGCTCATCACCATTGTCAGAATGTCCTTGGGTGTGGCACCAATGGCTCTGCGTATACCAATTTCGGTAGTTCGCTCTTTCACGGTAACCACCATAATATTGCTCACACCAATGGCTCCTGCCAAAAGCGTTCCTAAGCCAATCATCCATACCAGAATGCTCACACCCGTAAACAGACTGTCTATCATACTGAAGATGGCCTCCGTATTCACCTTTATCAAGGCCTGTGTATCTTTGGGGTGAATCATGTGAACACGTTTCAGCAATGCCTCCACTTTGTATTGCACCTCCGACATGGGGTATTCATCCTTAGCCACCACAGCCAGGATATCTACCTCGTTACCACGATTGTACATCTGCCGCATAGTCTCGTATGGCAAATAAACCGTGGTTTCCGGATTACCACCTATGGTTATTCCCCCTGAAGTTTTGCCGCTTACGCCAATCACGCAATAATTGATACTATCTATGCGCAGGAACTGGCCGCAAGGATTCTCCAAATGGGGGAACAACTCCTTCGCTACACGTTTTCCTATAACACACACCTTTCTGTGCTGCATACCATCAGCATCAGTAAGGGCACGTCCGTGTTTAATCTTAGGGTTATCCACCTTACAGTAATCGGCATAGTGTCCCATCAGGGATATACTGCAGGACTTGTCATTCGCCATAGCTCTTCCTCCCCAACTGCGGATAGTAGGTGTTACAATGTTAATTTCAGGTACACAGTTACGAATACGGGCTACATCGTCCAGCTCCAAATGCCACATCCTTCCACTACGGAAACCCTTGTATGGTTCACTGGTGGAATTGGAAATCATAAAGCCCGAATTAGAGGCTGCACCTGCGAAGTTCTCGCCCAACATAGTCTCCAGGCCTTTTCCTCCTCCCATCAACAGGATAAGCATAAACACACCCCAGAAGATACCGAAGGCCGTCAGAAACGTACGCGTACGATTCTTACGAAGGGAGTCAAATATCTCCTCCCACAAATCTGAATCCAATAGTTTCATAACTAAGCCCTCAATGCGTCTATTGTTTTAACCTTTACTGACTTGCGTGCAGGGAAGAAACCCGCCAGCGCACCAGCTATAATAATCACTATGGTTGCCTGAAAACAGATGTGCAAGTCCACCGTTGGGTCAACGAAGTACTTGGCCTGGAAAACACCCAGATCCATTACCTGATTACCCACCGTAGCATTCATCCATTCACAGAAGAAAATACCCAGCAACATTCCTATGTAGCCAAAGATGGCAGTAATGACTACACTCTCCAGCACCACCATAGAAATAATATTCCATGGGCGAGCGCCTATGGCTCTGCGGATACCGAATTCACGCGTGCGTTCCTTAACACTGATAAGCATAATGTTGCTCACGCTCACCACGCCACTCAGCAGGGTCAGCAAGCCCAGAATCCAGAATGCTTTATTCAGGATGCTCATAGCCCGATTCATCTGTATATTATCTCCCGCCTGATTCCATATCCACAACGCTCTTTCATCCGTCGGGTCGAAAGAATGAATATAACTGGTTGCACGCGTATATTCCTTCATGAACTGCTCCATAGCAGAATCTGTAGGGATATTCTGTGTGTTCATAGTCAACTCATCTATAAACCGGCCCTTATTATATATGGTGCACAATGTAGTGTAAGGAACATAGAAATTACTACCACTGAACATCTCGTCGGTCTTGTATTTCCCCACCACAGTATACAGGATGCCACCCAACTTCACATTCCGTCCTATGGCCGAACCGCCTTCCTTGAACAAGTCCTTGCAACTGTTGCTTCCCATCACACATACCTTACGCTTTTCCGTCATATCCATGATGTTGATGAAGCGACCCTCCAGAATCTCCACTGCTTGCGAAGCTGCATACTCTGGATATACTCCCACCATCGAGGCACTATTGATGTAATGAGCACCATAGCTGGCTATCACACCATCCTGATTTACTGTAGGAATAGCACTGGTTATCTGATTAGGAAAGTGGCGGCGACTCATTTCCAAGTCGCGATCGTCCAATCGGATGAATCTACCTTCCTTGATTCCTTCCCAAGGCTTAGTAGTCCTGCCACCAAAAACATGAACAGCATCAAAGGCAAAATTTCCCATGTTGTACTGGAAAGAATGTATGACACCATTGCCTGCTCCCTGCAGAACAATCAGCAGAAACAATCCGCTCACCACGGCAAATCCCGTTGCTATGGTGCGCATCATGTTGCGCCTCAGAGTTCCTTTAATCTCGTGCAAAAGCTCAAGCATACTCTTACCCTTTAACTTTTTAACCCTATTTCATTACGCCATTCGCACCAAAAGGAGATTCTTTTGAGCCATCGTTTACCTCTATGCTCTCTATCTGCCCGTCTTTTATGTGTACAATCTTCTCTGCCTGATAGGCTACACCACTCTCATGCGTTACCACAATGATGGTCAACCCCTGATCGTGCAACTTTTTCAGCAACTGCATTACCTCCAAAGATGTTTTGCTGTCCAAGGCACCCGTGGGCTCATCAGCCAGAATAATACGGGGTTGTGTGATAAGAGCTCGGGCAATGGCCACACGCTGTTTCTGACCTCCCGATAACTCGTTGGGCAAGTGGTGAGCCCATTCAGTAAGCCCCACTTTCTCCAGATACTCCATAGCCATTTGATTGCGCTTCTTCCTGCTCACACCCTGATAGAAAAGCGGCAACGCCACATTCTCCATCGCATCCTTAAAGGATATCAGGTTGAAACTCTGAAAGATGAACCCAATCATACGGTTGCGATAATCAGCAGCCTTTGTTTCAGATAGATCGCGGATGAGGGTACCATCCAAGCGGTACTCACCCTCGTCATAATCGTCCAGAATGCCCAGTATGTTCAGCAGGGTCGACTTGCCGGACCCCGATGCGCCCATGATAGCCACAAACTCACCCTTTCCTATCTGCAAGTCAATACCCTTCAGCGCATGAAGTGGCTGGGCACCCTGATACGTTTTATGAATGTTAGTTAAATGAATCATTTTTTCAAATTAGAGAAGTCCACTTTGCTGGCACCGTTTTCTTCACAAACGAAGTTCTTGCATTCTCCGCTCAAAACAGCTTTGCCTGCACCATTGAGTTCAACCTCAAGCTCCTGGCAGAATACATTGGCATTTATGTCGCCAGCACCATTTACATCAATTTCTATATCACCTTGTGCCATAACCTTGGCAAACGAGCAGTCTGCTACGCCATTCAGTTCCACATTCAGCGATGCTACAGAAAGCGTGTCTATGTTAACTTTACCTGCACCATTTATCTCTATTTCAAGTGGTTCTGTCTGCTCCATAGTACCAACCACTTCCAGTTTACCTGCTCCGGTGAGCTCCAGTTCCTGCAAGTTGGGGACAGCGATGTAGAATGTTACAGGAGGCGTATTCTTATCCACATTGCCCTTAAAACCCTTACATTCTATCCTCAGCTCGTCTCTCCTTACATCAAAAGTATAAGCCTCAATACATTTCTTATTGGCACGAACACGTACAGAGCTTACACTATCTTGCGAGAGAACAATGCACACCTTCCCCCTTGTTTTTATACTGGTGAAAGCAGGAAAACTGAGTTCTTGCTCCATAACGCTGCCCCATTTGGCAGAATCCTCGTACTCAAAATCCATAGTTTCTTTAGCTACCTTCTCTGCAAACTTAGTCGCCATTTCAGTACAACTGGAAAGGATGATACTAAGAGCTACCAACAGCACAATTGGCGTAAAAATGAAACGTGCTTTCATAATCTTAATGGTTTTATTTGGTTTGTTTAATTTATTATCCGTATTTGCGTTAGTATATCAAGCCATTTGGGCTTAGTATAGTTGCCAGAAATGCACAAGCATATTTTCCACATGCAATTACCTGATCCATAGTGACGTCTAACGCCTTCATGGTGCGGAAGAACTCAGGTACCTGTTCCTCAAAGAACTCCTTCTTGCGAAGTGCCAGAACAGCCTCACGAGCACCCTCGTTTACAAAGTTTCCCAAGCCACGACGTGTAGCCACAACATCCTGGTTCTGTAACCACTCGAAAGAGCGGGCCACGGTATTAACGTTCACCTCTACCTCGGCTGCAAATTCGCGAACCGACGGCAGCTTCTCATTCTCCCTGTATTTCCCAGCGAGAATGCTATCGCAGATGCTTTCAGCAATCTGCAGATATATAGGTTTCTGATTTTTAAAGTCCATAATATATAGTTTGTTGGTTATTGGGGTATTGGTTATTGGTTACCGATTACTAAAGTCTATAACCTTTAACCATTAATCATTATTAGCTACGGATTTCTGCGTGTTGTAATCTGAGCGCGGCAGTACAGACGGTAAGTCAGCCACCAGATAAGGCAGAAAATTACTATTGCCAAGGTAGCAAGGAACCAAGCACCCAACCATGAAGGTAAATCAGCAATAATCTGAATATCAAAATTGTTCTTAGCAACAAACAGGCCAAACATTCCCACAAGCAAGAGTGAAACTATCTGTAATGCAATATGGAAAAGCAGCACATAGCCAAAAGTATGACGATACTTAAAGGCACTGCCCAAAGAGAATGTGCTTAATTGACCAAGAAATCCAAAGGTAGCGAAACATACCAATGCAATATTGTTGGTATATTTAAGGTCGCGGAAAGCGAAAGAGAATACATCCCATGTAGCCAACGTGATGGACTGAGGATTTGTAACCCCAAACAATGCCCAACCTAAAATGGCATGTACCAAGTCAGCCACCAGAATACTTCCCATGAACACCAGTAAGGTACCAAAGAAGGAACAGCCTGCGTGCCAGAGGAAACGTTCCGAATTAGTAGCAGGAAGGGTCAGTTCGCTGATACGTCCCTGCTTGGTAACCAGGTTATGGAACATGTAGCAGAACATCTGTATCAAAGCAGCAACTAAAAGAATGCGGTAATAAACAACCCACCACGTTACACTATAGAAACCGCTTGCTACTGACTCACGATACTCAGCGAAACTCATGTCACTACTTACAAGCCAATATCCATACAGTTGAACAACATAATTTATTATAATCGGTACAAGAACACAGCCTGCTATCACCACAAGTTGACGAATGTAGAACTTACGGTTAATGGTAAGGTCCCAGCGGGCTACATTCAGGAATCTGCTGAAATCAAATGCTTTCATAGTTTATCCCTCCTTATTTTTAGTTAATGTTTCAATGAATAGTTTCTCCAGATCGATAGGTTCGTCACCCTCTACCAACGGAGCATCCAACAGAACCTTGTTGGGTTCAATGATGCAAACGTGGTCAAGCATACGCTCCACATCATGAACCTGATGGGTAGAGATGATGATGGTCTTGTCTTCGGTCATACTCTCAATCACTACCTTACGGAACTGGCTCTTAGACAGGATATCCAGACCGTTGGTCGGCTCATCCATCAATAGGTATGATGTGTTAGTAGCCAAAGCCACACACATATATACCTTTTTCTTCTGTCCCATAGAGAGAGCACCCAGGTTAACCTCCTTTGGCATATCAAAACCTGCGAGGCAACGCTCCAGCAATTCGTCAGAGAAGTTAGGATAGAAAGGCTTCAGGCTCTTAACATATTGCTTGAGACTGATGCGAGGAAGGTCGTATTCCTCAGGAACAATGAACATATCCTGCATTACCTCAGGCAGACGCGTCGAAGTCAGTACACCGTCCACTCTTACTTCGCCCTGCTTGGGACGCAGCAAACCCATCATTAGGTAAAGCAAAGTGCTCTTACCTGTGCCATTCTTACCAAGCAAGCCATATACGCCGCCTTTCTTGAATTGCAAACTGAAATCTTGTAATACATTGCAGTACTTATTGTACCCAAATGTGACATTTTTTACGTCTATCATAGTGTAATAGTTGAATAGTACACTGCAAAAGTATGACAAATAAAAATACCCACCAAAATTTAGCGGGTATTTTAACATAATTTTAACACTTTTGCGTTTTTTCAGCCCCAAAAATGTTTGTGGGTTTATAAGTTTTCGTCCCCCTCGCCCACGGGAGAGGGGTTAGGGGAGAGGCTGTATTTTTTCTTAAGGAACGTAGCCGCCACTACCGTCATGATGGGACTCAGATAGCAGAAGAAGCAGAAGGGCGCATATACCAGGGTAGAAACACCTAACACAGTACTTTGCGTCATACCGCACGTGTTCCAAGGAACCAGCACTGAGGTTACCGTAGCACTATCCTCACATGTACGGCTAAGGAGGCGTGGTTCTAATCCATACCGTTTATAAGTTGGGCCGAACATAGTAGCAGTAAGGAGAATAGAAAGGTACTGGTCGGAAGCTACCACGTTCAGGAACACACCCGTAAAGGCTGTTGAAGCAACCAATGAAACCACACCCCTCACCATACGAATCAGCGCCTTCATAATAGTATCCAGCATACCTGTTGCTGTCATAGCAGCGCCAAAGAGCATTGCACAGATTATCAGCCAAACGGTATCCAACATACCAGCCATACCACGTGTTGCCACCAATTCGTTCAGATGAGGCACGCCTGTCTCCAGGTTTGTGTTGCCATACAACACAATCATTGCACCACGCAAACGTCGCGAGAAGCCTTCCAAGTTTGTTCCTGCAATCTCATCCAACAATGCTCCTTGTGTAAAAACAGCTACAAGCGTACCCATCAGTGTTGCAAGGAAGAGTACTACCATCGACGGCATACGCATGGTTATAAGCACACCTGTAAGAATTGGAACCAACAATAGCCAGGGAGATATAAAAAAGGTATGCTGCAAGGCATTGACCACCATCTGCATATGCTCCGGCTGGGCAGGAGTAGAATCCAACCCCTTTATCAGAAAAATAATAATGGTAATAGTGAAGGTAGGAATAGTGGTGTATAGCATATAGCGGATATGCGTAAAGAGCGGTGTGCCAACAGTACTACTGGCCAATATCGTTGTATCCGAGAGCGGCGATATCTTGTCACCGAAGTAAGCGCCCGAGATGATGGCGCCAGCCGTCCAAGCTATATCATAGCCTATCGCCTGCCCTATCCCTATCAGCGCTACACCTATGGTGGCAATGGTGGTCCAAGAGGAGCCCGTAATTATACTTACCAGCGCACAGATAAGGCAAGCAGAAACCAGGAACCACTCAGGCGACATAACCTGCATACCATAATATATTAAGGTAGGAACTATTCCGCCTACCATCCATGAGCCGCCCAAGGCACCTATGAGCAGCAGAATGATAACTGCTCCGCTTATACTCCCCATCTTTTCAGACAAGGTTTGTTCAAAATCACTCCACGTAGTATCCTTCCGCAGCAGGCCAATACCTAGGCAGACCGCAGTTGCCACTATGAGCGAAATCTGCGAGGCTCCTGCCAGCGTCTCGTTTCCAAAGATAGAGACCACAACTGCAATAAATGCCAACAGTAAAACCAGTGGCACACAAGCTATGATCAATTTTCCGTTCATTAGTTTAGTAGGTTTTTAGGTTCATACTTTCAACTTTCTCACGCCACTCTATTCAGTTTCTTAATGATAGAGAAGATAAAGAGAGCTGCTAACAGGCAGATAGCCATCAGCGTACCCCATACGATGTACAGCGGCATATCCCACATGTGTCCGGGAATGCTGACCAGTTTATTGCCAAGGGCAGTTGCCACAAACCAGCCACCCATCATCATACCCTTGTACTTGGGAGGAGCCACCTTGGTCACAAAAGAGATTCCGATGGGGCTCAGCAACAGTTCGGCAAAGGTAAGAATCAGGTAAGTGCTCACCAGCAGGTTGGGGTTAACCTCAGCCACGTGATTGGGATGGTCGGTAGCAGGCAGACCAAAGGAGAATACCGTCATCAGCAGATAAGCCGATGCAGCCACCAGCATACCCAGTCCTATCTTCACGGGAGCCTTGGGCTCCTTACCTTTCCCGGCCAACCAGCTAAAGAGGGCTATGCTGACGGGAGTGAGCAATACCACGAAGCAGGGGTTGAAGTGCTGGAAGATGGGAGCGCTGATAGCCGTTTCAGGTTCCAGATGAGTGTACTGATATATAAGGTAAGCCGCAGAAAAAGCTATCAGGATGCTAGCCCACATCTTACCCTTGGAAGTCTTGCTTTGGAACAAAGAGAACAGGGCATATACAATCACGATAACAGCCACCAGATTGGTTACATCAAAGAGCATACTCTGCACGCCCGAAGAGGAGGTGGCAGTAAACTCATCAGCAAACCAGGTAAGCGTAAGGCCGTTCTGGTGGAAGGCCATCCAGAAGAAGATTACTACGGCAAATACCAGACACAGACAGATAATACGCTCGCGGGTCTCGGCCTTGCTCATCTCCTCAACGGGAGCCTCGGCTACAGCATCCTTCTTCTTAACAGCAAGAACCTGACGGAAAGTGGACTTTCCCAGATAATAGATCAGGATGGATGCCACAACCGAGATACAGGCAACGGCAAAGGCAAAGTGGTAAGAGTCGGCCTTGCTGTAACCCAGACTGTTCTGTGCCCACTCCATAATCTTGATGGCAGCCGTAGGAGCAAACAGGGCACCCACATTAATCAACATATAGAAGAGCGAGAAACCAGAGTCGCGCTTATCAGCATACTGAGGGTCGTTATAGAGGTCGCCCACCATCACTTGTAGGTTTCCCTTAAAGAGGCCTGTGCCAAAGCTGACCAGCAGCAGGGCAGCACCCATAGCTGCAATAGCAACGGTACCTCCACCCAAGGGAACAGACAGCAGCAGATACCCCAGGAACATAATCAGGATACCTATCACCACCATCCTGCTGTAGCCCCAGCGGTCGGCAGCCATACCTCCTACCAACGGCAGGAAATAAACCAGTGTTAAAAACCATGTGTAAATCTCGGAAGCAGTTCCGGCTGCGAAACCAAAGTTCTCGCCCAGGAACAACGCAAATACAGCAAGCATCGTGTAGTAACCGAAACGCTCGCCCGTATTGGCAAAAGCAAGGGCCCACAGCCCTTTAGGTTGACCTTCAAACATATTAGATATTGATTTATATTAATAATTTGCGGACAAAGATATAAAAAAATGTTCAATGTTCAATGTTCAATGTTCAATTTCTTGTAATTTTGCAACGCAAAAAGATTGAATATGAAAGGATTAACACCAAGAATCATAGGTTGTCTGAAGAACTACAACCGCGATACATTCATGAAAGACCTCATGGCAGGCCTTATCGTTGGCATTGTGGCATTGCCCCTGGCCATCGCATTCGGTATTGCATCAGGCGTAACCCCCGAGAAAGGTATCATCACCGCCATTGTGGCAGGTTTCATCATCTCCGTTTTGGGTGGAACCAAGGTACAGATTGGCGGCCCCACAGGTGCCTTCATCGTCATTATCTACGGCATTGTCAATAATCCCGAGTACGGCTTGCAAGGCCTTCTCATCGCCACCATGCTGGCAGGTGTCATACTCATAGGCTTGGGCGCGTTCCGTTTGGGAGCCGTCATCAAGTTCATCCCCTACCCCATCATCATCGGCTTTACGGCAGGTATCGCCGCCACCATCTTCACCACACAGATGGGCGATGTGTTGGGTCTTACCCAAGAGGCGGTGAGCAATACGGGCGAGGTGATTCGCATCCCACTGAAAACGCCTGGCGACTTCATCGGCAAGTGGATCTGTTACTTCCAGAACCTGAGCACCTTCAACCTTTGGAACTTCATAGTGGCCATCGGTTCACTGCTCATCATCATCTTCTCGCCAAAGGCTGTTAAGCGCATTCCCGTACTTAATAAGATTCCGGGGTCGCTCTATGGCATCCTCTTGGGGACCGCTGCTGTGCTGATACTGAAGAACCACTTTGGCATCGGTGGCATAGATACCATTGGCGACCGTTTCCATATTCAGGCTCAGTTGCCCGAGATGGTGGTTCCCACCATTACCTTCGAGCTTATCCAGACCCTCCTGCCCGTAGCATTCACCATTGCTATTCTGGGTGCTATTGAGAGTCTGCTCTCCGCTACGGTGGCTGATGGTGTTATCTCCGACAAGCACGACTCTAACATGGAACTTATTGCCCAGGGTGTAGCCAATATGGTAACGCCCATCTTTGGCGGAATCCCTGCCACAGGAGCCATAGCACGTACTATGACCAATATCAACAATGGTGGTCGTACCCCCATTGCAGGAATCATACACGCCGTTGTACTGCTGCTCATCCTGTTGGTACTGATGCCCTTTGCCGAGTACATCCCCATGGCAGCCTTGGCCGCCGTGCTGATTATCGTCAGCTACAACATGAGCGGTTGGCGTACCTTCAAGGGCTTGCTCAAGAATCCCAAGAGCGATGTTACAGTCTTGTTGGTAACCTTCTTCCTGACCGTTATCTTCGACCTCACCATCGCCATCGAGATAGGCCTCATCATCGCCTGTGCCCTCTTCATTAAGCGCGTTATGGAGACCACCGAGATTTCTGTCATTAAGGACGAGATTGACCCCAGCGACGAGGCCGACATGGATGTTCACGAGGAGCATCTGCTCATTCCTAAGGGCTGCGCTGTGTACGAGATTAACGGTCCCTACTTCTTTGGTATTGCCAACAAGTTTGACGACCTCATGCTCAACCTCAACTCCAGCCGTCGCCCGCAGGTTCAGATTATCCGTATGCGCAAGGTACCGTTTATTGACTCAACGGGTATTCACAACCTTGCCAACCTCATAGAGATGAATCACGAGCAAGGTATCCACGTTATCCTTTCGGGTGTAACGCCCAAGGTACACAGTCAGTTGGAGAAGGCCGGCTTCTATGATAAGATGAACCCCGACCACATCTGTCCCCACATCGACGTAGCACTGCAGAAAGCCCGCGAATTCCTCGGCATTGACAATTAACAACCAAAACTACATACAAATGAAAAGACTTTTCTTAACCCTATCGCTGCTGGTAAGCCTAAGCGCCACAGCACAGAAATCACTCATTGTCGAGGACGGTGGCTTAGGACAGTACAAGGCCATCATGAAGGAAGAGGCCAGCCTCGAAGCCCACACCGTCTTTGTGCCACAAGACCTCTCAGCCTTCGATAAGAAGAACCCCCTGCCCGTACTCGTTTGGGGCAACGGAGCCTGCACCAACTCACCTTGGGAGCACTTCAAGTTCCTCAACGAGATTTCCTCACACGGCTATCTCGTATTGGCCACCGGCTATATCCCCATGGAGGAGAAACCCTATCAGGGACCGATGTCCACCACCGAGCAGCAGATTCAGTCCATCGACTGGGCCTTTGCTCAGAATGCCGACCCCAATTCACCTTATTACAATAAGATTGACGTAAAGAACATCTGCGTGGCAGGTATGTCATGCGGAGGCCTGCAATCACTCTTCAACTGTGCCGACCCTCGCATCAAGACCATGATGATATGCAACAGCGGCCTGTTCAAGAACAGCAATCGCGCTCAGGCTGTTGGGGGTATGCCTATGCCTGACAAGTCCAAACTGAAGGAGATTCATACACCCATCATCTATATTCTGGGTGGCAAGAAGGATATTGCCTACGAGAATGGCATGGACGATTTCCATTTAATCAAGCATGTTCCTGCCTGCGTAGCCAACTTCCCCGTTGGGCACGGTGGAACCTACCGTGAGCCTCATGGCGGCGAGTTTACATGGGTTGCCCTCGCATGGCTCAACTGGCAACTCAAGGGTGACAAACAAGCAGCCAAGATGTTCAAGGGCAAGAATTGTCTGCTCTCCAAGCGCGATTTCTGGACCATCGAGAAAAACAGCAAAATGAAATAACAGTCTTTCATTCAAAGGAATGGTCTTAATGACTCATTCAGATAGGGTTAACGAGTTGTCGAGATAATCCCTATGGGGGTAAAGAGATTATCTCGATGAGTCGTTCCCCTTATGGGAACAACTTGTTCAGATAAGGGGAACGAGGCAAAGGTGGCACCTAACTCGCGTGACCTTGCTTGGACTGCTTTTCAATAAAGTTGTCATGTACCTCTTTAGCCAAAGTAATAACATACGGCAGCTTCTTCGCACCAAAATAGAATTTCAGCCATTTTGTGATGGCCTCGCTCTCCCAGTTCTCTATACCCACACGGCTCGCCATGTGACGGGTCAAATACTCATCAATAAATAGCTCAAGCACATTACGGGCTAAATAATAGTCCACACTGTACTTTCTTTTGTAATGATAGATAAACTCACCGAAGAATTTCTCACACAGTTCCGGATTATTCATAATCCCAATTAAAATGGTATGTATGCGACAATGAGCCTCATCTTTTGGCTTGACGTGGAACTTAGGCACGTTACCCGCCAAAAGAATCTTCATATTGATACCATTCTTATGCTGCCGTTGGTTCTCGCTAATCTTATCACGGTCGTTATTGTTGGCCAGTGCATTAGCCTTACACTCAAACAGCTCATATTGGAATGCAGGCTCCACAATCTCCTGGTTCATCGTCGGCACAAAACGGTCGCCCACCAACGGCGACATAAACGCCTCCATCTGTTTGGTCTTTTTGTTGCGTACAACGCGAAAGGCCTCCGATCGTTCAATAAGTTCGGCTAATTCCGAATCTTGTTTGAATCCTAACGCCTTGCGTAAATGGTTGAAGTGCTCCTGTGTATAAGCCAGTGTCACTTCATCCATATACTCAATAGCCCCGTCAAAGAGGTACTTAATCTTGCCAATCTCCGTCCACGAAAGCTTGTTTGCACGCCAGTGGCGGTTATATCTACGAGCGCTGGTAGCAGCCAGTGCTATATCGTTCTTATTTCTCATACAATCCTTATACCTAAATTAAAACCTTACGTTACGGCGGGCCATCCCTGGCACGCCCGTAACAATCCCTATCTCTTGTATTTATTTATATATCTATATAATAGGCCCTATTTATAGGGTAGGGCCTATATATATGTTATAGATATAGGCCTAATAAAGCAATGTTCGGGGAATCCCGAAGCTTGCTTAACAACTACAAAGGTAGCACTTTTTTACGAAACAGCAAAATAATAACCGTCATTAATATAATGGCCATTATCATTTTTTTGTTATGAGGCTCTATGAAAGAGAGTCAGAACAGCAGTTGCTGGGTGAGATAGAGTGGAAGTGAATGAAAATTATATCAGATATCATATAAAATTGTGGAATTGTTGATTTTTTATATTAGAACTGATATAATATACAGATAATTTTGTAACTTTGCATACGATATGATATAATTTGTATATGGAAACAACAAAATTATCAAGTGTTGTGAAGGCTTTACGCAAGGAATACGGCCTTACGCAAGAAGACCTTGCCATGAAATCAGGAGTTGGTCTGTGCTTTGTTCGCAATCTGGAACAAGGCAAGTCATCTTTAAGGATGGATAAGGTGAACCAACTCCTCGACTTGTTTAATTACGAATTGACAGCAACTAAGAAATGAGACAAGCTGATATATACCGAAAAGGAATCCTTGCCGGGGTTCTGACGGAAGTCGATGGTGAATATCGCTTCTGTTATGATGAGACATATCTCGCACAAGAAGATGCGCAGCCTGTTAGTCTGACTCTCCCGTTGCAGAATGAGGCTTTCGTTAGTCCTGTATTGTTTCCATTCTTCGACGGGCTGATACCAGAAGGATGGTTGCTTGATGTCGCCCTTCGCAATACTGACATAAGCATCCTTGACCGCATGTCATTATTGCTATTGTGTTGCAAGGAATGTATTGGTTCTGTCAGTGTTATCTATAGACCACATGTAGGAGGTGAAGCATAATGTGTAAATGTTTGTACTGTTATCAAAAGTTGGAAGAAGGTCAGAAGGACTTTCATCCATACTGTGCACATAAGTTCTTCGGAACACGTGAGGCTCCATTGCTGGAATATCGGCATGAAGATCTCGACCGACTGGCCGAGCAGGTAATCCGCGCCCAGACATCGTTGACAGGCGTACAGCCAAAATTGTCGCTGAACCTGAGCAAACATGAGGGCAGTAACCGCCTAACCATCGTAGGGCTTTGGGGTGACTATATCTTCAAACCACAGACAGAGGATTACCCACAGTTGCCAGAGAACGAGGACTTGACCATGCACCTTGCAGAAGCTGCAAAAATTAACGTTGTGCCCCACACTTTGATCCGACTTGCTGACGGACGTCTTGGTTACATTACCAAGCGCATTGACCGAACTAGGAACGGTGAGAAAATAGACATGGAAGATATGTGTCAACTGACGCTGCATCCTACGGAATACAAATATAAAGGTTCGTATGAGCAGATAGCAAAGACCATTGTTCAGTATAGCGGTACACCGAAGCTCGACCTCACGAACTACATGCAGTTACTGTTATTCTGCTTCTTGACAGGCAACAATGACATGCACCTGAAGAACTTCTCGCTCTACCGACCATCTAAGGATTATCAACTAACACCAGCATACGATCTACTAAACGTGGCCATCGCCAATCCTAATGATAAGGAAGAGCTGGCACTTCCTCTTTCTGGGCGAAAGACCAAACTGCGCCTGGATAATTTCCTGAATGCAGCAAAAATAATGGGATTGGAGGAGAACGTGGTGATGCGTCTTATCACAGGACTTCACAAAGCATTCCCCAAATGGCAGACGATTATAAGCAATTCTTTCCTCAGTGAGGAGATAAAGGAAAAGTATGAAATACTTATTGTATCCCGACTGGAACGATTGAATAAATAAATTCCTGCATAGTGCAAGGCAGGCTATGTGATTATGGCTATAAAAGTGATAATATCTGAGAAAAGATAGGTTATACAAGTCTTGATTTTCTTATTGCTGAATCTAAAACATAATCAAGTTGTTTTTGTTTAGAAAGTAAGTTAAATAAAAAATTTTCTAAGTTAATTTATAAGAATTTGCTGATAGCCTGTGAGGTTTTCTGCTGCCCGATGGTGATAATCTTCTCTGACTTGTCATAGTCAAAGGAACCATAACGGCTCATCTGAATATCTACAAGTATGTCGGGTTTCATCAGTTTGGCCATCAGGATGGAGTTTTGGCGAATCATCAGGGAACTGGAACGCGAAAGTAGCGAGAAAGAGTTGAACCCTATGTTTTCTGGGATGAGTTTGTCGAGGATTCTTGCCGTCAACGACTTGTCGTTCTTTTGCAATTCTGCAAGTCGGTTCATTTCTTCCCACTGGCTCTCATAATCATGCCCACTCACATCAATTCCGACCAAGATGTCACCAGAATGCCTTTTCACGCGATTAAGGGGAATGGGATTGAGGACACCTCCGTCTATCAGCACCATACCGTCATGCTGAACGGGCTCGTAGAATGAAGGCAGGGATATACTAGCGCGGATAGCCTTGAACAAACTGCCCTTACAAAACACGACTTCCTTCCCTGCCCTTAAATCGGTTGCCACAGCGCAATAGGGTATGGGTAGGTCTTCGATGGCAACATCCGGAACAAACTCCATTATGGCTTCGATAATTCGGTTCCCTTTGACAAGATGATTAAGTGATAGCGAGAAATCCGTCAACTTCAGCATCTTCTTTCTGTTGATGGTCTTCATCCACTCGCGGAAATCCTCCAGTTTTCCGGCAGCATAGACTCCTCCGATGAGTGCGCCCATAGAGCAACCTGCTATGGAACTAATACGGTATCCCTGGGCCTCGAGTTCCTCTATGGCACCTATATGCGCCAAACCTCTTGCACCGCCGCTTGACAGCACCAAGGCCACATCTTTCTTACTGCTTTCATTTGTCATCACGTAAGCACTCTTAAAATGGTTTACACAATGCAAAGATACCAAGAAAAACTGAATATACCCAAAAAACGCTCAAATTTGCTGTTGTTCAGAAAAAGTTTGTATCTTTGGAGCACAAAAAGCCGATACCACGCTATAATGCACATGACACATGAGCGAATACGAGGATGTTGAGGCGAAATAAATAATGACATAAGTTATCATGCAAAGACGAGATTTTCTTCTAACCTTAGGTGCAACAGCCGGCATGCTTATGATACCAAGTCTGGCATCCGATGCTTTGGCCCGTATCAGAAATGTTCATCCTGAGCGGTGGCGCGGATTCAATCTGCTGAATTACTTCACGGCAGGCTATCCGGAACCTTTCCGTGAAGAGGAGTTCCAATGGATTGCTGACTGGGGTTTCAACTTCGTGCGATTGCCACTTAGTTATTGGAACTGGAGCAAGCCCGGCGAGTACTATGAGATGGACGAACGTGTGCTGGAGGATTTGGACAACGCCGTGAAGTGGGGGCAGAAATACCACATTCACGTCTGCCTGAACCTGCATCGTGCTCCAGGCTATTGCGTTAACCCGCCAGCCGAACCACAAGATATCTTCCGTGACCAAGAGGCATTGGACGGCTGTGCCTACCAGTGGGGCGTTCTGGCCAAGCGATACAAAGGGGTGAAGAGCAAACACCTGAGTTTCAACCTGCTGAACGAGGTGGCGAAGATTAAGGACGAGGACTATGAACGGGTGGTGCGTCGTTTGGTAAGTGAGATACGCAGTCACTCGCCACATCGTCTTATCCTCATCGACGGACTGGAATGGGGTGGACGTCCGTTGCTTTCTATTCCCGATTTGGAGGATATTATCCAATGTGGGCGTGGCTATCAGCCCATGCTTGTATCGCATTACGGTGCCTCGTGGGTTTATGGCAATGGTCCGATGTCATTCCCAAAGGAAAAGTTGACGTGGCCTTTGGATGCTGACGGCAGACACTATGACCGCCAATGGTTACTGGACATGCAGCAACGCAGTTGGATACCGTTGTTCCGTCAGGGTGGACAAGTCTTTATCGGGGAGTTCGGATGCCATAACCAGACACCACATGCCGTGGCCCTCAAGTGGCTCCAGGACAACCTGAGTGTCTTCCATCAGATGGGCTTGGGATGGGCTCTGTGGAACCTGCGTGGCTCTTTCGGCATATTAGACAGCGGCCGCTCCGATGTTGATTACGAAGACTTTCACGGCCACAAGTTGGACCGTCAAATGCTCAACATCCTACTGGAAAACAAAGTTATTTAATGTACAGATGGACTTCTCCTTGACGGGCGAGGAGAATTTCAGGAAGATGGCATGTTTCCCCTCCAAGTCGCCAAGGTCGGGCAGTATCACCCTCATGTCCGTTGCTGTCTGAGGCAT
>JAFSRW010000004.1 GCA_017445925.1 Bacteroidaceae bacterium | reverse complement strand
CTGATATAACACTATCTCACCTTTCTCTTCACTTAGTATAAGATCCTTATCCATGAGTTGTCAAGAATTCCTTTACTACTGATGTTTAACATGGTATCACAGATTGTGACACCCCTCTATTCTCTTTTTATATTCCTTCTTCTCGTATGCCATATTGGTTGGAAGTAATCATGAAACCTGAACCATTCACCGTGAACCACTAACCGCTAACCGCTAACAGTTTAGAGTTTAGAGTTGAGAGTCAGTTTATAAAGTTTAGAGTTTACAGTTGGAAGTCAAGAGTCAAGAGCCAAGAGTCTAGGGTCAAGGGGCTCTAACCGCTAACCACTAACCGCTAACCCTTAACCTTGAACCTTTCAAGAAACCATGAACCATAATTTCTCCGGCGGAGAGAAAGGAATATTTCTTAATTTCATGTTCATTGTATATCAATTCTATAATTCTCTAATTCTTGACCTCTTTTTCAAACGACTTGATAACTTCTACATATTTTGATGTCCCCACCTCTTTCGTGAGATTATCCATTACAAACTTGCGACCATTCTTTCCCATTTCTCTACAAAGTTCGCGGTCATTATACAGCCGAAGAATAGCATCTGTGAAAGCAACTTTATCACCCGCCTTTGTAAAGATACCACAATGGTTCTCTTCTATGATAGTCTTCAGTTCATTCTCATCAAAGTTTGCCAGCACTGGCCTTGAGGCACTCATAATGCTCCAAGTTTTAGAAGGAACACTATTTGCGCCAACTCCAGGCTTGGAAATTACAAGACTCACATCTCCCAAAGAGAACACATGAGATATGTCTTCGTATGGTTGGAAGGGTAGTAACGTCACATTCTGCACATTCCTGTCCTTGATTATCTGCTTCACCTGTTCAAGATAAGCCCCATTTCCCACTAAAACAAAATGTATATCCTCATTAGCCTCCAATGATTTCGCCACTTCCAAAAGCATATCCATATTTTGTGTCAGGCCGATGTTACCATTATAAGTAACATAGAACTTATTCCTATCAAGCCCGTAACGGTCAAAGAGGATATTCTCGGAGCGGGGAACATCTACCACAGCATTCTGGTCCACCCAATTATAGATGACCACGATTTTATCCTCGGGTACACCTTTCGCCATTATGTTGCGCTTGAAGTCCTCACTGATAACAATGATTATATCAGCATTACGATAGGTAAAGTCCTCAATCACCCGACCAATTTTCCACAACAGGCCACCTTTCTTGGCCAGGCCAGTTCCTGCAAGAGAGTCTGGAAAAATGTCCTGAAGGTTGTAAACGAGCGGAACTCTTTTGATCAATTTCGCAATTGCGGCCAAAGCACCCTGTGTAGGTGGTGTACTTGCAACATAAATCAAGTCAATATTCTTTGCCCAAATGCCTTTCCACAACTGGACAGCACTAATCAATAAATATCGAAAAGCTCTTAATAAGGCATTCTTCCCTTCACGATACATAGCAAAGCGATGTACTTCCACACCACCATTAAACATCATTTCAAGCTTCTTTTGCTTGTATTCTTGATACTCCTCCTCAGTCAGGCCACGCTGCGGTCTTGCCGCATAAACTATTGTTTTGAAGCCGGCATTAGAAAAAGCTTCATATCTATTCTCCTCCAAATAGATACTCGCGGCCTTTTCTGGGAAGAAATATCCGGCTAATTGTAATATCCTCATTCAGTAATAATCCTTACTTTATTTATTAGACATTCTGCGATAGCAATTGCCTCTTTAGCAATTGGAGCCGTCACTATTACGTGTCCAGACCTGTCCAGACTTGATTTTACCTCTTTTACCTCATCACCAGGATTTACGTATATTTCAGCATCATATACATCAGGTCGGTCCAACAGACCCGCATTCTCAATAGCAGTCACTTTCCCAGGTTTTGGAGTAAAGTATCGTATGGCAACTCCTTGCGATTCTGCAACAGAATCCAAATTAGGTTTATTTCCCAAAGCCACATTGATAGCAGCTGCCACCATGTCTATGCCCGTACTCAGATGTGTAAGTTCTGTTGAGATAAAATCTCCACCCAAACGGGCGCCAATTTCCATTATATAGGGTTTCCCTTCCTGGTATTTTACTTCAGCATGTGCTGCACAATCATTCAAGTTTAATGCTTTTACGCCCTTTATAGCGGCATCTTTAATGGCATCAACTACTTCTTTTGGAAATTGTGAGGGTTGACTATGCCCCAACTCTACAAAATATGGGGCTTCCGTCGTTTTCTTATCAGTCACTTGCAGAACATTCACCACACCATTGCAAACAATAATCTCGATGCTAAATTCAGGTCCTTCGATAAATTGTTCTATCATTACCGAAGCATCACGACTTTCGTCTTTGGACCGTTCAAATAACGCAGAGAAGTCTTCTTTTGATATATCCGGCTCAATCTCGGATATTCCCCGGCTACCACTGTTACGAGAAGGTTTCAAAATGGCCTTTCCACCAATGGAAGAGAAAAGAGACCATCCTTCTTCAACTGATGCCGTACAGTATGATTTGGGACTTGGTGCGCCATATGCCTCAAATGCCTCACGCATCAAATGTTTATTTGTAGCACGCATTGCCGTTTCACGGGAAATACCATGCAGGTTCAACTCATCATTAATACGTCCCATCACCATCATTGCGACCTCAGAACAAGGATGTATTACACCATCCACATGCTCCTCCTTGGCAATAGCAACCAATTTATCTTCATTCATCAGCCCGCCCGGCACTATAGATTTATCTGCCAGCGCCATTCCTGGTGCGCTGGGATCATCATCCACAGCGATGACAAACACGCCCAATTCGTGGGCTTTCTTTATTACAGGAATCTGAAGCAGCCCTGCGGCGAGAACCATAAGTTTCTTCATCTAACTTTTTTCGTTTTCGTCTTTCGTTATTCGACTTTCGTTAAGGTTGCGCCTACGCTCTATATACGTCTTTATGAGATATAACTGTCTTGATAGTTAACCAAATCACCTTGCAATCAAACCAAAAAGAAAGATGCTCCACATAGTAAATATCTGCCTGCAGTTTCTCTTTTGTTCCGACACTATTTCTATTGACAGCCTGATTCCATCCTGTGATACCAGGACGTACCGTTAAGATAACTCTCTCTTCTGGCGTATAATGTTCCAGATAGAACGCAGAATCCGGGCGAGGACCAATCAAAGCCATATCGCCTATTAGTACATTCAGTAGCTGAGGAATCTCATCTAAACTGGTTTTGCGCAAAAATTTACCGACCTTTGTCACGCGAGGATCATCCTCAGCATTGTAAGTACTACCATCTTCCATCCTCAAATCCGGGGCATTCACAATCATAGAGCGGAACTTGAACATCTTGAAAATGCGTCCTCCCTTTCCTATACGTGATGCCATGTGGAACAGCGGGCCTCCATCATCCAACTTAATAGCAATCCAAACGAATATGCAAAGCAGCAACACGAATGGGGATGCAATCAAAGCGATGATAAAAGCTATCAGTCTTTTAAAGAAATGCTTGTACATTGTTTAATATTTAAATAAATCTCGATACAGGTTATTATCCCAATCTTTTTTAAAGTCCTCCATCATCTGACGATAAGTCTTAAACTTGGGTTCAAAGCCAAAGTCATTTTTGGCTTTTTCCATAGAGAAGAGATAAGATGGAGTATTATTCTGCACCTCCGGTTTATAGAGGATGCGGCTGCGACGACCATCAGCTGGTCCAAACACATCGCGCATCACCTCTGCCTGCTCTTGAAGTGTCACGCCTCCACCTGCAGTCATATTGTAAAGTCCGTATGTATTCTCGCTCTTGATGGCAAGATAAAAAGCATGGGCAATATCCTTCACATATCCCACATCACGAATCATATTAGGATTGCCAAACACGGTAATGTCTTCAGCCTTTTCAGCCTTTTCCATAAAAATCTGGAAGCCGGACTTCTTCATCTCCCCGTTAACATACAGGGACATATGAGGAGTGACACCAAACACCGTTGGGAATCTGAATACTGCGTTTTTCATGCCATGTTGCTGATTATAATACTCCATCACATCGTTGGCTGCATTCTTAGAGATGACATATACGGCGTGATCACCCGTATAGATGAAATCACGTGGCTCGTCTTCGGTGATACGTTTCGTGGCACTCCAGGCACCACGAACATCTGCGTAGGAACAGGTGGAGATCATCCTTTTAATGCCATTCTTACGGCAGTACTCCAGCACATTGATGGTGCCAATGACGTTGATAAGGAAATAATCTGCAGCATTCTCATCTTCATCAAGGTTGACAGGAGCATTAGCTGGTAACAGTCCAGCCAAAAGGATAACACCCTCAACATCACACTTGGGCAACTTTTCAAAATCAGCCTCATTGTTGAGGTCTAAGTTTACATATTCCACGCCCAAGGCATCATAGTGCTCTTTAAATCGATTTTTACGTCCAGTCACAAGGACCTTGCATCCTTGATTCAATAATTCTGTGACAGTATGAACACCAATAAAACTTGTTGCGCCTATAACAATTATCATTTTTTTTCTTTCTTTTATTTACACATTAAAGAACTAATTTCCTCCCCCTTCTATACCACATCTTTTCTTTGTATTCTGAAATCTTATCCTGAGACTCTTCGATGACATTTTTTACTGTTATTTTAGGCATACCCACCTCAGAATTAACCAGTATCGTATTTCTACCCTTCACAGAAGTTGAATCATCATCGCGTCCCTCAAATAGAAAATCATTATTGAAAACATTTCCAAAAATGTGATTATTCTCATTAGACCTTTGTCCCACTGGTGCATTCTCAATAGTTTTTGAACGGCGTAAGTCAATAGCGCGGCAATTATTTATATTTAGAACAATGTTGCCATAAATTGAGCAATTATTTGTTCCATCGTCGCAATAGATGCCTCGGTTACTTCCCATTCCTTCATAATCGTGTATAAAGTTATGACGAATAACGGCATCATCGTTTTTCGTCCAAAGATAGATTGCACCACCATCTACTAAAGTCCACTCGGCCTTTTCTTTAATGTAATCCGAAGTATAATAAATATGATTTCGTTCAACTATGCCATAAGATGGGTAACTCCCTTTTGCGGACTTATGCCATACACCAACACCTATTGCACCATAATTAAAGTCACGAATGACGTTATTTGCTATAAGATAGTTACCACCACGACAAATTATGCAGAAACTATTAACAACACCTTTTCCGTTATTATAAAAAAGGTTATTTTTTATAACACTATTATTACATGTATTTGAGATATTGACGACATCTCGGTAATTATCATAGAACTCACAGTTCTTAATAATAACATTATCTGTGCTTTCTGCATATATAGTCATTCCCCGAGCACCTGACAGAGTAAGGTTGGAAATAATAATTGATTCGGCTTTCATATTTCGGAATCGGATTGTCTGACAATCTGCTCTACAGCCAATAACACGGAATCCTTCAATAGCTAATCGTTTCATGCTGCAATTCTGTAAAAAAATGAAAAAACCAGCCTCGCACTGATGAATGACACGTTCGGAAGACCGATTTATCACACCTTGCACTTTACCTTCAATCTGACACCCACCTAATGACACATTAATGAGCCTAAAACGTGGCATAATTTTTCCCACAGTATAATCATAATTGACATTAAAATTACCATACTGTGAGTAACCTGGGGCAAGATTATCGGCAGTAAAATAAACATAACCATCAGATATTTTTGTCACATGATAAAGATAACTGGTAAACCAAGAAGTAAGTCGGAGATATGCATTTGGGCAGTCTATATTACCAGTGTTGGCCAATTCTGGGCAATGAATACGACATAGTTTCGATTTCTCATCAACTATATCAACAAGATTATCAGATTGAAACATGCGACTATAATTCTCGTAATCTTTCCCGTTAGCATCAATGAATCCTGCCCCTTCTCTATATTTTACAATTGGCCCGTCTTTTATTAAGTCATTGCCTGCAGAAATAATAGTAGAGCCATTACCTTTAAAACTTATAGACGCATCAGGAAACTGCCTATCGTCAAAATAAATGTGCAGAGTCTTATAATAGTACTTACCCTTTGCAAAGTTAACTACAATATTTTTTTCGCCCTTTGTCAAATGTTCCAAAAGATTCACACTTAACACATCGAAATCTTTTTGAGATTTAATTTCAAGAACGGTCTTTGCAAAGCATGTTTCTACCCTCATGCAACAACCCAGGGTTAAAAAGACAAAAAAAATAACAAGAAAAAATCCAGATGGATGCGATGCACTATTATTCATTAATATTATTCAAAAGATTTCTTTCTAATTCTATCAACATCTCTTCTGTTGTTTCCTTCTGGAAAAATGGGACAAGTGACTTAAGTTTTTCGACAGGAAAATCCCACCATCTCAACGCCACCAGTCTGTCAATCATGCGTTGTTCAAATCTGTATTTTATTACCTTTGCTGGCACTCCCCCGACAATTGCGTATGAAGGAACATCTTTAACAACAACTGCCCCCGCTGCTATACAGGCACCATCGCCCACATGTACTCCTCCATTAATTAGGGCATGAGAACCAACCCAAACATCATTGCCTAAAAAAACTCGCTCTTCTACATCTTTTTTTTCAAACACATCTCTATCCGTCCATTTCTCACGAAGAGCATTAACCTTTTGAGTAAAGAGTGGAGATGATGATAAATATTGTAAGGAGTGACTACTCATACCTATGCGGCAATGATCTGCTATGGAACAGAACTTTCCAATCTCCGCATTTTCAATATCTGTACAAGCAGAAACATAGGAATAAGAGCCTATTTTACTACTTTTTATTTTTACACCTCGACAAATGACACAAGTTTTATCAATAATACAGCGAGAAGATATAAAAGAAAGAAACGAGATTCGCTTGTTAAACAATGTCTTCGCTAACCCCACGAAGAAATGAAACTTACCCATAATACTTATAATTCTATCGCCTTTTTTGCAATTTCAGAATAAAGAAAAGATTTTGAAGCTTCTTTAGCCAACTCTCTATAATGAGATAAATTTGATAAATCCGTCATCGTTAAAATAGCTTGTCGAATTTCACCAACATCCTCTCCATTAATTAAAAAACAATTCCCATTTACATTAACATGTTCCATTTCATTCCAATGATTAAAAATTGCAGGCAAACCAATACCAACAGATTGCTCCCATAAAGTTGAATGGGTCCCAGGGAAACACGCAATATCAGATGCAACCATACAATCAATTACTCTTTGAGCATCACACCAGCCTAAATAATAAAAGACATCGGTCTTGTCGTCAAATTCCTTCTTTAAACAATCCATCTCAGGGGTGAGCACACCACACAATATCAACTTGATTTTTTCGTTATTTAAAGACTTGATGGCTTCGACTAATTTATGGATATTTTTCAAGCGGTCTATTTTTCCTCCAGAAATAATTAAAATTGCATCATCAGAAATTCCTAACTCTGAACGGATTTTTTTTCTAACAACATCTCGTTCTGAAGGAATGGAGTCGTCATCCACTCCCATTGGCAAAAATCCTATTTTTTTTTCTGAAATTCTATATACCTCCTTCAAAAAACGGCATCTCATCGGTGTTACTCCATAACATTTCTGTATATATGGTTCTATTTTTTGAGCAAAAAACCTCCATATTATCGGATGAAGGATATGTTTTGACAAAAAGTTTTTACCACTATTGATATAATCTGCATGATTATCCGCATATAGCCTCACATTGGGATGTAACTTAAGATAACGACGCAGAATCATCATGTCGGCTGCAGAAATGTTATGAGAGAAAATAATATCAGGCTTCTCATTTGCTATTTTTTCAAACAAACCCTCATAGTGACGAAATAATTTGTTAATTTTGTAAAATGGCTTCTTATAATCAATCCTTATAACTTTGACACCATCCGAATTAACATATTCCGACGGGCCTTCCAAGTAACATCCTTTACCTTCTTTGTTAAAAGAAAACAAGGAGGCAATAACAGTAACATCGTGACCAAGCTTTCTATGATATTTCGATAAAAGATTCTCTTGATACGAGAAATTATCAATATAGAATGCACTTATACAAAGGTGAACAATCTTCATTTTCGTATTTTTTCCAAATTCCCGATGGGGATTATTAACATATTATATTACGCCATTTCTACTTGCTTTTTCAAAGTACATCCAACGCACATTAGAAGACTATTACGTATATAATCTAATTGAGCTAATCCAATCGTTTATTTAATCTAATTGTGGAAAACCTACTAATCTATATTTTCTTCTACTCATAATGAAGGAGAACATTCTTTTAATAAATTCAACAACACTTCTCATTGAAAGAGTATTATGACAATTAAATACAAAATTGACTGCCAAGCAGGCATCAAATATATTGTAGATGCCGATTGAGGATCCCTCGAATCGTATTGAATGAGTAATCAAAAAACCATATCCGCCTTCCTTCTTCTTTAGGACTTTACGTTTTTTTTCTTTAATAAGATTATTAAATAGATCTATTAAATCATGTTGTTTCGCAATTTCTTGTAATATTCTTAGTTCCCTTTCTAAAACTTCGTCAGCGAAAGGCCTATTAATCATTACGTCAAATGATGCTTTTATCAAAGATTCATAGGAAAACATTTTAAATTTACCAGGCCAACCAGGAAGATCTCGCGCAGTTAGTAAATAATCTGCCGTCATTAGGGATACGAGTGGAGAATACTGCTGTGAAGCCAATTCTGCATGCATCGTTCTTCTTATATTATCATTGAAGAACTGCTGAGCTTCAAACTTAGATTTTTTATCCGCCCTCATATAGTTCTTGCCTTGAGACTTTATTGTATCCCCAGTAATAGAAAGTGGCTTGTTGGTATAAGCATAATCTTCTACTTCACCTGCTAAAACAACACCAGAAAACCCATCCGGGGTTGGACAGTAATAGAAACAGTGATCTGGTGTACGAGATTTAACTTTATCCACCAATTCCGTTGAGGCAACCCCCTTCATATAAAACATTGGACAATCATCCGTTTGATAATGAAATGTTGATGCTAATCTATTAAGAAAATCCTCAGATTTAATAAACTTAACTCCAGTATCTTTTACACGACGAACATAAAAAATATTCTGTCCGCCCTCCTTTTCTGGATACGAGAATCCTGCAGGAGTCCAAGTAAGAAGCTGCCTTCCCGTTTCCTTTATAATACGATACATTTCCCAAATACACCCAGGAACTAACCCATCATCGCCTCCCAATGCCATAACGTATCCCGGTTTTACCTGATTTAAAGCAAATTCAAAATTGTCGCGCATACCGAGATGCTCCTTATGTGCAAATAATTTAATTCGCGAATCTAAATTTGCTAATTCTTGAATCACTTCAACGGAGTTGTCTTCACTACAATCATCTGATACGATTATCTCAAAATTAGGATAATCTTGAATCATACAGGTTTTCAAAGTATGACCTATATATTCAGATCTATCCTTTTGAGGAATTATTACTGTAAATCGTGGATAATCCATTCTCTTTTTTTATTTGTTTGTTATTAACTTTACGATAATAATCACTATAAAAAATAATATATAAGAACAAATAAACTAAAATTTGCAAATTACCTCGGACATCTGAAAACGGATAAAGTTTAATACTTCCGATAGACACCATATACAAAGTAAAGTGTAGTAAAATAATTTGATGAAGATAAAGTTTGCCTTTTCTCACTTTAGTATTATGTAAGACAAACAAGGTTTGCATTACAAGTAATAAAGCACCAAGGAATGGGCCAAAATCTAAGGCAAAATCTCCAACAAAACCAATAAAAACTTCGTCGTTTATCTTTAAATTATGGTACTTGTTTCGTCTCTCAATATAATTGTGCGGGACCCCTTCTATACCAACCATTCTTTTTAGCAAAGGTATTGTACGATCACCATACCTTATACCATTATTGTCAAAAGCAAATTTATTAAAATACAAATTCTGCTGTCCTGCATAATATACGGTGGAGTCAAAAGTTCTATCTGCCATTTGTCCAAACCGACCAATTGTTATAGCTGTTAATATGGCGAAAGCAAAAACCACAAATATCAATCCAGTCCTTGCAATAGTTTTTCTTAAAGTATTACTCATAAAACGTTTTACAAGAAAATAAGAAACTACCATTAATAACAAGTATTCCACAACGCCTCCACGCTGTCCTTGCGAGACTGTTTGTAACGCTAATTTAATGCAAGACAGAAAAAGAAGATAAAGAATCAAACGAGACTTCTTCTTCAATGATGCATAATAGAAAGTTAACATACACGTTATCCCTGAAAAAGCAGTACTAATGACCGAAGGTAAGTTTGATATACCATGCCCTGTTGTCTCAGCTAAGCCACGGTTTTCATCATATAATTCACCTCCTATAGCTACATCAATCATCATTTGAGAAAGACCTTCAGAAAGGCCCTTAATCGTACTAGGGAAACTAATAATATTGGGTATAATACAAGTCCATACTAAAAGACCAAGAAGTGTGCGATTTGGCACAACACACCTCTTAACTTTTCTGTCATCAAATCGCAATATAGGAAACAGCGAAAAGAGAGCCACAAAAAACAGATAAAAAAAAGGAAACAGGCTAAAGTCCTTTAATACTTCATCCCATTCTACAAGATATGCAAAATAGGAGATTATAGAAATGACAAAATATAAAAGAACTATAAAGAATCCCGTATCAAAATGCCTTCTCTTTCTCCAATATAGCCATGCTACTCCTCCCCAAGCAGCAATATATATCCATAGAATTAACTCGTCCATCTGAAGATTTTTAATTTAGTCATAACCTCCATAATCAATGATATTAATGCATTTCTTTCTGTCTGAGATAAACCGATAACAAAACAAGATACGAATAGTAATAGACTATTGGTGATGAGAATTGCTAATAGTCTTGGTAAGCCCTCAATGATTTTTTGTTGTATAAAGAATAGACAAAGAGATACTATACAAAGTATCACTATTGCCGGTAATAAAAAATGGACAAAATAATCCTTATAAGAAATAACAGGAAAAACATTTTTCAAACATAACAACCTGATTATATGTGATGCAACTATCGCCACTATCATCACATAAAATGCTGATTCTGCAGGCATTCCTAGAGCATAAAGTCCCCATGTTGCAGGAAAACACAAAAGAGTTGGTATTTCAACGTATGTACTATATGCTTTAATATTTCCGGTAGCCTGAATGATGATAGAAATAGGATTGTTCAACGAAAGAATTAACGCATAAACTAATATGAGACGACAGAACAATACCGTTTGCGAATCATCCACTTCTAACCATAATCGGAGAACCGTCTCCATCTCGAAAAAGAGAGGGAGCAAAATCAATAATAAACTATAAAAAACAGCTTTATTACTAAAATTGAAATAATGTTTCACCTTCTCGTAATCCCCTTCTGCGTATTGCTTTATCATCGGCGGGCGCAGTGCCACAATGATATTACCCGTAAACGAATTCATTGCGCTAATAACCTGAAATGAAATAGCCCTTGCAGCATTTACAACAGGTCCAAAGAATACATTCGTTACCATTGTAACCAATTGTGAAATACCGATACTTGCAGAAGAACTAAAAAGTGTCCAGCCTGAGAAAGACAACATCTGTCTATACAATTGTTTTTCCGTTTTCTTTTTATAGTAGTACTCACCACCTCCATGACGTGAGGTTATAAGATAAGCGAAAAAACTCAGTGATTGAATGAATAATAGCCCTATTCCATACCATAAAAGATGATCTCCGGACAAATACAACAGGCTATATGCCAAGAAAAATTTGAGCACACAATCACAGACACTTACGACGGAGAATACATGCATTCTTTCATAAGCGAAAATTAATGAGGAAAAAGGCGACGTCATCAACCCAATAACGAACGATATCATCGTTGATTGGAATACCCAATTGGCTGTTATAAGCCTATCTATCGGAATATCTGCCTTTGCGTTAATAAACCATACGCCTATGATTTCTCCAGCAATTAGAATTATCACAGCAAGTAATGCATAAATATTTACGCTGGCTGTAAAAACATCACTAACCTTCTCTTCTTTCCCTTCTCCTATAGCATATGAATGGAATCGTAAAGTAGCAGACGAAATGATACTGCTTAGGCTTGAAAACATTGTCACCAAGCCCGCAACAACATTGAAGATGCCATAGTCAACAACTCCCAGCCCCTTAAGCACATAACGGACGCTAAAGATATTCACCAGCATCACAAACAACATTCTCATATAAAGAAATGTCGTATTTCGTGCTATTCGCTTACCACTCGATTGCGTCATTATACAAAGCCTTTTGTTCTTTCGCGAAGACTAAGTCAGAACTAGGATTTCTTCCAAATCATCTTATTCACAATTCCCACATAACTCTGAATGAGCTTTATCACCTTAATGGACACATTCTCATCCGTATATGCAGGAACTGGGCATGCATCGTCTCCATTTGCGTGCATAGCCACGGCTAATTCCACAGCCTGACAAACAGCCTCAGAGGTAATACTTCCAATAGTAAACACGCCCTTATCCATAGCCTCAGGACGCTCGGTAGAGGTGCGAATACTTACTGCGGGGAATCCAAAGAAAGCACCCTCTTCCGGTACGGTACCACTATCACTTACTACACAGAAAGCATTTTGCTGGAGTTTGTTATAGTCAAAGAAACCAAGGGGTTTATGCTGGATAACCTTGTCATTGAACCTAAAGCCACGTTTCTCAATCATTTTCTGGCTACGAGGATGGCAGCTATAGAGCACAGGCATATTGTAGGTCTCAGCCATGGTATTCACTGCGTTCATCAATGAGAAGAAGTTCTGCTCAATATCAATGTTCTCCTCACGGTGAGCAGAAAGAAGTATGTACTTCTTTGGCTCAAGGTTCAAGTCATTCAAAACGTTCGATGCTTCAATCTGAGGCAGGACGTCCTTCAACACCTCCGCCATCGGTGAACCGACTACATAAGTATATTCCGGTTTCACACCTGTTTCAAGGATATAACGCCTTGCGTGCTCACTATAACACAAATTAATATCGCTAGTCACATCCACAATCCTGCGGATAACCTCTTCTGGAAGGTTTTCATCCTTGCAGCGGTTACCGGCTTCCATGTGGAAAATAGGGATTTTCAAACGCTTAGCAGAAATTACACATAGGCAAGAATTGGTATCACCAAGAACAATCACTGCATCCGGTTTTACCTCTGCCATCAGTTCATAACTCTTAGCTATTACATTACCCATGGTCTGACCAAGATTTTCACCTACTACACCCAGGTAATAGTCAGGTTCACGCAGGCCAAGATCTTTGAAGAAAACCTCGTTCAGCGTATAGTCGTAATTCTGACCAGTGTGTACCAACACTTGGTCAAAATACCTATCTGCTTTCTTAATGATAGCACTCATCTTGATTATCTCAGGACGAGTACCTACTATTGTCATTAACTTTAGTTTCTTCATCTTTTTAAACTCTTAAACTATAGAATATCATTAAACTATAAGGCATAATGAGGGTACAACGATTTATGCCGCTGAATCCATTCGGCCATCTCAGCTACCATCTGCTCATAGTCAGGTATGCGGTAATTAAAATCCCAGTTGGTACGCTTCAGGCTCTTGTCAGCATTTACGCCCTCCACAGGATTTACTTGAACACGACCGCCACGCAGATACTTGTTAAAGAGCTTCAGCAATTCATATTTAGAAATGTCTGTGTCTGGTACAGCATTCACCAATCCATAAGCACGTTCCTTGGCAGCAGCTTCCATAGTTTTAGCCAACTGATAAGTACACTGGCCTGTCCACATAGCTTTCGTATAGCCATTCACCACAGGATGCTCACCTGTGGTGTTATTCATGAACCAGTTCAGCAACCCAATACCCTTTGGGTTAATATCAGCTCCCACAATGGAATTTCTCAAAGAGAGGTTCTTTTCATCATCTAACTCACCAAGTGCCTTGCTTCTATCATAGAATGTTTCACCATCACGCAAGTCACGTTCCGTATAGCCACCCTTTTTACCAGAAAACACACAGTCGGTAGTCATGTGGATAACCTGAGTATCTGTACCCTCGGTAGTTTTTGCCAAGAAGTGGGGGAAGTAACTATTCAAGAATGCAGCCAGAGCATGGTTGTTCTCTGCGAACTGGTTCAGCACTCCAATGCAGTTAATAACAGTGTCATACTTGCCTTCCTTAATAACTCGAGCTATAGTCTCAGTATCAAATGCATTTCCTGCAAAACTCTTGATGAGTTTGGACTCTTGAAGGTCAAAGCCATATACTTTATGACCTTGCTCCTGAAGATATAAGCTGATAGTATGACCAGCCATACCATTACAGCCACATATAAAAAATTTCATATACTATTTAGTTTAATTGTTTACTCGTTTAATGGTTTAGTCGTTTTTTGTTTTGTTTAATCGTTTAGTTAAGAGCATCTTATCTTTTCCATTCACATATTAACCTATAAAACTACTAACCAACTAAACTATTAAACTGCCAACCTATTAATCTACTAAACTCTACTCCGAACGGTAATCACGTGCTTTAGCCCTGGGCTGTAAACCTAGGTCTTCACGGATAAAGTTGAGTTTCAACAACAATTCCTTCATACCTGCCACATCCAGACGCTTGGTGTTGTGAGAGTGGTATTCTTCAACGGTTTCCACCTTGTGGTCGCCTTCTGTGAAGAACTTATCATAGTTCAAATCACGGTTGTCGCAAGGTATACGATAGTATCCACCCATATCAATGGCCTTGGCCATTTCTTCACGAGTTACCAGTGTCTCGTAAAGTTTCTCACCGTGGCGTGTTCCAATTACCTTAACCTCTGTTTCAGCATACTCCGGATTAATCTTGGCGTAAGTCTGCTTTAGGGCTTCTGCTAATACATCAAGAGTTGCAGCAGGTGCTTTCTGAACGAACAGATCACCATTTTCACCGTGGGTGAAAGCGTATATAACCAAATCCACAGCGTCATCCAATGTCATCATGAAGCGGGTCATATTCGGGTCAGTTATAGTAATAGGCTTGCCCTCCATCATCTGCTCAACCCAAAGAGGAATGACAGAACCACGACTGGCCATCACGTTTCCATATCTTGTGCAACAAATTGTTGTCTTCGCATTCATACCAAGTGCACGACCTTGAGCAATGGCTACTTTCTCCATCATAGCCTTGGAAATGCCCATAGCATTAATTGGATAAGCTGCCTTGTCAGTAGAAAGAACCACCACATTTTTCACACCATGAGCAATCGCACTTAGAAGTACATTATTTGTACCCTCTACATTCGTGCGTACTGCCTCCATTGGGAAAAACTCGCAAGAAGGAACTTGCTTTAATGCTGCTGCACTGAATACATAATCAACGCCAGTCATCACAAAGTCCACAGCTTCTCGCTGGCGCACATTGCCAATGTAGAATTTCACCTTATGTGCCACATCTCCACGGTTAGCCTGCAAGAAATGACGCATGTCATCCTGTTTCTTCTCATCACGACTTAGGATACGAATTTCCTTTATGTCGCTGTCCAAAAACCTGCGCAATACCGCATTACCAAAACTACCGGTTCCACCGGTGATTAAAAGAACTTTGTCCTTAAAAACTGACATATAGTTTCTTTATTTATTTTCTACCAATAATTGATTATATATGCTCTTCTACTCCACGGAAATGAACATTCAACTCATGTAAATGCTCCAAAAGGACTCCGAGAGGAGTACCTGCAGTCATCTTGGCAAAGGCATTAACATCCTTGGGAAAGCACTTTCCACCATAGCCAAACTTTCCATCAGGACCAGGAACATAGGTGTGAGTATCATTGATGTAACCAGAAAGCAACATACCTGTATGGACCTTACGCCAATCACCACCCATCTGCTCACAGTATTCACGGCAAGCATTGAAATAGGTAACTTTATAAGCACCGAACACATTGTGCATATACTTTGTCAACTCTGCCTCTAATGGGCTCATAACAGTAAACTTCTTGCCTACAAAAATCTTTGTAAGCAATTCGTGTGCACCTGTAAACACCATTGTTTGTTTCTTGAAATCCTCAATATGAGTGCGCTCTGTAAGGAACTCTGGCATATAGCACACTTGATGTCCTGTTTCCTTGGAGAGACGCTCACTGGTGCCTGGAAGAATAGTAGTACGTACAAACACAGGCACATCAGGGAGATTGGTAATAAGCTCCTTCATCAATGTCAGGTCTTGTGTACCATCATCTTCTGTAGGCACATGAATCTGCAGAAATGCAATATCAATGTTACTTAAATCATCATTATACCCCTTTGGGGGATCGCTTATAAAAAGTTTACATTCGGGGTTATTATGTTCTAACCAATCTTTTAAGGCTCCACCAACGAAGCCGCATCCAATAATTCCAACGTTAATCATTTTTTTCTAAAATCTGCAGCACTTGAGTTTAACTTTATTTATGAGTAACTGAGCAACAAAAAGATACCCCGATGTACCTCCGATGTAAGTCCGATTCCAAAAATCGGGGTTGAAAAGGTCCTGACTGCCGGGTATGAAGAGTGTAAAAAACAGTGTGTCAGGCTATTTATAGACAATTATATTTCCTCGAACTCAGGTTAAGGTAAATAGTCTTCTTACTTTTTAGCATTTAGGTTGAGAAGAGCTTGGATGAGAGCGGTTTGTTCTGTGGTGTCTGATGTGTCAGGCTCTTCTTCATCATTTGAGTTGAAGAGGGCCATGAGGTCGCCCTCTTTGTAGAGAATCCAGACAGATGTTCCGATAAATGCCAAAAAGAGGAACATCAAACACATCTTAGATCTGGCAGGACCAGCTTTCCTGACGGGAACCGTAGCGCTCTGAAGTGTGGTGAAAGCGGGCGTTTCCTCCTGCACCTTAGCTTCTGCAGCCAAGAGTTGTTGAGCTGTCTGCATATACGCATTGTACTGAAGCTGCATCTCATTCTCCAAGTCAACCTGCTTCTGACGAACGGTCTGAAGGATGATGTACTGGTTAGCGTCCACAAACTCAGAATATTTCTGTCGTGCTTCCTCATAACGAATCTTCGCTTCCGCATTAATCTTCTCATAATACTCCATATCCACGCGTACCTTGCTCGTTCGGTAATCTGTGATAGATTTCTGCAGGCGTGTCTTTACTGTATCAGCCATGGTGGCAGCAATCACAGGATTTTGGTCAGTTACTTTGATGGTGATGACCATCATCTTTTTATCGACATCACAGGTAATTTTCTTGTTAATGGCCTTGACTACCATGGCCTGTTTCATAGTCAAGCGGAAAGGATCAACCTCCAAAACTTTTGTGGAGTCCTTTTCAGAAGCAAAGATCCATTTTATCAGTTTTCGAGGAGCTCCGAGGATTACCGAAAGCCCTGATTTTTTCTGCTCATTAACCAGATAATCATAATAAGGCATGGTACGGTCCTTGATGCCCTTCTCTTTGTTTCCCTCGATAGTCACCGGTACAGTGAACAAGCTAACCTTAAAGTCTGTGGAGTTGACCAAGTCGGGATACAAAGTAGGGAACAATGCCTCTGTTCCCATTCCACCAGAACTCTTGCCAAAATTAAAGCCAAAGTTACTTGCCAGCGACAATAAACTGGAACTTGTTCTGGAACTGGACATTTCCGGGGAAAGCCTCACTGTACAACAATAATAATTAGGCAAAGACAGCGTATAGATAACAGCTAAAATGAAGGTAACGGGTAGCACCTTATAATAAAGTCTCCTGTGCTTGAGAAGATCCTTGTATATCTTCATGAAACCAACAGGTGATGCCTCCTTCTGGAGCTGTTCGTTATTTCTGTTCTCGACCTGCTGATCGTTATAATGATTCTCTGCAGACATATTACTTCCTATTTCAAGTTGTTAAACTACTTCCTTGTCAATACACTAATAGCAGTAATCATGGAGGCAAGACTGCTGATTCCTGTGAGTGCACTGGTAAACATAGCAATATTCCAACCAGACTTTTTCTTCTTGCTCACCACTACGATTTCACAACCAGGTTCAGGCATCGCACCCTTCTTTACAAGACCTGCCTTACCGTTCTGATATACAATGAACGTCTTGGACTTCTTGGCCCGATGACCAAAGCCGCCACACTCCTCCACATAATACTTATACTTCTTACCTGCCTCATAGTAAAGGGTATTGGGGAACATAACATCACCCGAAACTCGGACTACAGGATCATACTCCGGCACAAAGAGCTGGTCGCTATCGCGCATGAGGATATCTGCCTCTCCACCAGGATTCTTCATGGCCTTATCCAAATCTATATAAACGGGATAGTTATTGTCCAAATCCAGCTTTGCATAAGAGACGGAATCGCCATTCTCCGTGAGAATATCGCGTATAGCTGACATGGTGGCAGACATACGCCTGCGCTCATCATCCGTCATGCGACGCAGCAGTGTTGCCCCTTTCAAGTAGGCATGAGGAGTAGCACCACCCACCATGGAGAGAACATCACTCAAACGCGTATTTCGTTGCTCCATTGCCACAGTGCCTTCCCAATTCACTTCACCCATGACGGTAATCATACGAGTCTGAGAAAATACCGGGCTGGCATAGACGGTGACATGGTCGTATGGTTCCAGCACAAAATTGCGTTCGTTGTTAATCACCAGACCATTCTTCAGGTCAAAGTGGTACTTCTTGGTATATTGGTCGTTCTTCTTTGTAGCCAACGGGTCACGCAACACACGGCTGACTTCTACTCTCATGAGCGAGGCTTGATCAGTAAGACCTCCTGCCATAACGATGAGGTCCTCAATAGTGGTATTATCCGCATACTGATAAGTGCCGGGGCTCATCACCTCACCTGAGATGGTAAAGGTGCGCTGCTGACGAAGATCCTCTTGTGTCATGATGAACAACACATCCTCGTTCTTCAAAGGAATATCAGCTACCGTACCTTCCATGATGCCTTTCACATCTACCGGTACAACCTCCAAAGAACGGTCTTCCTTCAGACGGTGCAGTACGGCATGTTCGGTATAAGCATCTTCGGTAAGGCCCTCAGCAGCTTCAATCAAACTTCTGACACTGAAGATGTTTGCATCCAAATGAAATTGACCGGGACGGAATACAGCTCCCTTTATTTCTACCATGTTCTCAAAACGGTTTAGCATGCTATCCACAGTAACGGCATCTCCATCTGCAAGCAGAAAATTGGCCTGGTCAAACTCTTCCACATTGTAAACCTGATAACGATCACCTGATTGGCGCACCAAACGAACACTCTTTTTATGAGCATCACCTGTAAAGCCACCTGCATATTTCAACAAAGTAGCAACACTCTCGGTTTTGCGCATCTCGTAGAACATGGGACGCTTAATCTTACCGGTAATGCCCACCAGACACTCGTACGTAGGCACCTGAATGACATCGTTGTCCTGCAAAATTATATTACCTGCCAAACGGCCATTGAGGATATACTCATAAAGGTCAACCACAGTGACCAAACGGCCATTGCGGAAGACCTGTATATTACGCAGCGTACCCAAATCGCTGGGACCACCAGCCCTATATAGAGCATAGAAGATATTGGCAAAAGAAGACAGATGGTAAGTTCCGGGTGCTTTTACCTCGCCCATAACGTTCACCTGAATGGTACGGGTGTTACCAACAGCTACCTTTAGGCTACTGGTCTGATAGCGTGAACCCAAGGTGCTACGCAACTTGGACTGTGCACCAGCCACAGTGAGACCACTGAGGTGAATGGGACCATATCCTTCAACGGTGATGGTTCCCTCTGGTGAAATGGTATGAATCAACGTCTGCTGGGAAGCACCATAGATATCTACCACCACCTGATCACCAGGACCTAACACGTATGTGTCAGGAACAGGTGTACTGGCATTGGGCTGGAAATTGGGGTTAGCTTGGCTGAAAATGCTTCGACCAAAAACTTCCTTTCCCTTGTCTTCAGGCGCAGTACCCTGTACGGCTTTCACATCCTGTTCCACATTATTTACATCATCAGATGCATCAATCTCAATGGTGCCATCAGTACCTATACGACCTGTGGTAAGTTCGCGATCTTTAGTACCATTACCATTACGTTTGGGCTTCATGCGAGAAGCGGCCTCACCCACAGCGCTATCAGCAGCTCCCGACATTCCGTTGCTGGAAATCTGCTTGCTGTACTGGTTGCGCAGACGACGAATCTGTTCAATATTCACTCCCTTCTGCATCAACTTGGTAACAATCTGTGTCTGGCTTGTACCGGCTTTAGCCTCACTGGCAATAAACTGCAGGACCTGCTGATCGGACATACCCTGAGCCATGACGAGACTGGAGAGCATCGTCAGACATAGAAACGCTAAAAGAAATCTTTTCATTGGTTCGTTATTATGTTATTTGTTTATTTCTCTCTAAGAAGGTGAGGCCAAACCCAATCCCCTTTTAGTTAAAGGGGACGGTGGTCTCTGTTTCCCATGCGGTCTCAACCTTAAAGGTGGCGGTGGTAGAGGCACTATAGATGGGGCCCGTAAGCTTTGTTGAACGATTACGCTTAAAAGGCACATTATTAACCACCTTATGGGAGATGGAGGTGCCCTGGTTGTCCAACACATCGATGGTGATATCCATACTCTCTTCATCAAAAGCCAAGAAGAGATAGCTGGCTGATGTGGAACTGCTTCCTACCGCTGCTGAAATGGATACCGTATTGGTGAGTCCTTCATCGGAAAGTGCCAACCCTGTGGTGGGGTTAAAACTCTTACCGCCCTTTGCGAAGGTGACCTGTATATTCGCAGCATCCTCCGTACGATTGTCGGTTGACAGGACTACCAGTTTGGATACAATACGATTAAGAGTAGCACTGAGATTTACCGCATTGGTGCTGGTGATGTTCACTGCCTGAGTGGCAGAGAAAGTCTCACGGGCATGAGCTCCGGTATATGCAGCCTCTGTGGGACTGGTGAGCGTGAACACATCACCCTCGCCCTGACCGTAGCCCAAAACTACCATGGTATAGGAACCTTTGTACAGATTGAGGTTGAACTGCCCAAAGGTGGTATATGTTGTGTTATCAGATTTTTGCTGGGTGACCTTGTAGACTTCTTCGCCACCTGAGGTGTAGAATGCCAAGGTAATGGCTTTTACACCAGCGTAGTTTGCGACATCATCTTCGGCTCGGGTATTTGATTCATCGAGCGTTACTGAGAAGTCATTTACTTGGACGGTCACAGGAACCAGTGTTTCTGTTTCTAACTCTTCATTCTCGTTGCTGCATGAGGCAGCGAGCAGCGCAACGGCTGCTGTAAAAATCAATCTTTTCATCTTTTTAACTTAAACTTTTGTTTATTGGTTTATTGGTTTATGGGACTTATGAGTCTTATAGGGCTTATGAGCCAATGCCCAAAGCTAGAAGGAGATATGGGATTCATCTGCCCAATCGGCATTGATAGTGATGGTGACACCAGTGGAGCCTGCACCTCCGGTGAAAAATGCTCCGGTCAGCCATGTTATCTGGTTTTGTATCATGGGGATATCGAACGGGCGCTCGCATATCACATTATCACCGCTATCCAATGCTGTTACCGTCAGGTGGATAGTTCCTTCTGTATCGTGCAAAAAAGTGTATAAGTCATATCGCTTTTGATCTGGATCAATATCGAAAAACACCTCTTGTTTGCTGGCGACACTACCAAAGCCCGTTGATGCGTCAAATGCGCCACTACCACCTGTGTAATAGAACCGCATCCTTGCCAAATCATCAGGATAATCGTCTGTTATAACAAACCGACACAATGACACAATACGCTTAAGCTCTACTTTCAGATCATTCGGCTCGTCCGTAACCGTGATCTTCTTACTATAGAGAAAGGTATCTGTAAATCCTAATTTGTTTGAGAATGTTATCTTCTTCAAATCAGTCATTGTAGGATTGCCATTGCTACTATGCCCAACAACAACCAGCTGATAGTCGCCCTCAGGCAATTGAAAAGAGGCTGTACCGAAATTGGTCTCGGTAGATAGTTGGTTGACTTGCTTTACGCGCGCCCCTCCTTCATCATAAACGGCAAAATTCAATCGAGAGCAGACGATACCTGATTCTGCACGCGTAAGAGCAGAAAAGGGAGTCTGCTCTATCTGGTAAATACTAACCTTCAGGTTGCCCTGAGGGTCTTCATCGCCCCCGTCATCTGTGATAACGGGAGATTCACAACTTGTGAACAATGTGGCCAAAAGACCACAAATAATCATTGTTTTCTTTTTCATACTCATATTTCGCTTTAATTGTTAATAAATAAAAATTACAACAAAATATGGTATCAGTAAGGTCAATTAGCAACGTATTTGCTTGGCTATAGACAGGAAACGACGGATAACCAACGGACAATCAGGATAACTCTGGCACCAAGCCTTGGCTTGTTGGCGAAGCTGCACCTCGTGCTTTACGATGAAGAGCGATGTAACTAAGTAACAGCTTAGTTCATCGTGAACCATTGAACATTGAACATTGAACATTGAGGTTGCGCCCTTGAACCCTTGAACTTCTTGAACTCTTGGCTCTTGGAAAAAGAGCAACTGTTCGACTTCTTTGGTGCGACGTGTCACTTCTTCTTTGTCGTTCATCAGATAGACACAGATGAGCATGAGGGCGGCAAACTTGGCCTGATCAACGGGATTGTCCTCAAAGACAATATCGGAATACTGGTAAAGGAAGCGAAGCTGCTTCTGGTCCTCCTGATTCAACTGGCGGGAGCCTTTCTTGCCATGCAAATGACAAAGCAGCTCAATGAGCTCATCCTCGAACCGGCCAATTACTGGGTCCTGCAATAACTGCTGTGCCTTCTCGCCCTTGAGCCGGACATCGGCAATATTGATACCGGGAACAGCTATACGCATTCTGTTCATGAACATGGGCAGTTCTATGGTAAGCAGAATCTGTCCGTCCCACTCGTGAATCTCTTTCACCTTTCCCTCGCTTCCAGCCATGGGGCCACTGGTAACAACAACCTCGTCACCAGTCTGCACATCCTCGGAAGGATCACCATTGATAATTTGGAAATCAAATCGTTTGAGAATGGTCTTGAAACGCTCCAAATCAGAATTGCTGATTTCAAAGGGTACGCCCTTCTCGTCGCGATACGCATAGAGCCGATTCTGGAGCATCTTAATCCATGGGGCATCCAGAATGGAAAGTACCTGCTCCTTAGTGGCGCAGATGAAGATAAAGTGGTGGAGGTCGTTACGGAGAGCCCTGTCATCCAATACCGCATCGTAGGATTTATACTCATCATCAGAATCCGAACGTCTATCGACGGGCTTCTGCCTAAGATCGGCAAAGGGGATGAAATACTCGAATGGCGGCAAGGGATGCACATCTGCCTCAGAGGCATTGAACACTTTCCGCTTACCACTGAATATCTCTCCTATCAAGTCAGAGTCGGAATGGCGCAAGATGCACCACCGCTTTTCATTTTCCATAATTCAACTTTTAAAGGAGCTAACGCTACATAGGAAATTGGCGTTTCACTCGAAGTTACAACCTCTCCTTGTCCCCTCCAGCACGCCAAAGAGAACGATTATTATCTCCCATTGGTTAACCCAGCCATTGCGTAATCCCTTGTGAGTCTATAAAATAGACCTTCAGTACGGCGACTGGATTCTCCTGTCTTTTACATAATAGCCATTGCATATTCAGGGCGCCCTTTTTTAAAGGGCGCAGTCATGCAATTACTATTTCCCATGCAAAAGTAGAGATTAAATTCCTTATAAACAAATTTTACAGGTTAAAATAACAAGAATACCAACATTTACCTTGATTCCCTTGTAAATATAAAAAAAAGCAATAAGAGAGAAAAATATCTCATCTCCTATGCCGCGATGCGGCAAGAAATCTCACAGATCCCACAGATTCAAATGCTTTTAAGTGGCGGACAGGCTTACTACGTAAACCTTCAGGCGATATGTTTCATACTTGTACTTATAAGAACGAGCTCTTAACGTCCAAGCCAGAAACACATCACCCGTTACTTATTGTAACTCACCACCACTTAAAAACATTTCAGGATTTTTTCAGATAATAGCCAAATATTGCACAATATAATCTGAACTTATTCGTTTTATTTATGGAACCAGTAAAACATTGTTATGACAGAGAAAGACTTGACATATCAAATACGCAGAGCGGTATGGGACGTTTATAATATTCTTGGACCAGGTTTATTGGAATCAATTTACGAAGAAGCTCTGTGCTATGAACTGCAACAAAAAGGGCTTAGATTTGAACGTCAAAAACAGATTCCCATTATTTATAAAGGAATAACGCTAAATAGCGACTATAGGTTGGATTTGCTAGTAGAAGACCAGATTATAATAGAGCTCAAATCAGTGGAAGAGATAAAACCGATTTTCTATAAGCAGCTTAGAACATACCTCCGACTATTAAATAAACACGTAGGACTTCTAGTTAATTTTGGAGAATATGACATGAAAAATGGAATATATCGTGTGGATATTTAATCATCTATAAAAGATATTCAAAGGCTTGGGATGGCATAACCACGTAGTGGGCAAGTGCGATTGGATGTATACTTTGAAAGCTTGCTTACATAAGTATACATCCAATAGTGCTTGATAGAACCGTAAGGTTCATGCCATCCTAAGTCTTCCTATCTGTAAGATCTGAGAGATCTCTTGGCGCGTAGCGGCATAGGAGGATAAAGAGTTGAAAACTAATATAGCACTTTCTTGCCGTTCTGGATGTAAACACCCTTCTTCAATTGTGAACTGACCTTGCGGCCTGAGAGATCGTAGACTCCCTTGTTTGATTGAACATTGAACATTGAACATTGAACATTGTTCTCTTTTGGAGCGTTAATGCCGGTGGGATCTGAGGGAGTGAGAGGCTCTATGGTGACACCCTCCAACTTGAAGGCATTGATACCAAAACTGGACTGACCAGTAAGATTAACAATGATTCCCAAAGACACTTCAGTCTCTTCAGAAAGCGTAAAATTAACGATTCCATCGACAAGTTTTGCCCATGCAAGGGCTTTCTCCTCGCACTCTGCATCGCTTATCATCTTGCTACCCTCGCATACTACCAGACGGCTTGTCTGCATGTCATCCACATCTCCATGCGTGATACTGAAAGTATAACGACCTGCCGGAAGGGTTACTGCCTGCCATAGGCGATAATCCAATAACGGTGTGGCAAAACCACTCCATTGTGTCTCGAACTGGATATCACTGTGGTGGCTGGTATCAATATGTGCTCCCGTGGTGATTCCATTCTTGACGATAGCATTGGCATCCTGCCACTTAGAACGAGCTGTGCGCATGGCCAGCTTCAGGAAACGACTGCTATTGTTGCTATTGACCGTTCCTGAGCCTGTGATGAACGGATTCTTATAATTTGTAAGGTATTGGGATGAAATATCACCGTGCATCAGGGCTTCCGTATCAAGGGTGAAGACTCCCAAAGCAGAGTTCCATGCATCACCATCAGGTCCAAAGCCTATACGCTGCGCATTGCAGGCATTGGAGGTACGGTCTAAGACATCCCCACCATTCTGGTTGAAATCATAATACAGCAACAGATTATCCTCTGACTGGGCAGTCTGTACATCACTGATATGCTGGTTGCTGTATGCCTTAACCTTATCCGCTGTAAGGGCTGAGCCCCACAAGCGAACCTCGTCTAACTGTCCCTTAAAGCCATCTGCTCCCATAGTGATAGTACCCAATACAGGCATACGGGTAGCCAACTTGGTGGTAGGACTGCTGAAGAGCAAACCATCGCGGTAAAACTTAACCGTTCCTGAGCTGTAAGTAACAGCATAGTGATGCCACTCATTTGTCAGGATAAAGCCATCATCGGAAGGCACGGTCCTACTGCCTAACTTGACAGAAAGTACACCCTTACTATCAACGGTGGTTGAGAAACTGCCCTGCGCAGAAGCAAGACTCACACTGCCCTGATATTGCTGCGGACGCATCCACCAATCAAGGGTAAGTGCCTTCTGCTCCTCGGTAAACGGACTAGAAACCAGCAATTGCTCTTCACCGGTGAAGTTGAGACAAGATTTGGCATCATCATTGCTGACAATCAAATAGCGACCCATAGAAAGGGTATTCTCACCCAACTGGTTGGTGACATGCAGACTGACATCATAAACGCCAGGAGCGGTAGGAACCACGTAAGGAGACTGTTCACTGATAGTCAAGGAACGGCAGCCATTACTCAACTCCCATTGCCAGGAGAGGGGACTATAACGACTCTCATCGGTAAGCTGGACTCCCTCGCCCAGCATGATGGCTGTCTGAGAGATGTCAAAGCGTGCTGCAGGAGCCGACTCACGCACCATTACCTGCTTGGTCACACTGTTAGAGCCGTATGGGTTGGTAGCCGTAAGAGTTACCTGGAAGGTTCCTACGGTGGGATACAGGGCTGTAGCATTGGTACCTCCCAACTGCTCTACCTCAGCTCCAGGCATGCTCCACTGATAGGTACAACCCGTACCCTCCGACTTGTTGATAAAGCTGAACCTGTCGCCAGCGGGAAGTGTATCATTGAGGATCTCAAAGGCTGCCACAGGGCTTTCTCCCTGAAGCACTGTCACTTCTTTGCTTTCTGTCAGTTCGCTTCCATCTGCATAGGTAGCAGTGCAGGTAACATTGTATTTTCCGGGTTCCGGGAAATTCAGTGTTACCAGTTGACAGTTGACAGTTGACAGTTGACCTATTGTTCTCCCCATAGAGGGGGAGTTAGAGGGGGTCTCGACTTTCCATTCCCATTTGATGGCATTAAGGGTGGTTTGAGCTGTAAGCTGGAAGGGGATGCCTGCCAAGTGGGTGGTTTCTTCCTCTACAATGGTGAGGGTGGGAGTAGGTGCTGAACCTGTGAAGGGAGCTTCGGACTCCACGACCTCATGGGTACCTACATGGAAGGTGGCATGCTTTCCGCTTACGCATTCGCGTAGCAGGGTCTTTCCGTCCACCTCGATAGTCTCCATAGGCAGATAAACCAACAAATCGGGCTGTAAAGCTGGAGCCGCTATACGAACACGCATATTATTCCTGATCTCGGTCTGCGTACGGGCTGTCTTCCAGACCCTAATCTCATCCAGACCACCCAACCACCAGTTATTGGTATCAGTATGACCAAACCGAAGATCGCCAAAGGCGGTCAGTCCCGAATAAGTCTTAGAAGTGATGGTGCCTTTCTTGGTACCATTGACAAATACCGAAAGCGTACTACCGTTTATGACAATGGCTATGTGGTTCCACTTCTTAGTAGTGGTGAAAATGTTGGAGACATTCAGACGGTCGGTGCTGTTACTCTCCCACCCTACGGAAAGGCTTCCGTTGCTGTTGTTGTGGAAGAGGAACTTGCCCCAACCCGGACCTACCTGATGGGAATAGTTGACATTCTTATCGTTGCGCATCCAGAACTCAATGGTAGCCTTTCCCAGCATCTCTGAGATGGCATTGGGGATGGTGATTCCACTCTCAGTTAGTTCGACAATCTGATTGGCACCCAACTGTGGAGTCTGTAAAAGAACGGTATTAGATGATGCTGACTCCTGTCCGTACTGACCAGCCTGATATACTGCTCTTACGGTAAAGGGGCCTGTTGCCCCATCAGCGGGGGTATAGAAGGTCTTCTCAGCTGGCAGCTGAGCCACGAGTATTTCTCCCTCATAAACATGATAACCTGTAAGGGTAAGACTGGAAGCCTGTGGGGCCTCCCAAACCAGCACCCCGTCTTCCACACTAAGATTAGTGGGAGGATAAAGCTGTTCACCTGGCACAATGACACTGATGACTGTTTCCCTGCCCTTATTCTTGATTTCAACATTCTGTTGGTCGAAGGGTATTTCCACGCCATCATTCTCTACTTCATAATTGATAATGGAAGCATTATAAATATGTCCGGTTCCTATAGCGTCCGTCTTGGGCTTGACAATGAAGAAATATTTGAGAGGCTTGGTACGGTCCACGGAGAAGGTCAGGTCTGTAAGATCGTAGCCAAACTCCATAGGTTCATCGTGTATACCATCTGTCCAACGACCCAGCATAGGAACCTCTGGAGCAGGGCTGGCTCCTAAGGTATTGCCAGCATAGCGGAAATGTTCAAAAGGAATGGTCTTTTCCGGCTTGGTGGCATTCAAGTTCTCAGCCACACCAGCAGTGAGCAACAACTCACTACGACGCGTGTAATCCATCAGCAACTTAATGGTACGCAGCGGACGATAATCCTCTCGGATAACAAAGGCTCCTGGAGTCCAGGTCCAGCTATCTGTTCCTACCGCATAGGAGTATTTATAGGGACAATAGATGAAGCCCTTGTTCTCCCATCCGTCACCCCACGAGTTGGCGATAATCCAGGCTCCTACCTCATCCTCGTCCACCTCGCCTATCTTGCCGTCGCCATCCAAGTCGAACTCTATACGATCGTCATAACCGCAGACGGTAAGTGCATGGTTAAAGGTTTCGCCCCATGCCTTAACGTACTTCATACCCACAACCCCAGCAGCCTTATTGGCGGCTGAGTTAGGGATAGCTGCCCAAGTTCCGTATGCAGCTACGCCAATGCCTGCCACACCACCTCCGTGCATGGTGTCATCGCCACTATGGTTATAGAGCCATTCCTTGAGTTCCTGTCTGCCCTCTGGCGTGTTGGTGGGGGCCATGGAAAAGTCATACGCCGACCTGTTCCACATGGCGCTATACCACTTGTCGTAACCCTGCATCCAACCATAGTCGGGGTCATCATGTGTCTGCGGGCCAAAAAGTCTGCTGTAGGTTCTTCCCCCGTATGTTGGCACATTGGGGATTCCGTTTCCCTTAGCCATTCCCTCTGTTGAACTGGTCTGGTAAGCCATCAGCCAGGTGAAATGCGAGGGATACTGGTTCTCAGGTAGGGAAGCATCCGCATCGCGATAACTGTTTATCTCGTGCGTAAACTGATAACCTACTCCCGCAGCAGAGCCACAGGAGCCGCCATCCTGATTGAAGATGGGAGGGAAATACTTATCCTGTCCGTTATAGACAAACGGAGGCAGTTGGGACTTACCCCTCCTTGCCTTACGACGAGCCACATAATCGGCAGGCTGGGGCCTTGGGGTTACATCGTATTTCAAGTCAGGAAAGACACTGCGGTCTATCTTTATCACCTTACCATCAGGTAAAGTATATTCCTCTATCTGAGCCACTGCGCTAAGAGTGGGAATCAGGCTTGCTATGAGTAGGAAACGGAGTTTCATTTTAAAGTTGAAAATTGAAAATTGAAAGTTGAAAGTTTAGCTCCCTCTCCCTGGGAGAGGGCGGGGGGAGAGGCTCTTCTCAAAAAAAGAGGGAGCTTTTGGATTTGTCCCAAAAACTCCCTCTCATATAGATTAGTTTTTTACTTTACAAGTACCTTTACTCCATTGAGGATGTACATACCCTTACCCAAAGAATTCAGGCTATTGAGGGTAGCACCAGTCTTGAGGAGCTTACCGTCAACACTGTAAACATCACCAGGCTGGCTAACCTTCTTAACAACGGTAGCAACATCCTTAATGCCGTCAACAGCGTCTGGATCATTCAGGCAAATAGCAAAGTCATATTCAACGGTAGCATCAACCTCAGGACAGAGTGCCTGGTTAACCAGAACACCAGGAGCAACCAGGTTGTAACCGGTCTTACCAAGGCTGGTAGCAAAGTTAGCGTCGAAGATGATGTCGGTAGCACCAATAGGCTGGTTAACCATGCAAGCAACGAAACCGTTGATGGTATCACCTACAAGCTTGAAGTCAGGTTCTGCAGCCATAGAGAACTTCAGGAGTTCTGCATCGTCCTCTGCAACATACTGGGTTGTATCGCCAACAATATAGAATGCAGGAGCACCAGCTGGGATGGTCTCTACCTTCTGCATAGCCAGATAGGTTTCATCGTTCTCATCAGTATACTTACCAAGACCTATGTAAGCAACACCCTCCTCGCTCTTATTGGTAATAGAAACGGTAGAAGTGAAATTGTAAATCTCACCGGTCTTAATGCTCAGGTTGAACTCGAAGTCTGAAGGTTCAACAGCCTCAGCCTCACGGATAACGAGAGCAGAATTAGAGTAAGCTTCTGAAGAAGTCCATGTACAGAATCTACGGTTAGACTCACCAGCGTGCATATAATTGGTAGTAGCACCATTGAGGTTTGTACCATGCAGCAAGCTTCTCTCATAGCCAGGAGCTGTGTAGCTGAAGAATGTAGGAGTGAGCTTCAGGAATACATCGTTGGTGTTACCATCATTAGGTCTGATGAACAGACCGTTAGCCTTGTTCTGAATAGCATAGGTAGCTGCAGGCTTCTCTGCACCATTGGGCAGAACTGCCTTGCCAACAGATGTATTGAACTCTCTCTGGTAAGCACTGTATGCCTGCTTAGCAGTAGCGAAGTTTTCTGCTGTAGGAGCCTTGTAGATATTAACAACCTTATTCAGTTCATTATAGGTATTCTGAAGTTCCTTAGCTGTTGCAGCCTGCTCGCTGTTAGCTGTTACAGGATAAAGCTGGAATTCAGCAGAGTGGAAGTATGTCCAACCACCTTCCTTATCATAAGGACTTGATGCTGTAATCTCCTGGAATGGATCAAATTCTACATCGTTACCTGCTCTGTGAGTGATAGTGAAGCGCAGATGGCTGTATGAGCCGCCCAGATCAATAACAGGGCTGACAACATTCTCACCTGGAGAAACATAAGGAGTTGTGAAGTAACCAACATTGGTCCAGTTCTCAGCATCTGTACTACCCTGAACGAACATACGAACAATGTGACCGAAGTCATTGCCACGACGTGTCAGAGCAACCTGGATAAGACCAGAAACAGGCTCGTTCAGTGCAACCTGCAGATAAGGCTGTACACGGGCTTTCTGGTGCCAATCGCTGTGCCAGAATGTAGAAGGATTACCATCAATCAAATCACCAAGATTCTTACCCTCAGCCTCATCACTTGCATTACTTGAAAGCTGTGCAGCATCTGTAATCAGAGCCTCGCCCTGAGTATAGCCAGTGCTCAGGTCAAGAGCAACAGCTGAATTCTCCATAACCTCACTGAAGAGACCTGTATAGTCAACCTTCTCCTGAGGACGCTCTATGAAGCGGAACTTGCTGAGATCCTTATCAGTAATCTCATCTTCTGCCATGAAGAACATACGAGTAGCATCGCTGACATCAGCTCTCTCGAATGCTTCCAGATGACTAACGTTAGCCACTGCATCAGGATCTTCATCTGTAGGAGCAGCCTCTTCTTCTGTTATCTCTACAGCAGAAGTAACGAAGGTACCCCACATAGTAGCCTGGTCTTCACGAAGACTGGTCTTGTCAGCAGGAGACTTGTCGAATCCATACTTATCATACATTTCCTCTGTTGGGAACATAATGCGATACCAAACACCGGTCTTAACACCATTAGCCTGCTCAGCTACGCTCTTAGACATAGCCTTCAGCATAGCAGCATACTTGTGAATCTGAGCAACGGTGTACTTACCACCTGCCTCATAAGCCTTAGCCTCAGCATAAAGCTTGTCATAAGCCTTAGCAACATCAGTGCTTGCCCACTGGCCGGGTTCTGTACCCTCTACAACACCCTCAGTTACCTTAGCATACTTCTTCAGAGCATCACGCAACTCGGTAGGATCTACCAAACCGCCCTTGAACAGCTCATAAGCATTCTTCAACTTCTCATAATCTGAGAACTGAATATCTTCGTCTGCAATAGCGCAGTTCTCGTTGTAGATATTCTCCAGGTTGGTAGCAATCTCACCAAGAGCGTTAAAGCGAGAGTTAGGATTATCCTGAACAGTACTGAACTGAATCTCGGCAGCATGCCAGTAGGTACGGTGTTCCATAGCACTACCATCAGCCTTTTTAACCTCTGTAACAATTAAGCGAACATAAGGATATGCCTCTGCTACGGTGAAAGGAACATAGTTTTCTGCGCCGTTGCCAACGTTTGGAATAGTCATCGTCGCCATTTCTACCCACTCTTCATCAGCAGTCTCAGGATCATTGGCGCCAAAGATCTTAATCTCAGATGGATGGTCATTGTCAGCACCATTTCTCTGGCGGAAGTACAATTCGCAGTTGCCAACCATCTTCTCCATACCAGAAATCAGCAGGAAGTGGTATGAACCATCATTGTAAGCCATCTGAGGCTCCTGGTTAGAACCGTGCCAACTGGTGTGCCAGAAGGTACCACCGTCATTATCAATCAAGTTACCGATGTTTGTTCCTTCAGCTTCGTCGCTGTTAGGACTGCTCAACTGAGCTGCATTAGCAATCATATCTTCTCTGATGATATCCTTGGCATCTGTCATAGCAGCAAGAACCTCATCGCGGAGTGCCTGATTATCCTGAACCAAAACATCGTGGTCCTTGATAGGAGCAAATTTCTCTATGAGTTCTGCAACCTCTTCTTCAGAAACAGGCTCCAGATACCATTCGCTGGTACCGGCATCAGTGTCATAGATATCACCCATGTCATAGGTGCCTCTCCAGAAGCCCATGTCCAAATCCTTGTGAGCATCCTTACCTCTGCTGTGGCCATTCTGGTGAAGGTATCTTTCAGCATGACGGGGATCGCTTGACAAACGGATGTAGAAAATGTCTCTTTCATCCTGATCGTCATCATCCAAGTCAACAATATCATTGCCAGCATAGTCGAATGTTACGTGACTGATCTTTGTAGGATCATCGGTAAGCAAGAAGCGGTTTGAACTCTCTTTGTTGGGATATGTCTCCATACCGACATTCTGCATCAGAACGCTGTCGCCAACCTGAGTAAGTTTCCATACGTAGTTAGCCAAATCCTTTCTGAGGGTACCGAACATAACATTGCCTGGGAAGTTCTTATCGTAAGAAGCCAACGCAGCCTTTGTTACGTAAGTGCGCTCAGTGTCAATAACTTCACCGGTTTCCTCATCCTTGGTTTCGTTATCAGTATAGTAGCGCATACGAGTCATAATGCGATAGTAACCATCCTGAGGAATCTTATAAGAAATCTCAGAAGCTAAGAGTGCAGTCCACATAGAATCAATCTCAGCCTTCCATGCATTAGCACCATCCAAATCGGGACAGTCAGGATCCGTAGCAGGATCATAGTCCTCGTCGAGGAACTTCTCTACGAGGGTACCAACTTTGTCAAGTTCTGCCTTTAACTCACGCCATGTATCCCAAGCTGCAAGTGTACCGTAGCCTGGGCCTTCGCCTGGATACATATTCACAGAAGTAGGCTCGTCAACATCATCATAAGCCTGCTGCTCGTAAGCGTTGAAAATACCTTCAATCGCCATCTTAATCTGAGCCTTTTCCTCTGGCAATTCAAAAGACCAAATGTAAGCAACATCGTAAGAGTAGCAAGGAGTGGGCACTACATAATCTGCTTCTGGGTCTTCAATATACCATGTCCAGAATGCTCGACCAGCATCCTTCCAACTGCTCTCATCATAAGCTGTATTACAAGAACGGATGGCAAATTTACCAGTTTCTGCATTCAGATAGAAAACCTGCCTTTCCCAGTCATCACGGTTGTTACCACTATCCTGACGATATACTTTTTCTGAATACATCAGATTAGCCTTATTGTCAGTCAAGGTAGTGTTGGAGAAGTGAGCTCCATTGTCAGGCTCTATTTTCCACGCAGTGTTAAAGAGCTTATCTCCAGCACCAGAAGCATCAACCTTTGAGATGCCGAACATGTAAGCAACTTCAATGTCGTCTGTCAAGTTACCACCCTGAGTGACATAGAACTTAACTCCGTTCACATCTGTTGTGATGTAATACGCACCATCTGTAATGGCAGCTAATGCTGCTTCATACTCTGATTCTGGTGGGTCAGCTGCGAATGCACTACCCAACTTAAACATTGTTGCCAATGGGAACAACAACATCAATAAAAATAAGTAACGTTTTCTCATCGCTTTAAAAAAAGTTTTAAGGTTTGTAAATATTGTTTGTTTTAGTTAGTTTTATACACGTATTATTTTGCAAAGATAAGCGAAAAACTTGTACTTTCTTGCAAAAAAAATACAATATTTTCTTCTTGTAAACGTTTTTTAACATAAAAAGCGCCTTTCGGCGCCTTTTACATTATATATATATATAGGGTTCAATTACTTAACCATGACCTTGAGCTATGCTCGAGCTTCTTCACGTTCGGTAAAGATCTCAAGCAAGCTTGGCTCTTTACTCTTACTTAACCAGAACCTTTTTGCCGTTCACGATGTTGATGCCCTTCTGCAACTTGCTCAGGCGCTGGCCTGCGAGGTTGTAGATGACAACAGTCTGGTTACTTTCGCCTGCTGTCACAACCTTGATGCCGTCAGGATCACAGGCTGCCACCAGTACAGGATAGCTGCCTGGCTGCATATCGCAGTACCATACCTCAGGATCCCATGCTACTACCTGACTCTGCAAATCGGCAAAGTTGCTGCCGTTGTAGTAGAGGATGCCACTCAATGTATCTGTGTCGCGAGCCGGACCGAAGTTCTTCTCCGTGTTGTTCCATACAGCTACGTTGGTGTATGAGCCCCCGGGAGTTGCATCCTTGAAGCCACCGCCGATGATGCCGCCGCCACGGTTGATGGTACCGGCTGCATAGACATTGTTCATAACAACTTTGTTGCGTACACGGCCGATGATGCCGCCAGTAAAGTCGCTTGCACCAGTCACCTCTACGTTGGCATAGCAGTTGGTGATATGGCTCTCGTCGGCAATGTTACCGAACATTCCGCCGGTGTAACTGTTTGCAGCCAACTTACCTGTTACCCATACGTTCTCGATATAGCAGGGCTTACCGTAGGTCGAGTGTCCCAGATAGCCGGCCAGGATGCCTGTGCCGCCGGTGCATGTCACGTCGGCATTCTCCACGCCCAGGTTGCGTACATTGCCACAGAGCACACCAAAGAGGCCGCAGTAGTCATACTCTCCTTCCGTCTTGGAGGTGAGGTTGCTGATGACATGGTTCTGGCCATCGAAGTCGATGTAGGGATAGCCGTTCGGCTGATAAGGAATGTTGAAGAGGGGCGTCCAGTCTGTTACGCCAGTCATATCGACATTATCTTCCATAACTATGTAGTTTGTGCGGCCTGATACGAGCTTGTTAATCAGACCAACAAGGTCTTCAGCCGTCTTAACTACGAACGGATGGTCCTTCGTGCCGCCAGCAAGTTCGGCAGCTTCCTCTCCGAGGAAGATGCTGAAGTCATATTCAGCTTCGGGATTAACCTGCGGACAACTGTAGATATCCACTACTGCACCCCAGCCTCCGTATGGATGTACATAATAGCCTGTTGTCTTAATCATTACAGGATGATTGCCAGAGAAGTAGAACTCGTATGGCAAAAGTGTATGGTCGCCAAGGATACCAATGACTCCATTGACGGTATCACCCTCCAAAACGAACTCCTGATCTGCAGCCATAGTGAACTTCACAGCCTCTGCATCGTCTTCACTGGAATTATAGGAAAGCGTATCACCGTAGATGAAGAATGCCGGCTTACCAGCCTCTATGGTCTCAATACTCTTCAGAGCCAGGAACATGCCGTCTTCCGTATTGTACTGACCAAGGGGAGCGTAAGCAACTGCACCTTCAGGAACGTCGACAGGAGTGATGGTCACACTGTTGCACCAATTGTAAATCTTGCCAGGCTTAATGTCCTTATAGAAGGTAAACTCGGTGGGAGCTACATACGTTTCATCTGCCTCACGGATTACGAGGGGAGAGTTGGTAGTAATTCCTGAGTCATGCCAAGTACAGAAGCGGTGATTAGAGTTCTGAACATGCAGATAGGCGCAATCCTTACCGTCAGGATTCGTGCCATGTAGCAGACTTCTCTCATAACCCATAGCTTTGTATTCGTAGAAAGTGGGAATCAGGCGCAATGCCACGTCGTTGGTATTAGTTCCCTTTGCATAAACGAATAGACCTGTAGCCTTATTCTGAATAGCGTAGTTGACAGCGGGCTTGTCTGCACCCTCAGGCAGAACAGCCTTTCCTACAGAGTTGTTAAAATCGCTCTGATAAGCCCTGTAAGCCTGTACAGCAGCAGAAAAATCATCGGCAGTAGCATCCTTTAATACGACCTTATTGGCAACAGCAAAAGCCTGTTGCAAAGCTTTACCGCTTGTGCTCAGTTCCTTCTCGGCTGTTACAGGATATATCTGGAACTCTGCCACGTGGAAGTATGTCCAGCCTCCTTCTTTATCATATTGGTCTGCACTGGTTATTACTGCAAAGGGATCAAATTCTGGGCTAACACCGTCACTGATTGCCCTCTGTGTAAGGATAAAACGCAGGTGAGAATAAGTACCGCCCAAATCAACAGGTAAAGTGGTAACAGACTCGTTCATGTTAGTGTAAGGAACCTCCAGATAACCCACATTGGTCCAAGCCTCAGCATCGTTACTGCCTTGGATATACATACGAGTAATATGGCCATAGGTACTATTCTGACGACGTGTTACGTCAACCTGAATCATACCTGAAACTGGCTGATTAAGAGCAACCTGCAGATAGGCAGGCTCGAGATACTGCTTGTGATAATCGCTGTGCCAGAAGGTATTAGGATTGCCATCGCAAGCATACTCAATGTGCAGACCCTCGACGGGATCGGGAGCATTAGATGAGAGTTGAGAAGCATCAGTAATCAGTGGCTCACCCTTTTTGTAAGTAGTGCTCATGTCGAGTGCCATTGACATATTCCCCTTCACCTCGGAGAGGAGAGGAGTATAGTTAACTTCACTTGCCTCACGTTCTACGAAGCGGAACATGCTGGCATCCTTGTCTGTAATTAGTTCATCATCGAACATATACATTCCAAGGCCGTCGCGAAGATCTTTTCCTCCATAAGGCTCAACGATATTATGAGTAACTTCCTTTTCCTCGCCTGTTTCCGGATCTATCACCGTTTCATTCTCAGATGATCTCACACCAGGAGCAATGAAACTTCCAAACATATAGGGCTGGTCTTCGTAATCAGACTTGCCTCCCGCACCTGAAGGATCCATGTTATATTTGGTGTACATCTCCTCGGTGGGGAACATAATGCGATACCACTTGTCGGTCTTAATACCGTTAGCCTTTTCCATAACGCTCTTAGACATAGCTTTGAGCATTAGTGCATACTTATGATTCTGTACAGCAGAGTATCTTCCAGCCTCGTCATAATCCTGAACCTCCTTATAGAGAGCATCAAATGCGTTGGCAATATCAATATTCTTCCACTGCCCAGGATCCGGACCCTCTACTACAGCCTTCGTGAAGTTTGCATAGGCAACCAAAGCTTCACGCAGTTCAGTAGGATCCACCATAGCCTTCAGGAATGCCTCATAAGCATTATACAAAGCCTCGTACATCTCACGAGTGAGATCAGCATCATCTACGGCAATGTTCTCTTTATAAATTCTATCCAGATTCTCTGCAACCTCGCCAAGAGCTGCAAACTGAGAGTTGGGATTTGGTTTTACTGTAGATATCTGCAATTCTGCGGCATGAAAGAAACCACGGGTAGAGGGTGCCTGTTGAGTACACAAAAGACGAACGTACTCATAAGGTGTTTCTATTACGAAGGGAACTGTATTCTCTTCGCCGCTGAGGACATTGGGAATCTCAATAACCGCCATTTCTGCCCAATCCTCATCAGCAGCCTCAGGGTCGTTCGACCCCACAACAACAAACTCCTTCGGGTGGTCGTTGGTAGCAGCTCTCTGACAGAGATACAGTTCACAATTGCCAACCATATCCTGCATACCAGAGAGTTGGATATAATGGGTACCCTCAGGAGCGGCTCCACTATAGTCACTGTGCCAGTATGTACTCTTATCACCATCTATGAGGACACCGGCTGAAAGGTTACCTCCATCGGTTCTACCAGTAAGTTCATTGTAGCTGAAAGGAGATGTCATCTGACTGGCAGACGTAATAAGCTCTGTTCTGATAGAATCCTTGGCAACCAACAACGCCTCATTAACCTTGGCACGCAGGGCATTATTCTTTTCCACCAAAACATCATGGTCGCGAATATAAGCAAAAGCCTCAATAAGTTCCTGGGCCTCATCGTCAGGAACATACTCCAGATACCATTCGCTGGTACCCTTGTCCACTTCCTTATTGAAGGTTGCAGCCCAGAAGCTCAATTCCATTTCCTTCCCAGAGTCTGTACCGGAATTGCCAGAAGCCGTTGCCACATCACTCTTGCTGTTGTGTTCTAACTGATGGAAATAGTTGCTGCCACCCCTGGGCTTGCTTGCAAGTCGGATGTAGAAGATATCTTTCTCGAAGGCATCTTCATCCGTCTCCACAATATCATAGCCTGCATAATCTAATACCACATGGCTGGCATCATCCACGTTGGTAGTCATAACAACCCTGTTCTCAGCAGGAGAAGAGAAACTGACAAATGTCTCCATACCGGCATTCTGAATCTCAACGCTATCGCCATGCTGAGTAAGCTTCCAAAGGAAGTCGGCCCTATCTTTTTTGATTGTAGCATAAACACCCTTGTTCACATGTTCTGAGCTGATAGAAGCAGCGAAAGCTTTATCAACATATCCCGATACAGCATCTGGATTTGAATAACGTAATCTGGAAATAATACGGTAATAGCCATCCTTAGGTATCAAATACGGACGCTCGCTGTCTAATATCTTCTGATACATGGAGTCTGCATCAACCCTTGCCTGATTAGCCCATTCCAGAGTAGGAGCATCAGGGTCTTTATCCATGTCATAATCCTCATCCAAAAGCTTTTGAGCCGTCTGATATACTTCCTGAAGCAGATTCCAGAATTTCAGCCAAGTCTCAGCATCAGAACGCTGGCCGAACCCTGTACCTATATTCATGGAATAGCCATCCTCGTCATCATAAACTTGTTCTTCATAATCTACAACGATTGAATTAAGGACTGTCCATATTTGGCTTTTATCCGAAGGTAACTCCAGTTCCCAAATGTAATTAACATCGAAGGAATAACCTACAGTAGGACCTTCCTTGATAGCCCAGAAGGACTGACCACACCAATTCCAGCCACTTGTACTGGTAGTGGAAGCTGCATTGGTAGCACGAACGGCATACTTTCCGTCTTCATTCAGGAAGAATACCTGAGCTTCCCATGTAGTACGAAAACCAGAGATACTATGGGTGTTAAGCTTGGTATCATCAATGTTACTACTGGATTTAGGATTACTGAAGTAATTACCTGTACCACCATCAATAAGCCAACCATAGGTCTTGAACTCTCCGCCATCCGACTTCTTGAAGATGAACATTCCAGCATCGAGTTTATCGTATGCCAGATAGCCATCAGCAGTCAAGTAACACCTTAGGCCGTCCACATCTGTTGCGATGTAATAGGTGCCGCCGTCTGTGATAGCGGCCATAGCAGCATTATACTCTTCGTCGGTCTGTGCATGAACATTTCCCGACCCAAACATTGTTGCTAAAGGAAACAACAACGTCAGAAAAAATAAGTAACGATTTCCCATTGCGAAATAAATTTAAGGTTTGCAATTATAGTTTAATAGTTTACGGTTTACAGTTTACCGTTGCAAAGATAAGTTTTCAGAAAGAACTTACAATAAAAAGGAACAAAAAATATTTTATATGTGGCCGTTTTTTAACAGAAAAAGCGCGAAACCGCGCTTTTTCCTATGTATCAATAACCCTATTTTACTACAGCTCTTAGTTCTTAGCTCTACAGTTCTTTGTTCTACACCCTAAGGCCTAATCTCCTTTATCAGGTTCTTTCCCTTACCCCACTTATCAATCATAAATAGAACGAAGCGGATATCCACGCCTATGCAACGCTGCAGGGAACTGTTGAAACTGATGTCGCCCGACATAGCCTCCCAGTTGCCATCGAAAGCCAAGCCAATCAGTTCGCCCTTGCCATTAAACATCGGGCTGCCAGAGTTTCCGCCTGTAATATCGTTGTTGGAAATAAAGCAGAGGTGCATATCACCGGTATTCTTATCGGCATACTTGCCCCACTTGCCCTTCTGCATCAGTTTAATAATGTCAGATTCCAACTCATAGTCTTCTATCTCGTTCTGTTTGGCTGCTTTATCCAACAAGCTCTGTGCATCGGTATAATACTGGAAGTGCTGACCCTGAGCCGTATAATCCTGGATAAAGCCGTAAGAGAGACGCATGGTAAAGTTTGCATCGCTGTAATGCGGTGTTTCCTGATCCATCTCCAGCAATGCCTGGGTCAGTAAAAGCTCGTTATATTTAATAATGTTGTTATTCTCGCGCTGACTGCCATAAAGGAACTGGCTAAAGTCCTTAATTTCATCGGCATAACGCAGCAAGGGGTCTCTCTCGCGTAACGTGCTGTCAGCCAACAACCTATCCAGACAAGAGATATCCTTGCAAATAGTATAATTGAAAACGTCGTGTGCAACAGCGGCACAGTCGCCGTTATATAGAGAATCTATCAAGTTGTAAAACTCAGGCCAGAACTTTTTATCTGTTACCTGTTCGCGGTAGTTCTGCAAGAGAACGGCAGCAGTAGCCTCATCAAGGGCTGCATCATAATCCTTGAAGAAACGTTGCAGGCTCTCACGTGTGGCAGCCACCTGAGTAGAATCAGCATCCTGCGGCATGCGGTTCAACTGGTCGGCTACACGTAGAATCTCTATACCCCTGTTGAATGTCTCGCTAAAGAAACCCTGTGCATAGACGTTTTCCCTGCGCTCAGCGTATGCCTTCTCCAGACTCTCAAACATATTGCCAAAACGGGCTTTCAGGTCATCCCTGCCGTTATACCAGTCCTTCACCTGCTGTTCCAGCTGCTGTTTCTGGGCTATCACATTCAAATCAGCAATAGCCTTATTCATACCAATGGAGTTCTTCCAGTAGTTGCTGCTACTTGCCCATTTGCTGGAATACTTTATGGCTACGGCACGGTCGGCATCCATAAACTTCTTCCAGACCTCCTGTTTCTTGCCTCGTACCTGAATGGTGCTGACATTTTTGGCATTCACACGCTCATCAATACCCCAAGAGCTGAGGTACCTGCTGGTACTGCCAGGATAACCCACTGTCATGCAATAATCACCAGGCTGATAGCCATCAATGCTGACCTTGGCATAACGCTTGGGATGCAAGGGTTTGTTCTTGGGACTGTACTCTGCCGGTTCTCCGTTATCATCGGCATAGATACGGAACACACTGAAGTCGCAAGTCTGACGGGGCCACATCCAGTTGTCCGTATCGCCTCCGAACTTACCCATAGTTTCGGTTGCTGTAAAGACCAGACGGATGTCCCTATATACCTTATATATACTTACGTAGAAAGCATTGCCGCCATAGAAGGCTTTCAGTTGGCAGTTCAAACTGGGATTCGCCACTTCGTACTCCTTTTCTACTGCATGACAGATGCTGTCAATATGGTCTTTGCGCAGCACTCGCTGTTCCACATCTGGATTAGCACGATAAATGCTATCCAATGCAGCCAAAACACGAGGGCTACAGTCCTCTGTACGTTGCAGGAAGCGGACAAAAAGACCTTCTACAGGCCTTTCCTGCTTAAAAGAACGCGCCACAAAACCGTTCTTGAGGATGTCATCCTCCGGGGTCGACAGCTTCTGGATAGAACTATAACCACAATGGTGATTGGTGAATACCAGTCCGTTGGGACTTACCACAACACCAGAGCAGAAATCGCCGAAGTCAACTACCGCATCCTTCAGGCTCACCCCGTCGGGGTTATAGAGTTCCTGTGGTGTGAGCTGCAAACCCAACTCCTTCATCACTTGCGCCGTCTTAGCATCTATGTTGTTAAGCATCCACATGCCCTCATCTGCTTTCGCCTTTATCGAAAAGGCGAAAAGCAGAAAGAAAAAAATGCCAAGTATTTTTTTCTTATCATTGAACATTGAACATTGAACATTGAACATTATTACTTCGTTCTTGCTATTCAATCGCGACCCATTGGGTGTAGAATATTGTTCATTGAACATTTTGTTCGTCACATCGGGTAATTTCATAAAACTAAACATCAGTCTTTAATATTTGATTTTGTTGATTTTATAATTTTTGTCAGGGTTGCAGTCAATTTACAACAATTATCATAAATTGACTCAAACTGTTTTTCATCAATAATCTCCGTCTCATGGAGTAGTTCTAACCAATATGCTGTTTCATTAGCCTCTTTTAAAGCAATACTTAGCTTATTGATAAAATCCATTTTACTTTGAGCATTGACGCTTTCACGAACATTAGCACCTATACTTGTTCCGCTTCGGAGAACTTGTTTGGACAGGACTTTAACTCCTTTCTCTTCATTCAGATACTTATAAAACTTTATAATCCGTAATGCAAACGCCTTACTATCAACAACAATCTGATTGTCTTTTCTCATAATATTCAATGTTCAATGTTCAATGAAAGAAAAGTTAGAATTTTCTCTAAATTTTCCTCAGCGGCTTTTCTTCCTATCTGATATACATGGCGCATTTTTTCTTCATTCTGCTCAGTGCGCCCTATAGGTAAGACATCTTCAGGATAGATAAGGAGGACATTGCCTTTGCGCTCCTCTTCTGCCAAGTATTGTAGCTGCTCATTATACATCAGATGCCTGCGGCCCATTGCTTTTATGATAGCAGGGTATTTACGCATGGTCAGTTGGAAGAGCGGCATCAGCTTGGTACGCTTCTTAAAGAAACCTTTGGGTTGGGTTAGCACCACAATATTGCGTTCAAAGCCCAACTCCTGAAAATGCTTCAGGGGAATAGAATTGACAATGCCACCATCCAAAAGCTTTCTGCCTTCCAAGGGAACAGGCCTTGAGACAATAGGCATAGAGGCTGAAGCACGAATCCAGTCGAGCCCATCGCTGGTCATATCATCCAACTGCTTATACACAGGTTCACCTGTTTCTGCATCCGTGCAGACAATATGGAACTCCATGGGATTCTGGCGAAAGGCTTCGTAATCAAAGATATCCAATTCATTGGGCAAGGTGTGATAGCTAAACTCAGCTCCTACCAGATCACCTGTCTTAAAGAAAGAACGCCAACTCATGTATCGCGGGTCATCCTTAAAGGCAATGTTGTAACGAAGGGCACGGCCTATCTGTCCCGATTTGTAGTTGCAACCGAATGTGGCACCTGCAGAAACGCCAATCAGTCCGTCGAACTTTATCTGGTTCTCCATCATAACATCGGTAACACCAGCGCTGAAAAGTGCACGCAAGCCACCTCCTTCTAATACCAAACCTTTCTTCATGGCCGCAAAATTATAAAATATTCTTCAAAAAAAATAATGTTCAATGTTCAATGTTCAATGTTCAATGAAAAAATCGTAACTTTGCGCCCGAATATGAGTACATTTAAAGAATTGGGGCTCTGCGCAGAGCTCTTACATGCTATTGAGGAGCAGGGATATGAACATCCCATGCCTGTTCAGGAAGTAGTCATTCCTTTCTTGTTGGACAAAGAAGAGACAGCAGATTTGGTCGCTCTTGCCCAAACAGGAACAGGAAAGACGGCAGCATACGGATTGCCGCTATTGCATATCCTATCTAACAAAAGCCTACCCATAGAGGAGGTTGGGAAGGGGTTTCCTTCTGTTGTTATCCTTTCGCCAACACGTGAACTTTGCATTCAGATTTCCGATGACATGGAGGGTTTTAGCAAATACCTGCTCAACCTTACCATATTACCGGTATATGGCGGAGCCAACATTGAACCCCAAATTCGTGCCTTGAAGGCTGGGGTGGATATCATCGTGGCAACACCTGGTAGGTTGGTGGATTTGATGAAGCGTGGCGCTGCCAACCTCTCTCAGATTCAGTATGTAGTCTTGGATGAGGCGGATGAGATGCTTTCTATGGGTTTCCAGGAAGAAGTTGATGCCATCTTGGAGGGTGTTCCCCAAGGACATAGAACGCTCCTTTTCAGTGCGACCATGAGCCAGGAGATAGAGCGTATTGCCCAGAACTATCTGAAGGAGAAGCGTGAGATTCAGGTGGGTAGCCGTAATGAAGGTGCTGAACATGTCAACCACATCTATTATATGGTTCACGCCAAGGATAAATACTTGGCCCTGAAGCGCTTGGTAGACTTCTATCCACGTATCTATGCTATCATTTTCTGCAGGACCAGAATGGAGACGCAGGAGGTGGCTGATAATCTGATTCGTGATGGATATAATGCTGATGCTTTGCATGGCGACCTCTCTCAGCAGCAACGCGACCTGACCATGCAGAAGTTCCGCAAGCACAGAACACAGTTGCTTGTGGCTACGGATGTGGCTGCCAGAGGATTGGATGTGGACGACCTGACACATGTCATCAACTATGGTATGCCGGATGATGTGGAGAACTATACGCACAGAAGTGGCAGAACGGGTCGTGCTGGTAAGAAGGGCACCAGCCTATGTATCATCAACCTGAGGGAGAAGAGTAAAATCCGTCAGGTGGAGAAGGTAATTCAGAAGCAGTTCGAGAAAGGTACATTGCCTGAGCCCCGTGAGATTTGCAGCAAGCAGCTTTATCATGTAATTGATGACATAGAACGCGTTGAGGTGGATGAAGAGGAAATAGCTCCCTTTATGGATGAAGTACAGAAGCGATGGGCTTGGTTGGATAAGGAAGATCTTATTAAGCGTGTGCTGAGTCGTGAGTTCGGTCGTTTCTTGCAATATTATGCCAATGCGCCAGAGATAGAAGAGACCCCCTCCCAGCCTCCCCGAGGGGAGGGAAAAGGCTCTCGCCGTAAGGGTGACCATACGCCCGAGGAAGGTTATACACGACTTTTCCTGAATGTGGGCAAGATAGATAAAATGTACGCGCGTGAGATTATGGGTCTAATTAACACCAATGTCAAAGGCGATAAGGTTGAGATTGGACGTATTGATCTAATGAAGAGCTTTGCCTTTGTGGAAGTCAAGGATGCTGATGCCGACCGAGTTATCAAGGCCATGAAACATGGCGTTACCATCAAGGGGCGCAGTGTGGTTGTAGACCGCAGTGAACCTGCGGGGAAGGGAAAAGCCTCTCCCAGCCCCTCCAAAAGAAAAACCTCCCCCAGCCCCTCCAAGGGAGGGGAGAAGAAAGGGAAGAGAGAGAAAGCGCCAAAATCCTCTCGTGAAGAACGAGGATATGCCGCACCTCGTGGCAAGAAATTCGGGAAAGCCGACTGGATGCAGTTCCTTCACCCCGAAGAAGGCTGGGCAAGAAGAAGACCAAAGAAGAAATAATTTTGAAGGCTGCTAACGCTCGAAACGTAGTTTCAATGCTCAATGTTCAATGCTCAATGCTCAATGTTCAATGTTCAATGAAAAAAGTCCTCGGAATTGGAGAAACCATTTTGGATGTTCTCTTTAAGAACAATCAGCCGGTGGCAGCTGTGCCTGGTGGTAGCAGCTTTAACAGTATTATCAGCGTAGGCAGGGCTGGTGTTCCCTGTGCTTTTGTAGGCTATACAGGAGCTGATGTCGTGGGACAGCAGACCATCAACTTTATGCAAAAAAATGGCGTATCCACCGAATATTTTAAGGTGCTGGAGAAAGAAAAGAGCGCCGTAAGCCTGGCTTTTCTGAACGATAAGGGCGATGCCAATTACGTATTCTACAAACAGCCGCCTTTTACGCCAGAAGGTTGGAAAGCGCCAAGCCTCGAAGCCAACAATGTGCTACTGCTCAGTTCCTACTATGCTGTCTGCAAAGGTACCCGCCCCATGATTACTCATCTGTTAGCAGAAGCCAACAAGGTGGGAGCCTTTGTTTATTACGATCTGAACTTCCGCCGTAGCCATGCCCATGAGTTGGAAACGCTGATGCCAAACATACTGAGCAATTTCAGTCAGAGCAGCATAGTCAGGGGTAGTGCCGATGATTTTGAGATTATGTATGGAACTCGCGAGGCACAAGAAGTATACCAGCAACACATAAAGGCATATTGCCCTATCTTTATCTGCACAGCAGGAGCCGGAATGATAGAAGTCTGTACTCCAACAGCAAATTATCATTTTCAGGCACCCCAAATAGATAATGTAGTGAGTACTGTTGGTGCCGGCGACAGCTTTAATGCAGGTTTTTCATGCGCTCTCATTTGGCATGGAATTACAAAAGAAATGCTCCCCAACCTATCCGAGGAGCAATGGAAAAATCTTATCAATATCGCCTGCCAGTTTGCCGGCAATGCCTGCCAAAGCAAAGAAAACTATATCACTCGAGGATTTCACCCTCTCGTTTAGTGAAGAATGAAGAGTGAAGAGTGAAAAATTTGCTACCGCTGTGTTCTCTAACCACTAACCGAGGTAATGGCTACACCGCGATTTCATCGAGATTAACTAACCCATTTACAAGGGCGTAAATGGTCAGGGCAGCTGGGCTGTGAATCTGTAGTTTACGACTGATATTGCGTCGGTGCGTCATAACTGTATTCACCGAGATAAAGAGCGCATCGGCAATCTCCTTGTTGGAAAGCCCTTTGGCTACTTGCACCACAATATCTTTCTCACGTTCGCTCAGGTCGTTAGTAGAAGGGGCATTCTTCTCTACGTCGTCATCATCCTCACCATCCGACTCTGTGCCGCCAGCCTGACGGACCTTGAATTCCAGTCTGCGAACACACTCGGCAAACAAGGTATCCTCCATGTGACAATGTGTAAGCAGGTCTTCCTCTGTCATAAAGATATCCATCAGGACTTCACCCATCAACTGTGCAGCATTGTCATTGGGATAATACTTGATGATAATATTCTTCAGTTCCGCAATACTCTTTTCCAGTGATGCGTGGTTATCCTCATGCTGGTGGACTACCATATCGAAAGTATCGCTTCCCACCTTGCCCTTCAACAGATTATCCACGAAGGGATGCACATGAGAATCCTCGTACTGCATGTGACGGGCTACCTCCGCAGCATACTCATCATAGAATTTAAGTATCAGCATGGCAATCTGGTTCGACGAAGAACAGTCGATAGCCTCCAGCAACTTACGACGGATATTAGGCAGACGGAAGTCCACAAAATACGTGTGAGAATTCTTCAGATAGCGCATCAGGCAGGGCAAGTCTATCTGCTCCACCATCTCGTTGATATGCGCATGAGCAGCATCCTTCACATAGTTCACCACAGTAAGGAATGTCGTCACATCCACACTCGCAGCCTTACAGGTTTCGCCAACCGTCTGGTTTCCGAAACCCAAGGTAATGCCAAAACGGCCCAACATCTGCAGCATGCGGTAGTCATCGCTGATGACATCACTCATCGGGTCCAACTCGTGATATTTCTCTGTCATTGCTTTTTGTTTTTTCTGCTGCAAAGGTACAGAAAAGTTGTGAACCAACCACCTATTTTAATGAGCAGACTACATGCAATACCCCCAAAATCATCAAAAGTGGGTATTGAGAGTTTCCCCAAAGAAAAAGTTTTGTGCAATGGAATGTCAGAATCCAACTTTTTTATATATTTTTGCAGCATGAACAGATTATGTTTCTTGATAATGGCCTTGTTGCCAACGTATGCAATAGCTCAGGTGGATACCGCCACCGTGAAGGAGAAGGAGTTGCACGAGGTGCTTATCAATGCCTATAATGCCCAGCGACGCATAAAGGCCGTACAGATAGGAGCCGAGCAGATTCAGGTGAAAGAACTGACTGCTGCACCGGCTCTGTTCGGAGAGGTGGATATTATGCGTTCGCTACAACTGTTGCCTGGCGTGAAGTCGGAGAGCGACGGCTCCAGCAGCTTTCAGGTGAGAGGCGGCACAGCGGCACAGAATACCATCCTTTACGACAAGGCGCCAGTCTATAACATCGGACATCTGGCAGGTCTCTTCTCTGCCTTCAACGATAATGCACTGGCTTCTGCCACTCTTTACAAGGGTTTGGTGCCTGCCCAATATGGCGGAGCCTCATCAGCAGTTTTGGACATCATCGGTCGTACGGGTCGTTCTGACCGCTGGGGCGGGAATGCCAGCATCGGACTAATCTCTGCCAAGGCTTCGGTGGAAGGCCCCATCGTTAAAGATAAACTGATGATGTTGTTCAATGTACGTCGTTCGTACATCGACCTGTTCATGAAACCCATCAAAAAGTATCGCGACAACTCTCTCTACTTCTTCGATACCAACCTGAAACTGGACTGGCGCATAAACGAACGTAACAAGATGTACCTCTCGTTCTTTGGCAGCCATGATAAAACCAGACTTAACGATATGGTGGACATGAGGTGGAGCAATCTGGCCGGTAGCCTGACTTGGGGGCACAACTTCCGCGGACTCTCCTCATCACAGACCACGCTGTTTGCCTCCTCCTACCAGACAAACAACGGCATACACATTGGTGGTATGGACATTGAATACCTGGGGCATATCCGCCATCTTGGTTTGCGACAAAACTTCCAACTGCTGTGGGGACATCATGAGTTGAATATGGGTGCACAGACCATGATTAGCGATGTTAAGTCGGCAGAATGGTTGCGCTGGAACAACCGCGAGAAGGAGCAGCGCAAGGGATGGGACAACAGTGCCTGGGTAAACTGGCAATTCAGCCCCCTAAAGCAACTGACTACCTCAGCAGGTCTGCATCTGACGGCTTTCTCTGCACTGGGCGGTCCTTATTACTACGACATCGACGAAAAAGGGAATATCACCTGGATTTACAAACGGCAGAAGAACCTGCCCGTTAAGACACACGTTACATGGGAACCCCGCCTGAGCCTTGTATGGCAACCTCGGGAATGGATGAGCGTAAAGGCTGGATATAGTCGAACCAGTCAGAACATCCACGCGCTACGCAACCAGAACACCACCACCCCATTCGACCGTTATGCCATCAGCAGTAATCTGGTGAAACCTGAGGTGGCCGACCAAGTGAGCCTGGGTCTTTTCATGATGACACCGTCCCAAGACTACGACTTCTCGCTCGAAGGCTATTACCGCCATGTGGACAATGTGCTTGACTATCGCGACGGCATCAGTTTTGCTTCAGCCATAGAGATAGAGCGATTGGTGCTCGCAGGCGAAGGCAGGGGATATGGTGCCGAGTTGTGTGTACGCAAGAATACAGGGCGATTGACAGGATGGTTCAGCTATACCCTATCGTGGTCGAAGACTCGCATCGATGGTATCAGCGAAGGGCAATGGTACAATGCCAACAATGACCGCCGTCACGACATCAACATCGTAGCCCGCTATAAGCTCAGCCCCACATGGACATTTAATGCCACGTGGATTTTCTACTCGGGACAAGCCTTCACAGCTCCTAGCGCCAAATATCAGATAATTGATAACTACATATACTATTACGCTGAGCGCAACGGCTACCGTGCGCCCAACTATCACCGCCTGGATATAGGAGCTACGTGGGAGAAGAAAATATGTAAAGGCCGACTGACCCGAGAGTGGACCTTTGGCATCTATAACCTCTACAACCGTTACAATCCCTACCTCATCACCTTCGAGGATAGCCAGTATGGACGAGGTACCAAAGCCAAGCAGTACAGTCTGTTCGGTATAGTACCATCAGTAAGTTTTAATCTTAAATTTTGAAAATTGAAAGTTAAAAATTGAAAGTTGAAAATTGAAGGCTGCAATTTAGCGAGAGGAGAAGAAACTTGTTTATTATCCCGAGCGTGAGCAGGCTCGACCGAAGGTCAAAGTTGAAAGTTGGTTTACCGTTTACTGTTGAACATTTAATTGTTAATTGCAAATTTTGAATCATGAATTTTGAATTAAAATACATAGTATTCTTCTTATTGCTGCTTCTGCTGTCCTGCGAGAAAGAGATACCCATTGACTACCGCGAGACAGACCAACACTACGTAGCTGAGGCCTCGCTGACGCAGAATGGCACTAACGTACGATTGAGCACCACACAAAACGTCACAGATAATGAACTTCGCGACCACGTTGTGGAAGATGCCGTCATTGTGATAAGTTGCAAGTACTATGAACTCAACGACACACTGCGCTATACCCGTAACGGTATCTATACATCGGAAACCGTTGGTGATCCAGGTATTACCTACAATCTGGATATTTATGTGAATGACCATCATTTCAGCTCCTCCTCTACCATGCAGGATGTTCCAGAAGTGAAGTCCTTCCGTTTCTTTTGGCAGAAAATGTTTTCACAGCGCGTACTCTACGGCGATCTCCGTATTCAGGACGACCCCGACCGCAACAACTACTATTTCATGCACATCTATCGCAACAACATAGGCTATCGGTGGGCTGTGATGAACGACGAAAAGAATAAAGGCGGTGAGCTGCAGCAACTGTTCGGTTTTACTGCAGAGAACAAAATGGACGATGGTGATTCAGACGCTTTGCAGGAAAACGATGCCCTCCGCATTGAGGTACGAGCCATAGACCGTGCGTCATACGACTATCTTTACTCTATGCAAGTGATGGAAAGTGCAGGAACCAACCCCATACGTAACTTCTCGGGAGGCTGTTTGGGCTACTTCTCGGCATACAGCTACGTGAACCTGTACCGAAAATTCCATCGCAGCGAGGTAGAAGAGGAATAGCCTAATTCTGCTTGTCCAGTGTTACTACAACCGTAAAGCTCTGATCATGGTAATCAAAGCTGTATTCTGCAATAATCTGTTTGGAAGATAAGGATACGATGCGCCATAGGATGATGCGCTCTTGGTCATCGATATCACTGCTCACAATACGTATCACGGCACTTGTTGCCTGATAGGTACCGTTTAGGGCACCATCATCATAGGTCAGGGCACATGTTTTGTCCTCGTTGAACAACACAAACTTGTACTCAAACTCCAGCCCTGGGTCGGCATCATCCTTGAATATGTAGGAGAACGACCACTTGCCTGGCAATATCTCGTTCATGATTTCGCCATCGCTGTCATCCAGCTTGTCACAGCCTGTCAATGCAAAGCACGCCACACAAGCCACCATACTCAAAATAATCCATCGTCTCATGGTGCGAAGTTACGATTTAGTAAGAGAAATGCAAAAAAAAACTTTGTTTTTTCTCACTTATTCGTAACTTTGCAAAAAGAATTGTTATGAGAAGCATCTTGAAATCTGTACTATGTGCTATTGCACTCCTTTTCTGTGCGCTAATCGCCAAGGCTCAGGGAACCTTTGTACAAAACGGTAAGCCAGTGCAAGTGGAACGCTGGATAAAATCACAGTTCGGTAAGGGGAAAACACCACCTTTCTCTTTTGTATATGGTGGTCAGTCCTCTGCAGAAGTGCTGAAGCGATGCAATCACAGCCTTACACGTATGCCCAGTACAGAAGAGAGCCAAATACGCTATCTTGCCCATTACACCGATAGCAAAACGGGCCTTAGGGTGGAGTGCGAAGTAACAGGTTGGACGGACTTCGGCACCATAGAATGGGTATTGCGTTTTGAGAATACCGGCACCCATATCACACCAGCCATCAGTCAGGTGCAGACAGCAGATATTACCTTCCGCCACCAAGCCGGAGTTCCCAAAGTCTATTATGCAGAAGGCAGTAATGCCAGTCGTGCTGACTTTGCCCCACGCGAACGGCTCCTTCAAATGGATGACACATTAAATATGGAGCCCCGAGGCGGGCGCTCTTCTGATGGGGCTTTCCCTTTCTTCAACCTTCAAACAGCGCCAAACGAAGGTGTTATGGTGGCTATTGGTTGGACGGGCACTTGGCAAAGCCAGATTACCCGCACAGATAACCAACGAGTCCAACTGAAAGCAGGCTTGAAGCACTTCAATGCAGGCTTGTTGCCAAACGAACGCATCCGCACAGCCAGCGTCTGCCTGCTCTTCTGGCAGGGAACAGACCGTATGATGGGGCACAATCGTTTTCGTCGGTTTATGTTGGCACACCACTCAAGGAAGATTGATAACCAACCCGCCTGGTACCCCATGTTCGGAGGCTTTAACTGGGGTGACCCAGCTCCCTGCAACGAGTATACTTGCATGACTACCGAGTATGCCATTGCTCTGGTTCAGCGTACAAGGATGTTTGGTTTGAATCCTGAAGCCTTCTGGCTGGATGCCGGTTGGTATACCGAGGCAGCTGATTACGCTACAGGCAAGAACTGGTACAACACCGTTGGCAATTGGATGCCCGATACAGAACGCTTCCCTAATGGATTCAAGCCCATCTCTGACTACATCCATAAGACACCTCATACATCATTTATGGTCTGGTTCGAGCCTGAACGTGTTTATAAGGGTAGCCTTTGGGAACGCGAACATCCCGAATGGATGCTGGCCGCTGGTGGTGACAACAGGCTCTTTAACCTGGGTAACCCTGAGGCTTGTCAATGGATGAGTAAGACAATAGGTGATCTGCTGGAAGAGAACGGCATCGACCACTACCGGCAGGACTTTAATATCGCTCCTGAAAGCATTTGGTTGGCCAATGATACAGAAGGACGCAAGGGTATCACGGAAGTAAAGTACATTATGGGACTTTACGACTATTGGGACTATCTGCTTTCCCGTTTCCCACACCTCCTTATCGACAACTGTGCCAGCGGTGGAAGGCGTCTGGACTATGAGACTATGCTGCGTAGTGCTCCCATGTGGCGTACAGATTACAACTACGGTGAGCCTGTGGGCTATCAATGCCACACCTATGGCCTGGAATTCTATCTTCCCCAGCACGCAACAGGCAGTTATCACGTGAATCCCTTCGATTCCCGTTCATCCCTTGGCAGCGCAGTGGTATTCAACTGGAAACTGACTCAGCAAGGCGAGTCGTTCACCGATATGGCCCGTACCATGCAGGAATTCCAGGAGGTACGACCCTATTTTTACGAAGATTTCTATCCCCTTTCAGGTACGGGCGACCTTACAGGTGATGACATCTGGTTGGCCTATCAACTTCATCGTCCTTCCGATGAAACGGGCTATATTATAGCTTTCCGTCGTGCTGCTTGCGAATCTCCCACCTATGATGTCTGCCTCTCCAGCCTAAACCCCACAGCCATATACCGTGTATTTAATAAGGATAATGGCGAGACCAAGGAATACACAGGCCAACAATTATCCAACGGCCTAACGCTTACCCTACCCCAACCTCGCACCAGCCTTCTGCTGAAGTACGAGAAGAAGTGAGAGGGAACGGAGGCTTTTATTACTCGTTCCTCTGGTTAATCAGGTTTACCACCACCTTCACCATCACGTCCTTCTCCTCCGTCTTGCTCTCGGCAATCATCAGCGTCAGAGCCACAAGGGTGTTGTCAGCCAGTCGCTTCGAACCATCCTCACGATATAGAATACCGTTATTATTCAGGAACCAAAGGAACAACGTGGCAGCAATGCGTTTGTTACCATCGCTAAATGAGTGGTTCTTCGTAACCAGATACAGCAGCATAGCAGCCTTCTCCTCCACACTCGGATAGAGCTCGTCACCTCCAAATGTCTGGTATATTTGGCCAATGCTGCTCTTAAACGACTCATCTTTCTCATTACCAAACAGCGTCGAGCCACCAAACTTATCACGAAGAGCCTGTATAGCCTCCATCGCGTTCTCATAGGTAGCACGGAACCTATCTTCTTGGGTGGTTTTACCGACACTTAGTCGCTGATAGTCGTAGTCATCGAGTGTGTCGAGCGCATAGGTATAGTCTACAACAATATCAAACAAAGCCTGATTCTCGTCGTTCTGTTCCAAATGCTGATTCTGTATGGTACGTCCTAACATCTGAACCAATTGGCGCAGTTCGCTAATCTGCTCACTATGTATACGTTGGTTTACAGCATATCCTTTCACAAGGTAGTCCTTGATAATCTTTCGAGCCCAGATGCGGAAGGCGGTACCACGTTTGCTATGAACGCGATAGCCAACAGAGATGATAACATCAAGGCTATAAAACGGCACAGGTTTCTTCACGCCATTAACGTGTAAAAAATGCACGTTATTATCGTCACGCTCCAACTCGCCCTCTCTGAAGGCATTCAAAACGTGTCGTCTCACGTTTGATTCCTCCTTCATAAAGAGCGAAGCCATCTGTGCAACATTTAACCATACCGTCTCGTTCTCCAGACGGACATCAATCTGTGTCTGTCCGTCCTCTGTCTGATAGATTACAATCTGATCCTGTTTCATACTTTCGAATTCTTTTGCAAAATTAATACTTTTCTATCAGTATAGTATACGAAATCGAAAAATGTTACGTCTCAGATATAAAAAAAACTGTCAATTTTTCAGCGCAATGTCATAATTATCACAAATAAGCAGCAAAGAGTCTCCTCTCACTCAATCGCAGGCTTCAAGGAGTTTGAAGCCTTAATTCTCCTCGAAGGCAGCGATTGAGCGAGAGGAGAACCGAACTTGTTTGAGTTCTTCCGAGCGTGAGCTGGCTCGACCGAAGGTCAATTCAGGCTTCTTACTATTGGGATTTGATATCTGTTTGTCCCTTTACAGTAATTTATCTTTCATCAAAATCGGGTAAAGAGGGGGTTCTGGTTAGGCTGCAATTTCATAGAATTTGTGTATTGTGGGGTCTATAAACACGCCGTACCTTTGCAGCCGGAAACCAAAACATGATTGAATGATGAAGAGATTACTACTAACATTGGCGTTGATTATTGGTACTTTCCAATTTTCAATTTTCAATTTTCAATTGGAACTGACGCCCACGCCCAATGGAACAATGATTCTACTGAAATGGATAGCTATGGGCGTTATCGTGTTGGCGGCTATGGTGAGATTCTGGCTCAGTTCAAGAACTATGGTATCAATCGGTTTAACGGAACGTCTCAGGGTAACAGCGACTTTAAGCGTAACACCATTTCTATCCCCCGTTTTGTATTAGCAGGCGACTATAAATTCAATAAACATTGGAACTTGGGCGTAGAAGTTGAATTTGAGGCTGGAGGCACAGGCACTGCCTACGAGATTGAGAATACCGAAAACGGCGAATACGAGACTGAGGTTGAGAAGGGCGGTGAAGTGGCCTTGGAGCAATTCCATATAACATACCGACTGAATAATCATTTTATGGTTCGCGCAGGACATCAGATTATTCCCGTTGGTCTGACCAACACGCATCACGAGCCCATCAACTTCTTTGGTACCGTTCGACCTGAAGGCGAAACAACCCTTTTGCCCAGCACTTGGCACGAAACGGGTATCAGTTTTCTCGGTGAATTCGGCAAAAAATGGGCTTCCTTCGATTATCAGGCTATGATAGTTGCAGGCCTTAATGCCAATGGTTTCGATCGTAACAAATGGATAGCTGGCGGCAAACAAGGTTTCTTTGAAACAGACAACTTCACCTCGCCTGCTTACATTGCTCGCATCAACTATAGGGGTGTTCCTGGTCTTCGGTTAGGTGCCTCGGTCTATTACATTAACAATGCAGCTGCCAATAGCGATAAGCCTCAAACCTATACTTTTAAGGTTCCTGTAACCATCTGGTCGGTAGATGCCCAGTACAGACATCGATATTTTACCGTTCGTGGAAACCTGTTGGGTGGAAACGTCGGCAACAGCTCTCTGTTAACCGCAAAGAACAATAAGCTGAGCAGCAAATCGCCTTACAGCCGTCTGGCTCCAATAGCACAACGTGGCGTAAGCTATGGTGTGGAGGCTGGTCTGAACCTGAAGGCCTTCATGAAGAATCCGAAATACCTTGATTTCGTTCCGTTCTTCCGCTACGAATATTACAACCCACAAGAGAAGGTGATTGTGGATGCCAACAACCTGAAAGCTGCCGACGACAGGCTGAAAACCCAGATGTGGGTAGCCGGTCTGAACTATCGTCCAATACCTAATCTAGTGATTAAGGCAGACTACACCAACCGTAGAATTGGAAACGGCCAATATAAATCGGAGAACGAGTTCGCCTTGGGCGTAGCCTTCATTGGCTGGTTCTTGCAAGATAATAAGTGGAAGCTCCGTTAAAAAAATGAAGAATGAAGAATGAAGAGTGAAAAATAAGATAATGCTCAATGCTCAATGTTCAATGTTCAATGAAAAAAGATAAAACCAATAATAATATGAAAAAGAACGTTTTTATGATTAGCCTGTTGGCTATGGGATTGGGCTTCGCAGCCTGTAGTAACGACAACAACAACGAGGAGGAGAAACCCGGCATTCCGGAAGGAACAGCTGATGTGACCATCAATGAGAATAACATCGATGTAACCCCAGAGAACATCAACACTTGGACACAGTATGCTACAGCAGTAGCAAATCTGTTGGCAAAGGATGCCAGCGACCTGAACAAAGCCTGGAGCGTAAGCTACAACGGAGGTGAGCCCTATGCACAGACTTTCAAAACCTTTGGAGGTGAGTACCAGAGTGCTGCCGCCTGCGTACAACAGATAGTTGACGGGTGTATAGACATCGCAGGTGAGGTCGGCACAGCCAAGATTGGTGAGCCTCGCGACCTATGGGAAGCAGGCAAATACACAGAGGCAGTTTATGCTGTTGAGTCTTGGTACAGTTGGCACTCTATCGATGACTATTCCAACAATATCGTCAGCATTCGAAATGCTTTCAACGGAACTCGCAACAATCAGGAAGCCGTTCACTCACTGGCAGCCTTCACCAAATCACTAAATGCCACACTGTACGCTTCTGTAAAGGGTAAGATCGAAGCTGCCTACAACTCTATCAAGGGTATGGCTGCTCCTTTCCGCAGTCACATTGGCAGTCCCAGCGTCTTGGTTGCTCAGGAAGCTTGTGCCGCTTTGGTGAATGTATTGGAAAAAGACCTGACAAGTTTTATCAGTCAGCATGCAGATGACGATGAAATGGAGGAAATTGTAAGCACATACGTTGATCAGGTAGTACTTCCCACCTACGCAGATTTGGTTACCAAGACCGCGGCCTTGCGTCAGGCTATCGTTGTGCTGAGCAACCAGCCTTCAAGCGCCAACTTCAAGAAGGCTGCCGACCTGTGGATTGAGGCCCGTGAACCTTGGGAAACCAGCGAGGCATTCCTTTTTGGTCCTGTTGCCGACCTGGGTCTCGACCCCAACATGGACTCTTGGCCTTTGGACGTTGATGCTATCAAGGGCGTAATGGAAAGCGGCAATATAGAAGAACTAATTAAGTGGGAAGGCGATTATGATGAGGACAATGAGGATATAGAGGCTGTTCAGAACGTACGCGGATTCCACACATTGGAGTTCCTGCTGTTCAAGGACGGAAAAGCACGTACTTACTAGAAGTTATCGCTTCGCTCGAAGTTAAAGGAGTTATAGAAGTTAAAGGAGTTAAAGAAGATAGTGAAAAATATAATCAGGCTATTATTAGCCGTCGTTCTCACAGCCTTTTGGGGTTGTGAGAATGATGGTTTAGAGGTGAATGACATCCGGGACATAGAGGTGCCAGAGGGTTTTGTGCTTTCTGCAGGCACCTCTACGGTTTTTAAGAACTCCAGCTATGCCTACGATACGGATGCCGACTGGGTTGCAAACATTCCTGCCAACGAGAAAAGGTTCACGCATGGCGATCGTCTCTATGACAATCCGCTGAACTCAGGTACTGGATTAGGTCCCGTTTATGCAGGCTATTCGTGCGGTTCGTGTCACCGTAATGCCGGCAGGACCAAACCGGGCCTGTGGACTCAGAACGGTCAAGACCCAGACGGGACGCCTGTCTATGGCAGTGGAGCCTACGGATTTTCGTCGATGCTGGTATATGTGACTCGTAAGAACGGAGCATTCTTCCAGGACTATGGTCGTGTTATACACGATCAGAATATTATGGGCGTAACAGCTGAAGGAAAACTGGAATGCCGTTGGCACAGTCAGCAGTTCCAATTCCCTGACGGAGAACCGTACGAACTGGTGTATCCCGAATATACGATTACTGACTGGTATAAGCCTACCTACAGAGATACAGACGAGCCCATTCGTCCCGAAGATCTCTTCTGCACCGTCAGAATTCCGCTCCGCCACGTAGGAATGGGGCAGATGATGGCACTTGACCCCAACGAGATAGAAGCTTTGGCCCAAAGATCCAATTATCCGGAATACGGGATATCCGGACGATGCAACTATATCACAGAGCGAGGTCAGTTACGTTTGGGACTATCGGGCAATAAGGCTCAACATGCCGATTTAACCGTTGAATTGGGCTTTTCCAGCGATATGGGTGTAACAAACAGCCGTTATCCTGAGGAAATTTGCGAGGGACAAATGCAGATGCAACAAGGCTCTATGATGGGGCTGCTGTACGACAAGTTGGACATCTCGACCGAAGATATGGAAGATGTCGATTACTACCTGCACGGATTGGGCGTTCCTGCCCGTCGTCTGGGAAGTGCCACGACACAGGTTAGTTACAAGAGTAACCGTATCTCCGAGCGCCAGCTGATAGAAAAAGGAGAGCAGATGTTCTTCGAAGCCAAATGTCACTTATGTCACGTCACTACCTTGCATACAAAGCCGCGAGGTGCTACGCTACTGAACGGAACTGAGCTTCCCTGGTTGGGCAATCAGACGATTCACCCCTACAGCGACTTCCTGTTGCACGACATGGGTTCTGAGATTATGGGAGTAGGACTGAACGACAACTATGTGAGCGGTCTGGCCAGAGGAAACGAATGGCGCACCACACCCTTGTGGGGCATCGGTCTGCAAGAGAAGGTAAACGCTCACACCTATTTCCTTCATGATGGAAGAGCCCGAAACCTGCAAGAGGCCATCCTGTGGCACGGTGGTGAGGGAGAAGCCTCGAAGAACCTATTTAAGAAGATGCATAAGGAGGACCGAGAGGCACTCATTAAATTCTTGGAATCTCTTTAACGATAACGTTAACGATAACGATAACGAAAATAGACTTTAGAAAAGAACGTTTATTATGAAACGAATAGCTTTATTTTTGATAATTGTTCAATGTTCAATGTTCAATGTTCAATGTATTTTGGCGCAAGATTCGCCAAGCATCGACATGGAGAATGGCGTGTTGGGAATTGCCGACGACCGAGGCTTTACCCTTCAGTCGAAAAACGAGAAATTTGTCTTTAAGCCCTACCTGTTCCTGCAGACACGCGGGCAGTTCAACTACTACGATGACGAAGGATTAGACAAGGCCTACAATCAGGATAATGTAGCCAACTCAGGCTTTGCCATCCCGTATGCCATCCTGGGTTTTACAGGTAAAACATTTGGCAGACTGGACTACAACCTTTCTGTAAATGCCGCGGCTAAGGGAGCCGACATCCTGCAACAGGGTTGGGTGGACTTAAGAATTAATCCTGCTGCCCGTTTTCGTGTAGGAAAGTTTAAGACTCCTTTTACACACGCCTATCTGACCACATTGGGAGAGACATTATTCCCCATTCTACCGACATCGCTTACTACTTCCATTATCATGCCTCACACCCTGAACGCTGTCAATCCCATCATCGGAACAGGATTTGACTTAGGCGTTGAGTTTCATGGCGTAGCCAAACTGAACAAGAAACAGGAAAGTTGGCTGATAGGCTACGAAGTGGGTCTGTGGAACGGAAGCGGTTCTTCGGTAAACACAGCAACCAAAACATTCTCGGACGACTGGCACATTCCTGCCCTACTCTATGCGGGTAGGCTCACTTTTATGCCCTGGGGGCAGATGCCTGCTACACAGGGTAATGCCAAGATGTTGAAAGGAAGGCACATGCTGTTTGGTATCAGCGGTGGACTGAATGTGGAGAGTGAGAGCGAGAGTACCAACGATACACGTCTTGGAGCCGAATTTTCTATGTTGCTGAACCGCTGGTATGTTGGAGCAGAGGCCTACTGGATGCATGTAGGCTTTACCAAGCGCCAAAAGATTGACGACACATTCAACTACTGGGGTGCATACGCTCAGGTAGGATATTTTGTTCATCCTACCGTACAACTGGGTGTACGATATGACTTCATGGACAGAAATGGAACGACAAAGGACGGTTTCCTGAATATGCCTGCTGTAGTCTGCAACTATTACATTCCCAAAGTACATCTTAAACTCTCAGCTATGTATCAGTATACAGGAAGGTATGGCCATAAGACACAGCTCGACCGAGATAATGACGACTTAGGCATCTCTACCCATCATGCTTCTGTTCAACTTCAGTTCAGCTTCTAAGATGATGAAAAAACTACTATCAGCCATATATATTCTGCTTATCTTCGTTTCTTGCGATTCAGGCGACATTGAGGAGCAAGCGATATCCATCGAAGATAAAGGATATACGGTAAAGCTGACGGCTGTTCTGTCGGGAATCGACTCGTGGGAAAGCAAATACTCCGTATCCTTAGCCGGTTTCACCACAGGCGACAACTACGCCCAAGTGGTTCGTGCCATTCCCAACACTACGCCAGACAGCACACGGATAGAATTGGTACTCTCCAACATCGGAGACGAGATTAATACGGTGGAATTAGCTATAACAAACAGGTTGCGTGAACGCATCATCACCATTGCTCGTGTAAACTTGGATGACTACACCAACCAAAAAGATACCATCTACATGGACATAGGCCTTACGGATGTTAGTCGTTTTGGCGCTCTACAAAAGGGATTGTTCAATATGGCCTGCATACAATGTCATGGTGGAAACGGAGGATCTGGTGCTGCCAGCCTGAATCTGACGGAAGGAAAGTCATACTCAAACCTCGTAAACATACCCAGTACCCGCAAAGAAGGCATGATGCGTGTGGTTAGCGGAAATGCCCAAGAATCACTCTTGCACCAGATAGCATCTGACGGGGGTGAAAACCTGTTGCACGTCAACCACACAGAGATTCTGACCAACCAGTTTAGGGAAAACCTGAACGAGGTTAGGCAGCTTATTGATGACTGGATAAACAGTTTAGGAGATAATAATGAATAAAATTATTCATTCGTCCCTCATTTAATCGTTTTTTTTGTATTTTTGCACCCATGAATTATAATAACATACAATTTGAAGAGCTTGGAGTAACCGCAGAAGTAGCCACGTTTACGCCCAAGGAGGGCGTTACAGAATGGCATGTGATGCTGCATGTTGATGGTAAGCAGCAACCTTTTGCCGACCAACTTCGCCGTCTTTACGAGGCAGAAGATCGTCTGCCCGATATGCCCGAATTTTGTGGCGCACAATATATTCTGAAACGTTATTTCCTTTCAGACAGCACCAATCAGCAACCGCTGATGCGAAAGGAAAAGAACATCTCCATCAGCCTGATTCAGCAACAGCCATTGGACGGCAGCAAAGTTGCAGCCTGGTTGTATCTGCAAAACGATGTAGAAATAAAAGAGGAAGAAGGCGTAGTGATAGCAAAGCACAACGGCTACCAGCACTTGTGGAAGATGGGAATGTGTAAGAACCAAGGCGACAGCGCCCAACAGACAGAGGCTTTGCTGACCGAATACGAGACTTTGTTGGCTAAGTTTGATGCTACGCTGGCAGAGAACTGCATTCGTACCTGGTTCTTTGTTCGCGATGTGGATACACAGTATCACGGACTGGTAAAAGCACGCAGGGAGAACTTTGTGCAGCAAGGTCTGACAGAAAAGACACATTACATCAGCAGCACAGGTATTGGAGGCAATCCTGCCGACACAAAAGCATTGGTACAATTGGGAACTTACGCCATTACTGGTATAAAACCTGAGCAGCAACACTATCTGTATGCCCCTACACATCTGAACCCCACGTATGAATATGGTGTAACCTTTGAGCGCGGAACCGTTGTGGAGTATGGTGACAGAGACCATCTCATTATCTCTGGAACGGCCAGCATCAACAATAAGGGCGAGGTGGAACATGTAGGCGACATCGTTTTGCAAACAAAGCGTATGTGGGAGAATGTGGAGGCTTTGCTGAAAGAAGGCGGAGCAGATTTCCAAGACGTAATGCAGATAATTGTCTATCTGCGTGATACTGCCGACTACGAGGTGGTAAAGGCTCTCTTTGCCGACCGCTTCCCCCATATCCCCACCGTTATTACATTGGCTCCTGTATGTCGTCCCACATGGCTTGTGGAGATGGAATGCATAGCTGTCAAGGAGAAGCTGCATGAAAACTTCCGTCCCTTCTAAATTGCCCTTTATACTGGTATTCTTTCTGGTTATTGCCATAGCGGTTGCAACTGTATTGGAAAACCGTTATGACACCCATTACGCCATGCAACACGTTTATGGCGCATGGTGGTTTATTGGACTTTGGGCTATACTGGCCTTAGCCGGATGCTGGCTTATTTATAAGAAGAAGATGTGGAGGCAACCATCTGTTTTCCTGCTGCACCTGAGTTTCCTGATAATTCTTATTGGAGCGCTAACCACCCATATCACCAGCCATAGGGGAATGGTACACCTGCGCGAGGGTGAGACCAGTCGTTCTTATTGGGCTAAGGATAATCAAGGCTTATATACGCTAACCGAGCAAATGCCTTTCTATTTGGCACTGAAGGATTTTCAGGTTCTGTATGATGCCGATGGCATAACGCCCAGCGACTATGTGAGCCAGGTGGTGATTGCCACAAAGGAAGGAAAAGAGGAAACCAGCATCTCTATGAACAACATAGGTCGAGTAAAAGGTTTCCGTATCTACCAGACTTCCTTTGATGACGACCTTGCTGGCAGCGTCTTCACTATCAGCTATGACCCATGGGGAACTGGCATCACATACATGGGTTACATTCTCTTAGCTATTAGCATGATTTGGGTTTCCTTCAAAAGGAATGAAAAATTAAAAGAGAAAAAAGAAAAATTATCCAAGAATTCTCAACTTTCAACTTTCAACTTCAACTTTCAACTATTCTGTTGGCCTTTGCCGGCACTATTATGGCATCTTACATGGTAATCGCCATCTGCCGAAGTCCTCTAGTGCCCATATTACGTTCACCTTACCTATTTGTGCATGTGGGAACCATCATGCTGAGTTACATTCTGCTGGTAGTGAGCATCGTTCGCAGAGAAGCGCTTAGGCCCGCCGTATTCCTGCTGGCAACAGGTATCTTCTTAGGAGCTGTTTGGGCAAATGTCTCTTGGGGAACGTATTGGAGTTGGGATCCCAAGGAAAGTTGGGCACTTATTACATTGCTTGTCTATAGCATTCCCTTGCACAATAAGAGTCTGCCTTGGTTCAATAGCATACGCAACTATCGCATCTATTCACTTTTGGCTTTTGCCTGCCTGCTGATGACTTACTTTGGTGTGAACTTCCTGTTGGGCGGCATGCATAGCTACGCCGGATAATTAACAAACAACATAATACCTAATTGAAAATGAAACGACTATTTCTTTTGCTAACTCTAACCATTACACTAAACGCCTTTTCCGCCAATACGGTGGAAGTGACGACAACCTGTGCCAATGGTCAAATCTTGCTGAAAACACAGAAATTGGACTTAGGCTCTACCCTTGGAACAGCCAACAGCATCATTACTATGAATGCCGACAAGAAGTATCAGACAATGGACGGTTTTGGCTTTGCCCTTACCTACTCTGCCTGTTACAATCTGATGAAAATGACAGCAAAGGACAGGAACGACTTGCTAGTAAAAACATTCTCACCTTCCGATGGATTCGGCGCAAATTACGTGCGAATGTCTATTGCTTGCTCCGATTTTTCGAGCGAATGCTACACCTACTGTGAGAAGAAAGGTCCCGCCAACAATCTGCTGGCAAATTTTAAGTTACACGATGATGAGCTCACCTATGTGATTCCTATAATAAAAGAGGTATTGACTATCAACCCCAATATAAAGATTATGGCTGCGCCTTGGACAGCTCCCCGCTGGATGAAACAGAAGAGCGTTACAGATCCTTCGGCCTGGAACTACTATGCTGGCGGTGTACTGAACCCAAAGTATTACGAGGCTTACGCACAGTACTTTGTGAAGTTTGTTCAGGTAATGAAGACCTACGGCATCAATATCTATGCCGTAACACCCCAGAACGAGCCGCTGAATGCAGGAAACTGCGCCTCCACCTACATCGGAGCCAAACAAGAGGGAGAATTCATTAAGCATCTGGCGCCTGCCTTCCATAATGCAGGCATAAAGACCAAGATTTATGTCTTCGATCACAATTACAACTACGACAACAAACAGGGAGAGGATGACTATCCCGTACAGGTTTACAATGCACTGAGTCCTACTATGCCTGGCTACGATTTGGTAAAAGGCTGTGCCTGGCATGATTACGGAGGCAGTTACACAGAGATGGAAGATATACAAGATAAGGCACCCGTCATGGAGCAAATATTTACAGAGACATCCATAGGTTTGTGGAACGACGGACGCAACCTAAGAAAGCATCTTGTAAATGATTTCAACAACCTCATCCTTCATTTTAGTAACCGATACGGAAGGGCTACTATCGTTTGGAACTTTATGCTCGACCTTAAATATGGTCCCTTTACCCAGGCTGCTGGCTCATGTACCACTTGCATGGGTGCCATAGACATTGACCAGAACGACTACAAGACATTGCATTACAATAGCCACTACTACCTTATTTGTCATGCAGCTAAGGTTGTAAAAGAAGGCGCCTCCAGAATTGGCAACAGCATTACTGCACCCCAGGACGGCCTATTGTATTCAACCTTCCTGAACCCCAACAGCACCTACTCTCTGCTGCTTAGCAACAACAGCAACACCGATTACATAATAGGTGTAAGAACCAATAGCAAAGCACCTGTTACTCATGTAACGGTACCCGCCAAGAGTGTGGTTTCTGTAGTGCAAAGATAGACGTAACATTATTTAATATGGGACGAAATAAATTCTCACAGAAGGAAATTGAACAGATTGGCAAGCTCCTGAAAAGGAAGAATGCTGGCACTCGTTTTCAGCAGAAGATGATTAGGCATACTTTGCGTGTGGATTACGAGTTCAACATATCTGACTTTAATGTCCAAGGAAAAGCCTTTGGGTATGATGAATTGCAGGAATGCATTCGCAGGCAACGTATCCTAATCCTGGACGATGCCACCATCGAGGCCATGAAAGCTAAACGTGCAAGGGATAAGACCCGCGATGAGGCAGCCAAACAAGCAGAGGCAATAGCAGCCGGAGAAGCCGTAGATTGGCAGGCAGCCCAGAAAGAATGGGATGCCTATTATGGAAAAATGAAGAGTGAAGAGTGAAAAGTTAAAAATGAAAGTTACCAGCTAACCTTCTATTTTCGACTTAATCTGTAAGAAGGGGTGCTTTTACTTTCCTTTCACTAAACGCTTTATTTCGTTCAGTTTGTTAAGAGCTTCTATGGGAGTAAGGTTGTTGATATCCAGATTTATGAACTCGTCACGAATCTGAGTAAGAACGGGATCATCCAGTTGGAAAAAGTTCATCTGCACACCTTTGTCGGACTGAGGGCCTGCAACAACTCCCTTTCCCAGGTTCTCATGATCCATGTTCTCCTCTAACTGCTTCAGTATCACATTGGCGCGTTTTACAATGGTGCTGGGCATACCAGCCAGCTTGGCAACATGAATACCAAAGCTATGCTCTGAGCCGCCACGTTCCAACTTACGCAGGAAAATAACTCGACCGTCTATCTCGCGTACGCTGACATTGTAGTTTTTAATGCGTGAGAAACTCTTCTCCATCTCGTTCAACTCGTGATAATGTGTAGCAAAGAGAGTACGGGCACGACCTTTCCTATTCTCGTGAATATACTCCACAATAGCCCAAGCTATGGAGATGCCATCGTAGGTACTGGTGCCACGTCCCAACTCATCGAAGAGAATCAAGCTACGCTCCGATATATTATTCAGGATATTGGAAGCCTCACTCATCTCCACCATAAAGGTACTCTCTCCTACTGAGATATTATCACTGGCTCCCACACGGGTAAAGATCTTATCTACATATCCTATCCGTGCGCTTTCTGCCGGCACAAAGCTACCAATCTGAGCCATAAGGGTTATCAAGGCGGTTTGCCTGAGCAGCGCACTCTTACCAGCCATATTAGGACCGGTAATGATAATTATCTGCTGCTTTTCTGTGTCCATATACACATCGTTGGCCACATAACGTTCTCCTATGGGTAGCTGCTTTTCTATCACAGGATGTCTGCCTTGATGAATGTCTATTACATCTGATTCATCCACAACAGGGCGTATATAATGATTCTCCTGCGCACTTACAGCAAAAGAAAGCAGGCAATCAAGTTGGGCAATCAGGCTGGCATCAACCTGAATAGAAGATGTATACTCTGCAAGAGCAACTACCAACTCGTTGAAAAGGCGCGTTTCCAACGCAAGGATGCGGTCTTCAGCACCCATAATCTTCTCTTCATACTCTTTCAACTCTTGTGTGATATAGCGCTCGGCCTGTGTCAATGTCTGTTTGCGAATCCACTCAGCTGGCACCAAATCCTTGTAGGTGTTTCTAACCTCCAGATAATAGCCGAATACATTATTATATCCTATCTTCAGACTTTGAATACCTGTAGCCTCAATCTCGCGCTGCTGAATATGCAAAAGGTAATCTTTTCCCTGATAAACTATGCGTCGTAATTCATCGAGTTCGTCATTTACACCCTCTGCGATAACATTTCCCTTGTTGACCATCAATGGCGGATCTGGCTGAACTTCTTTGGCTATGCGGTCGCGAATGCTGGTGCATAAGTTCATCTGTTCTCCTATGCGCTGCAGCACAGCATCATCTGACTGTTCACAAACAGCCTTTATGGGCTCTATACTCTGTAGGGCAATCTTTAACTGCACCACATCGCGAGGCGATACACGTCCTACACTAACCTTTGAGATGATACGTTCCAAATCGCCTATCCTATGCAGATGATCGGATATCAACTCGCGGACATCAGGTTCGCGGAACAGATAATCAACAACATCCTGACGCTCCCTAATCTTATTGACATCCTTCAGCGGGAAGAGCATCCAACGACGTAGCATACGGGCTCCCATAGGAGTAATAGTCTTATCTATCACATCAAGCAAGGAGATACCATCCTCGTTCATCGCTCCCAACAGCTCCAGATTTCTGATGGTAAACTTATCCAAACGAACGAAGCGCTCCTCTTCTATTCTCCTCAGCGAAGTAATGTGCTTTAACTGCAGGTGCTGGGTCATAATAAGGTATTGCAGGATAACACCGGCAGCCACAATACCGTTATGAAGATGGTCGATACCAAAACCTTTTAGGTTCTTAACCTCGAAGTGCTTGTGTAGTTTCTCTTTGGCCGTACTCTCTGTAAAACACCAGTCGTCTAAAGGGAAAGTAATGAATTTCGTGCCAAATGAACTCTCAAACATTCCCTGTTTGCCACGTTCATACAGAACCTCTTTGGGAGAGAAATTTCCAAGAAGTTTATCTACATAGTCAATGGTGCCTTCTGCCACCAGAAACTCACCCGTACTGATATCCAAAAAAGAAAGACCGCATGAAGCTTTTCCAAAGTGAACGGCTGCCAGGAAGTTGTTCTCCTTATAATTAAGAACGGTATCATTCATGGCTACACCAGGCGTTACCAGCTCGGTGATACCACGCTTAACAAGCGTCTTGGTGAGTTTTGGGTCTTCCAACTGGTCGCAGATAGCAACTCGCTTACCTGCTCTTACCAGTTTGGGCAGATAAGTATCTAAGGCGTGATGAGGAAAACCCGCCATCTCGGTATTGGGCATATTCTCCTTTCCGTTATTCCGACGGGTAAGCGTAATGCCCAGTATCTCGGACGCAATCACAGCGTCTTCTGCGTATGTTTCGTAAAAGTCGCCGCACCTGAACAGAAGCAAAGCATCCGGATGCTTCGCCTTCAGGTCGTAGAACTGCTTCATCATGGGGGTTAACCCTTCTTTTGCCATAGTTATCTGTCTTCTTTTGCACAAAGATATTACTTTTCCTTGAGATAAAGGCAAAGTTTTACCTAAAACCTTGCCCATTTGACAGAAATGCCATAATTTTGTATGAAATAGAGACGTTTATTATGCCTACAATCAAAGACATATTCTTTACAACACATACTCTTCCGTGTGGTTTACGCATCATTTGTGCTCCTTGCCCCACACAAGTGGTTTATTGCGGCATTGCCGTTGATGCAGGAACAAGAGACGAGTTGCCACACGAGAGCGGCATGGCTCATTTTGTTGAACACATGAGTTTCAAGGGAACAGAACGACGTTCTGCCAGACAGATTATCAACCGTTTAGAGTCTGTTGGTGGCGACCTGAACGCTTATACTGGCAAAGAGGAGACGGTGTTCTACAGTTCGGTTCTAAAGCAACATCTGCCCAAGGCCATAGATCTATTGGTGGACATCACTTTCAACAGCACTTTCCTACAAGAAGAGATGAATAAGGAAGTGGAAGTTGTAATAGATGAAATAGAGAGTTACAACGACCAGCCCAGCGAGCTTATTTACGATGAATTCGAGGAAATTTGCTTTCCGCAGCATCCACTTGGTCGTAACATCTTGGGCGAAGCATCCCAACTCCGACAATTGACAAATAAACACATGCATGCCTTTCACAAACGCATGTACCGACCAGACAGGATGGTTCTCTTTGTGTATGGAAATGTGGATGCCAATCAGGTAATACGCTTGACGGAAAAAGCACTCATACGAACAGATTTATCCCACCCTTCGTATTCCATTAAGCCAGAAGCTCGCGTAACTCCTCCTCTCCTCGGCGTGAACGATTCTGAACGTATCATTACCCAAAAGAAAGATACCCACCAAGCACACGTGATTATTGGCGGCAGATCCTTTGGCGGTAACGACCCCAGACACTTGCATCTTTATCTGCTCAACAATATGCTGGGCGGACCTTGCATGGGCAGTTTGCTCAATCTTTCCTTGAGAGAGCGAAACGGCCTGGTATATACCGTAGAGAGCAATGCGACCTGTTATACCGATTCCGGAGTGTGGACAACATATTTTGGTTGTGACCCTTGCGATGTAAAGCGCTGCCTTCGACTGGTAGAGCGTGAATTGCACAAACTGGTGGATGCTCCCCTGTCGCTACACAAACTGAATGCTACACGCAGGCAACTGAAAGGACAGATTGCCATCTCGTACGATAACTATGAGAGTTTAGCTATTTCCACAGCCAAGCGTTACCTGCATTATGGAACCACCCAAACCATGCAGCAACTCTTTGACCGTTTAGATGCCCTTACACCAGAACAACTCTGGGCAACCTCACAGGAAGTCTTTACGCCCCAGAATTTACGCACGCTAATCTATCAATAGAAGCCTCTAATACCTAATATTAGGTAACTTAAGGGGATGCAGAGCAATTTCTTCGCCCCTCTTCTCTTTTCATTTGCAGAAAAGATGTACCTTTGCAGTTGAAAAGGTATAAATGCTATGACGCTTAGAGACTTAAAAAAAGGACAACGGGCTATTGTCACCCAAGTAGGTGGTAGGGGAGCCTTGCGTCAGCATTTTCTTGATATGGGAGTAATCCCAGGCGCCGAGGTGATGTTGCAGAAGTTCGCTCCTATGGGTGATCCTATGGAACTGCGCATTCATGGCTATGAACTAACACTCCGTTTGGCAGATGCTGAGCAGATTTCTGTAACCAAGATTAAAGACGAGCAGCAAATAGAAGTCCTTCCCGTTGATTATCCTGAAACAGAACACCCAGGATTGGGTGAGGATGGTCCCAGATATCACGACCCATCACAGCCTCATCCTGAAGCATTAGCATCAAGCAGTCAGCTTACCTTTGCTTTAGTTGGAAACCAAAACTGCGGAAAGACCACTCTTTTTAATCAGCTAACAGGTAGCAGACAACACGTTGGTAATTTCCCTGGGGTAACGGTCGACCGTAAAGATGGCGTCATTAAAGGATACCCCAACACGCTTGTTACCGACCTTCCTGGTATTTATAGCCTGAGTCCATATACCAGTGAGGAGATTGTGAGCCGCCAGTTTATCCTTGAGAATCATCCCAAAGGCATTATCAACATCATAGATACCACTTGCATTGAGCGCAGCCTATATCTGACCATGCAACTGATGGAACTGAACATTCCCATGGTGTTGGCCTTGAATATGATGGATGAGATGAAAAACAATGGTGGAACCGTACGTATCAACCAGTTGGAGCGTATGTTGGGCATCCCCGTTATCCCCATCAGTGCAATGAAGAACGAGGGTGTTGACGAGGTGGTGAAACATGCCATACACGTAGCAAAATATCAGGAAGGACCTGGCCGACAGGATTTCTGCAGTCCAGAAGATCACGGAGGTGCTGTCCACCGTTGCCTGCATGCCATCATGCACCTTATTGAAGACCACGCTGTCAAAGCTAATATTCCCGTCCGCTTTGCTGCCGGCAAACTCATAGAAAACGACCCATTGGTTATCAAGGCATTGCATCTTACGCAAAACGAGCAGGAAACGGTAGAACATATCCTACAGCAGATGGAGCAGGAACGCGGTCTTGACCGCTGTGCTGCTATGGCTGATATGCGCTTTAACTTCATTCGTCAGGTTTGCAATCGCACCGTTTTGCGACCACGAGAAAGCAAAGAACAGAAACGCAGTCGTCGTATCGACCGTATCCTAACTGGTCGTTTCACCGCCATTCCTGCCTTCTTAGCCATTATGGCGTTGGTATTCTATTTTACCTTTAGCAGCGTAGGAGCATGGTTGCAGGATATTTTCCAAGAAGGCATTGACAAGTTTACAGAAATGTCCGACCAGGAACTAACCTCGTGGAATATTGCTCAGCCTATACACTCACTTATTATAGATGGCATTTACAGCGGTGTTGGAACGGTATTAGTGTTCCTGCCTCTTATCATCATCCTCTTCTTCTGCCTAAGTATGCTGGAAGATAGCGGTTATATGGCACGTATTGCCTTCGTGATGGATAAGATGCTCAGAAAACTGGGACTTTCGGGTCGTAGTATCGTACCCTTGCTGATAGGTTTTGGTTGTTCTGTTCCCAGTGTGATGGCCAGCAGAACCCTTCCCAGTGAACGCGACCGCCGATTGACTATCATGCTTACTCCATTCATGAGTTGTACAGCCAAGATTCCCATCTACGCTTTCTTTGCCGCAGCCTTTTTCCCACATCATGCAGGATGGGTTATGGCTGGATTATATATAATAGGTATACTGACTGGCATTGTGGTGGCCCTTATTCTGAAACGAACACTTTTCAGAGGCGAAGCCGTTCCTTTTGTAATGGAACTCCCAAACTACCGTATGCCTGTACCCATGAATGTTGCCCGACTGTTATGGGAGAAAGCTAAGGATTTCTTGCAAAGAGCCTTCACCGTAATCTTCCTGGCAAGCATTGTTATCTGGTTCCTGCAAACCTTTGACTTTCACCTTCAGATGGTACAGCCTGGCATGGAATCAGAAAGTATGTTGGCACAAATGGCCAATATCGTTGCACCCATCTTCAGTCCGTTGGGTTGTGGCGACTGGCGCATAGTAACCTCACTTGTCAGCGGCTTCTTGGCCAAGGAGGTTGTGGTAAGCACGCTCAGTACTCTTTTTGCAGGCGTAAGCATCACAGAAGTCTTCTCAGCCGGAACTGCTTTCACGCTGCTTGTTTTCTGTCTGCTTTACACACCTTGTGTAGCTGCTATTGCCACCATCCGCAGAGAGTTGGGTGGGAAATGGGCTTTACTGATTATGGCAGGACAATGCCTCATAGCTTGGATTGTGGCATTTTTAGTCCATTTGATAGTATAAGGCCTCTCTCCCCGGCCCTCCCCCAAATGGGAGGGAGCATATAGCTGAAAATTATGAATTGTGAATTATGAATTGTGAATTATGAATTTTCAAAGCATATTACTCCTTGCCGTCGTAGTGATAGCAGCCGCCTTTGCACTCTATCAATACTTAAAGCGTCCACATTGTTCTGAATGTGAAGGATGTAGATGCAAGTGTGATTGTGAGAGTTGTCACTCTACCAAGATGCGGCAAAGCGCATCTTGAAACTCTCTTGCATCATATACCGGAGAATTATTATTGATAATACTAAAGGCAAACCACCTTCCGTTTATGTGGTGTGCATAACCGGTAAGCGAAGATGATGCGTATGAAACCAATGTGCCTGTCTTACAGAAGATTCGGTCTCTGAAACAAGGATCCGACATGCGCCCTAGCAATGATCCGTGTCTCACGGGATGTGCCGGTGTAGCCAAGGCCTCATCAATTAGCACATCTCTTATCTCGGGGTGTTTATAAGCATAAACCATCAGTTGTACCAAGAAATCAGCTGTCAGTCGGTTCTCTGGAGAAAGACCACTTCCGTCATTCACGACAAAGTCTGCCATTCTATCGTAAATGTACTCTGATTGTATAAAATCAAAAGCAGACATCTGCAAGGTGGTATCGGGTTCTGACCTTCGGTCTTGTGCATGTATATTATGATAAAACACACACTCAGCCTTTGCGTTACTGCTGTTTATTAACATGGGCTTTAAGACCTCCCGCAAAGGCGTTTGATATAGATAGATTAATTCGGCATTGGTCTTCAGCGGGGCATTGAAAAGAAGGGTATCACCATCGTATGTAACACCAGCAGCCCTTAACGATGTCAGGAACTCGCTTCTTACACGCGGTGCACCTTTCATCAATAAAGGAACTTGCTTATATGTTATATCGTATGGCTGGGCGGTTTGATGAGGTCGTAAAGTATCTGTACGCAGCAAGTCGAAGATAACCTTTCCCTTCACATGGCTGATACCACGATTCTTGACGGCGTGTGTAAACTCATCAAAAGAAAGCAAGAGAGGGTCGTCATCCATCTGTAAAAGCAAGTCACCATATAGCGTATCGCGTTTCACAGAGCCCAAAAGATACTCCTGGCTACTATACTGATGGTCTGTGCCCAATTGCTTTAGCGCCCTGATTCCCGTAAGCAGCTTCATACAAGAAGCAGGAATCAGCCTACGATGGCTATGATACTCATAAACATAACAACCGCGAGTAAGGTCGTACACGCTCACCGCCAACATGGTAGTGTCAATAAGCGGAGAGCGAAGGATAAGGCGTTGCAGGTCTTCAGCAATTTCCATATCCACACTATCCGGCTCTACTATTTCCTCTTCATCATTTCCACCATGACCGAATAGGAAATCCTTGGCTGGAGAACACCTAAAGAATAAAAAGAGTGCCAGCAACAGCAGGAATATAATTATCCCCAGACAGCCGCGCTTGACACTCTTCTTAAGTCTGCGTTTTTTCTTTCTTACCTTCTTCTGCACGCAATAAGTTAATTATGCCCACTGAGCGAGGGCCTCCTTGTCGATACTCTTAAGGTTGTTATCCTTAATGACTTTGGATGCTTTATCGCCATCATCTGTGCGGAAGATAAGGACGCCTTTGCCACGCAGCAAGAACGAGTACATATAGGTGATGCTGATGCCTGCCTCGCTGAAGAGCTTAACAGCTTCTGCAGCACGACCAGGCTGATCGTCAATCTCAATGGCGAAGACATCGCTAAGTGCAACTGCCACATTGGCTTTCTTCAACTCTTCGCATGCACGCATAGGTTCGCTGCATATAAGACGATAAATACCATACTCTGCAGTATCTGCAATAGTGGAAGCTACAATCTGAATATTTGCTTCCTTCAAGGCGTCAAGCACCTTGATAAGAGTACCGGAACGGTTCTCAATAAAAATGGATAGTTGAGGGATTGTCATATTTGTAAAGTTAAAATGTTATAAAGTTAAAAAGCTAAAAGGTTATTGATAGACTTTTCGTTTATCCACTACGCGGACAGCCTTGCCCTCGCTGACGGGCAGTGATCCTTTCGATACAAGGCGGACACGGGGCTTCAAAAGGATTTCATCGCCCAACTGATGGCGAAGCTCCTCCGAGAGCGCTTTCAACTTGACAAAGTCGTCAGTTCCCTCATTGACCTCAACCTCAACGGTCATCTGGTCGTTATTGTCCTCGGTAGTCAGCGTAATGAGATAGTTGGTACCCACTTCGGGGAACTTCATGAGAATCTTCTCAATCTGAATGGGGAAGATATTTACTCCACGGAGCACAATCATATCATCCGAACGCCCACGCATACGGTCGATACGAATATGGTTGCGTCCACAGGGGCAAGTACGACCCAGCACACGAGTAAGATCACGGGTACGATAACGCAACAGAGGCATGGCCTCACGACACAGGGTTGTGAGCACCAACTCGCCAATCTCACCATCGGGTACAGGCTCCAGAGTTTCGGGGTCAACTATCTCTACAATGTAATAGTCTTCCCAGAAGTGCATACCGTTCTGCTCAGGACATTCAAAACCTACACCAGGACCGCACATCTCGCTCATACCAAAGGAATTGTAAGCTTTCACACCCATCATCTCCTCGATGCGCTTGCGCTGTTCTTCGCTGTGAGGTTCTGCACCAATAGCCAGCACCTTCAGTTTGGTATCACGACGTGGATCTACGCCTTCTTCCTTCATTACCTCGTAAAGACGGGTAACATAGCTGGGAATAGCATGGATGGCAGTGGTACCAAAATCTTTGATGAACTTAATCTGGCGCAGAGAGTTACCAGCAGCGGCAGGAATCGTCAACATGCCAAGTTTCTCAGCTCCGTACTGGAATCCAAGACCACCGGTGAACATACCATAACCACTTGAGTTCTGAAAAACATCATCGGGACGAAGGCCCACCATCCAGAGGTTACGTGCTACCTGGTTGGCCCACTCGTCAAGGTCCTTTTTGGTATGGAGGATAACGGTAGGATTACCTGTTGTTCCGCTTGAAGAATGCAGACGCACACAATCCTTCATGGGCACGCAACACATACCAAAAGGATAGGTCTCACGCAGGTCCTGTTTAGTAGTAAAAGGCAGTTTGCGAACATCAGCCAACGTCTTGATATCATCGGGTGTGATGCCAGCTTCAGCAAACTTCTTCCGATAAAATTCATTGTTCATGCAGTGTCGCACAGTCGCCTGCAGTCTTTCGAGTTGGAGCGCTTCAATCTGCTCCCTCGACATAGTTTCGGTTTCAGGATTAAAATAAGGTGAATTCATTTAATGTATAGAGTTTAAAGTTTATAGTTTTCTCTTATCAATCACATGAGCGCTCTTGCCCTGACTGCGTTCTATGGTACCGGGAGCCTTCAGTTGAACCTTAGCGGCAATACTAAGTACGCTCTTCAGTTTAGCAGCAAGGCGTTTTTCCAGTTCGTCGATGGCTGCGGGTGTATCGAAGGTAGAAGTAAATACCTCCTGACGCAATTCCACCTGCACCTGTAAAGTATCGAGGTTGTTGACACGATCCACAACCAACAGATAGTGGGGTGCAAATTCTGGCAGCGAGAGTACAACACTCTCCACCTGAGACGGGAACACATTGATGCCACGAATGATAAGCATATCATCAGAACGACCTTGTATACGTCCCATACGAACTTCAGTACGACCGCAATCGCAAGTGCCTGACATCAGCGAACAGAGGTCGCGAGTACGATAGCGCAGCACAGGCATACCCTCCTTGGTTAGCGTAGTGAACACCAGCTCGCCCGTCTGTCCGGCTGGCAACGTTTCCAACGTTACAGGGTTGATGATTTCGGGGTAGAAGTGGTCCTCACAGATATGAGAGCCGTTCTGCATCTGGCATTCGTAGCTGACGCTGGGACCCATCACTTCAGAAAGACCATAAATATTAAAGCCTTTCAGACCCAAGCGAGCCTCTATCTCCTGACGCATACTCTCCGTCCAAGGCTCAGCACCAAAAGCACCCACACGCAGTTTCAGGTCTTCCTTACGGATACCTAACTTATCCATTGTCTCTGCCAGATACAAGGCATAAGAGGGGGTACAAGCCAAACCTGTGATACCCAGGTCGCGAATGAGTTTCAGATGCTTCTCGGTATTGCCCGTTCCAGCAGGAATTACAGAGGCACCAATGTGCTCAACACCATAATGGGCTCCCAATCCTCCAGTGAACAAGCCATAGCCGTATGCCACAGAGAAGATGTCGTCACGTGTTACGCCGTATGCTGTAAGACAGCGGGCCATACATTCGCTCCATACACCAATGTCCTTACGGGTATATCCCACTATAGTTGGGTTGCCGGTTGTTCCACTGGAAGCGTGTATACGGATAATCTCGCTCTGCGGAGCAGCCTGCAATCCAAAAGGATAGTTGTCTCTGAGGTCTTTCTTAGTGGTGAAAGGCAGCTTCTGAATGTCCTCAATAGTCTGAATATCATCAGGACGGATATCCATTTCCTGCAACTTGTTGCGATAGAAAGGCACATTGTGGTATACGTATTCCACTATCTTGTGTAGGCGTTTGCCTTGCAGCGCACTCCTCTCGTCACGACTCATGCACTCTTTGTTCGGATTCCAAATCATGAATTTCTGTTATTTAGGTTTATGTCCCATGCAAATGTACAACAAAATCTGCTTTCGGACAAATATTTTATATCTTAAACTTCTTGAACTCTTGAACTTATTGAACTATTTCTCATAGCACTGGAACATGCGGTCCACATCATTCTTTGGCAACTGAGATGTGAAAAAGCTCACCAGCAACACAACTGGGAAACCGCCCAACATGGCAATGGCTCCACAGTTTATAGGACTGATGGGGTTGCCCAACAGCATATTCAGCACCGTAATACCCACGCCCCAGATGAAGCAAGCCCATACGCTGGCCGTTGTTGCCTTACGCCAATAAAGTCCCAGCATAAAGGGTGCCAGGAAGGCACCTGCCAATGCACCCCAAGAGATACCCATCAACTGGGCAATAAAGGTGGGAGGATTCAGCGCAATCATCAAAGAGATGACAATGAAGAACACAATGAGTACACGCATCACAACTACCTTACGGAGTTCCACCTTTTCTGAAACGATATCGTCAATACTACCTTCTTCTACCTCACCTGGCAAAGATTTCTTATCGCGATAGATAAGATCAAGGGTCATAGTTGAACTGGAAGTCAGTACCAACGAAGCCAACGTACTCATGGAAGCCGAGAGTACCAGCAGTACCACAAGGGCAATGAGCACATCGGGCAATGTAACCAGCATAGCAGGTACGATAGAGTCAAAGGCAATCTTGCCCGTCGCTTCATTTATCACTGGGTCGTACAGACGACCAAATCCACCCAGGAAGTAACAGCCACCAGCTACGATGAAAGCAAAAATGGTGCTGATGATGGTGCCACGCTTGATGGCGCTTTCATCGGTAATGCTATAGAACTTACCCACCATCTGAGGAAGTCCCATCGTGCCAAGCGACGTCAGGATGATTACGCCAAGCAATCCCCATGGGTCAGGGCCTAACCAAGTAGCAAACATACCACTACCGGGCTCAGTTGCTCCATCAGCAGGTAGTTGAGCCAACTTACCGACAGCCTCAGTAAGTCCGCCCTGGGCAGAAAGCACAGCCAAGATAACAGCCACGATACCAAAGAGCATGATGATGCCCTGGATGAAGTCGTTCATAGCTGTGGCCTTGTAGCCACCCAGTATCACATACACAGCGGTTAGAGCCGACATGATGACCACACAATATTCATAAGGTATGTTGAAACCCATCTCAAAGAGTCTGGAAATGCCGCTGTAAACACCTGCGGTATAAGGAATCAGGAACACGAAAGCTATGACAGAAGCTACAACACGCAACTTCTGGTCGGAAAAACGTGTGCCAAAGAAATCTGGCATCGTACGACTTTCTATGTGCTGGGTCATCAACTTGGTACGCTTACCCAAGATGAGCCAAGCCAGCAACGAACCAATGACGGCATTACCCACACCAATCCAAGCGCTGGAAAGACCGTATTTCCATCCGAACTGACCGGCATAACCCACGAATACAACAGCAGAGAAATAACTGGTACCAAAAGCAAAGGCCGACAGCCAGGGGCCAACAGAACGACCACCTAAAACAAAGCCTTCCACACTACTTGCCTGTTTACGACTATAAAGGCCAACACCAATCATGATGGCCAAGAAAACTATTGTTAAAAGAACTTTTATTACCATTGATATTTGAACATTAAAAATTGAACATTTCACCCCTCGCCCACGGGAGAGGGGATGGGGGTGAGGCTTTTATTTTAATTAAATCTGACTTGCAACTGGCACATGATTGCATGACTGGGTTCACGTACAAATTGATCATTTGTCCTATAAGCACTCTTATAGACATATTGCACCTGAACACGGCACTTCTTATAGAACCAGTACTGAAGTCCGGCTATTGCCTTGTGCTGATCCATGCCCAGAGTGGTGTTATAGTTAAAATAGTCATACGAGCCCACAAACTCCACCTTGGGTGTACCCAGGGGCACAGCGCTTGTCAGATAACCGCCACGACTGGTTACGTCACCATCGTAGCCCTCCAGATACTCACCGTGCGTATGAATCCATTTGTTTTTATAATCGAAGCCCAACGTCCAACGGTTGCGCTTATAATCTTCTCCTACCTGAATACTAGGGTTATAGACCGAGGTGGCGATAGCGTGTCCGCGACCTATCTGCCCTGTGGCAACAAGATTCAGACCTTCCACGGGGCGAAATTCTAATCGGCCAATGAAGTCCTTAAAGTTATTGCCATCCTTTTTGTTGATTCCCTGTCCGTTCATTACTTCCAGTTCATAGCGCAGCTTGCCGTTGTTGGTCTCTCCGAAAAGCGAAAGACCCAAGTCACGACCATACTGAACGCCCAAGAGCGGGTCGCTGCCACAACCGGTGAGGAAAGTTACAGCCTCACTATAAACGTCGATGGCTTCCATAGAGGTGGGGGAAAGGGGATTTTCGAGTGACAGACCATTCTTAAACTGACCTACTCTAACTGTTAGGGCTTTGTTCTTGGTAATGCGAAAGTCTGTGTAGAATTCCTGTACGACACTCGAGAAGTCGTGCATGAAGAGGAACGACCAACGGTCGGTGATTTGGGCATCTGCCCAGAAGAGAACGCGTTTCAGTTCAAAGGTGTTGGTGTTGCCGGCAGCGTTGTGGGTGTAGTTGTAACCGCCTTGGGCGTAACCATGAAGTTTAATGCGACTGGTGAGTTCCTTAACCCATTTCTTTTCCAGGAAAGACTTGGTGGAGTCACTCTTCGCCGTTTCTTGTCCCATTGCTGCCGTGCTGCTGAAGATCGCTAAAGCAACAGCCAGCGTAGCTTTTACGAAAAAAGTCTTTTTTTTCATTGTTGTGTTGTTTGTTGTTAATTAATGAATAATATAAAATTCCCCCTTCCCTTCGGGAGGGGACAGGGGTAGGCTTGTTTTAGTTGTTCTTTTCAAAGATTGCCATTCGCTCCTCCAGTTGTTCATACTGATGATCTCCAATGAACGAGGTACAGACGCGTAATCCCTCCTGATGGCTGCCCGTTGTAATCAGGCAAATGGCACTGACGCCGTAGTACATCAGTTCCTGAGCCAACTGACCGCTGGTCATACCAGGATAACCAATGGTAAAGTAGAATCCGTCGGCCACAGGTTGGTCGCCGTCCTTGTCATAAACCACGTAGAAACCGTGACGACAGAAGATTTCCTTCAGTTTCCTGGCACGCTCACCATACACTTTCACCTCGTCGCGGAAACGATACTCGCCGTCGCAGGCAGCACGGAACATTTCAGCCAGTGCGTATTGTGCCGAATGACTGGTTCCTGAAGACAAAGCATACAGCATACGGGTACTGAAAACCAGTCCAAAGGGCAATCCCTCGTAACGGGCGGCCAAATCATCGTAATGGCGGTGGAATAGCTTGTCGCTAATGCATACCACGCCAATGCGTTCGCCGGCATAGCTAAACGCCTTAGAGCCACTGATGAGCAGCATATAATTATCAGTATAGCGAGCTACGGTGGGCTGATAAGGAGGCTCGAAGGGGACACTCAGGTCCTGACGGAAGTCCATCGCAAAGTAAGCCAAGTCCTCCATAATGATGCAGTCGTACTGTGTAGCCAACTCGCCTATCGTCTGCAACTCGCTCTCCGTCAGACAAACCCACGACGGATTGTTGGGGTTCGAGTAAACAATGGAGCAGATGTTACCCTTTGCCAAGTAACTCTCCAGTTTAGCACGCAGTTTCTCGCCACGGAAGTCATAGACGTCGAACGTCTCGTACTTCACGCCCTGCACCTGCAACTGCATCTTCTGCACAGGGAAACCCGGGTCGATGAACAGCACGGTATCCTTCTTCTTGTCAGCCTGAGAGCAAGTCAGGAACGAAGCGAATGTTCCCTGCATAGAGCCGGTAACGGGCACACAACCCTCGGCAGCAACGTCCACACCAACGAATGCCTTCACAAAGCGCGATGCTTGCTTCTTCAGTTCGGGATAGCCCTGAATATCGGGGTAAGAATGGGCAATGCCGTCCTGTAAAGCCTTGATTTGCGCATCCACACCCACCTGAGCAGCAGGAAGTCCGGGGATACCCATCTCCATCTTTATAAATTCAACGCCCGATTCCTTCTCAGCCATAGCAGCCACCTGCTTCACCTCGCGGATTGTAGCCTTGGCAAAATCCTGAATGCCCAGTTTGGCAATCAGTCCATCCACAATTTCCTTCTTTATGGGAGTCAATTTGTCAGTCATAATGCTCTTTTGCTATCATTTTTTCGCAAATCGACTGCAAAGATAAGGAATCTCTCACAAAAAACCGCACGAAAACATAAAATTCTAAGTTCTCATGCAGTATTTTCAAAGAAACAAGACCTAAAACCGAATTTACGCCTTTGCTTCATCCAGATAATCTTCATGATTTATTCCCTATCTCCACGTTAGCGAATTTACGGATATAATGCGGTGAGTTAATTCACAACATGTAACGAGTTAATTCATGACATGTATCGAGTTAAGTCCCTGTTTTTGGGCATACCCAAAAAGTTTTTACCCCCATTTTTTGTGACTTGCTTTTTTGGAAAGAATTTTCGCTTCCATCACGTTATTTAATAACGATTTTCAGTTGCCAATTATTAATTATTCATTATCAATTGTCAATTGTCAATTATCAATTGTCATTAAGGCCTCCAAAAAGCTGGCTAGAGCCAAATAGGGCATTGGCTCTAGCCAAAAGGGGCAATGGCTCGAGCCATTTTGGGCATACCCTAAAACGCACTAAAAATATCACTTGAGTTTGAAGCCTGAATTTTCTAGAGTAATAAACATCTTCCTTCTTCCCTCTTACATTTTACATCATCTAATTCAGGAGAAGGAATAATCAACTTAAAAAATTTTTTATTTAAGCTACTTCTTGCTCGGAAACAAGTTAGAAAATTATCACAAATAAGCTGCAAAAAGAATTTAAGGTCAGTCATCTATTAATGGCAATTCACCAAGATATTTGTCAAAATCACTCTGAAACAGGCGGTCTTGCACAATGCGATACTTCTCAAATTCCGTTTCTGCATGTTCCTTTGCCTCTTCAGCAGTAACAGAACCGACAGTCTGTAGTACCTCATTTCTACCAGCAGCTAAGATGGTATCTATCTGTTTGCTCCAATCCTCCATAGTCATCGGTATGTGGCGTTTAGCTGGTGGCCCACTGTCGGAATTGTGTGGCACGTATGCTGTTTACGCGATAACCAACGCTAATGATGGCATCAAGATTATAGAACTGCGTCATGTAGTTTTTTCCGTCTGAGGCAGTTGCCGAGATTTTCTCGGTAACTGAATCCTTTATGAGTTCCTCACTTGCAAAGATGTTCTTCAGATGGAGTCCCACATTGTCAGTAGAACAATCGAACAGCATCCCCATCGCCTTTTGGGTACACCATATGGTTTTATCCTTATAATAGACCTCAACACCCTTTTCCTTTCCTTCAATCTGAAAAATCAGGAACTCCGCAGTACTATTACGTATCTCTTTCCTTTTTGCCATATATTCCAATATTTTCTGCGAAGGTACAAAGAAATAATGAGCCCACCAAAAGGTAAGCCCATTATGTTTTGAAATAAAGCAAAGGTCAGATAGGTCACACCAAAAACATCTTCCTTCTTCCCTCTTACATCTTACATCATCTAATTCAGAAGGAGGAATAATCAACTTGGAAAAAATTTTTATTTAAGCTACTTCTTGCTTGGAAATAAGTTAGAAAATTATCACAAATAAGCCGAAAAACACACCAATCAGTCGCGTATTTAGAAATAAAGTTGTACCTTCGCATTTCAAAATAGAAACATCAAAATGAACGAGATTCAAGTTATCCAAAGCAAAATATATGAAATACGAGGTCAACGAGTGATGTTGGACTTTGATTTAGCAGAGGCATATGGTGTGGAAACATCCCAGTTAAAAAGACAAGTTCGCCGTAACATTGAACGTTTTGAGGGCGAGGATTTTATGTTTGAAGTAACACGAGAAGAACTATCAAGATGCCAAATTGGCACCTTGAACATAAAACGAGGACAAAACATAAAATATCTTCCATTTGCGTTTACAGAACTTGGGGTTGCTATGTTAAGTAGTGTTTTGCGTTCACAAGAGGCTATCAAGGTAAATCGCGGCATCATGCGTGCATTTGTAGCCCTCCGCCGTATGGCAGCCACCTTACCCAATACAGCTTCCGATGTGGCCCAACTGCGTAAGGACTTTGAGGAGCTGAAACTTGATATTGAGGATATTTTACGTGACCAGAATGAAATTAACGAGGATACACGCCTCCAACTCGATGCCATCAGCACCGCATTAGCAGCTCTCCAATCTAAAGAGCCAAAGCACTCTTTGGCACAGCAACACGCACAACAGGACCGCAAAAACGGGCTTTTATTTGCCAAGGGCTATAATGACCAGATACTGTTAAGGGTCGGGCAATTAGAAAACTGGATTAACTACCTTAAAGACAATCCTCGCCGTTTACTAATGAAGAGAGAACACCCAGATTTGTTCAAGGTACAGCGGAATCTAGAATATGCTGGACAAAGTTTTTCTGCGATAGGAAACCGTTTCCTTTTGGAGTGCCCATTTAAACTGCAAGTACAATGCTCAAGAAGTATCTCTGAGGCAGAATTACAGACTAAGCTCTCTGCCTGTTTACAAGCCGCACGACAAGGAGCCGTACTGGTATCGCCGGCAATCTCAAAAGGAGAGAAAACTATCATGAGGGCAGCATTTGAGGGCGGATTTCCGCTAATCTATTTGCAAGAGAATGGTTTTACAGATTTGGCGAAACCTGGCGGAAGGCGTATGGATGCCTGTGCCAAAGGGCAACTTTTAATCTTGGCTCCATGGGATCATCATAATGAAAAAATGATTATCATGAGGGGCCAATGTCTTAAACTAAATGAAATAGCTAAGCGGATCTGCGAAAAAAGGTTTGAGGTTTAAGGGTTCAAGAGTTCAAGAAGTTCAATAGTTCAAGATGGCTGATATAAGATGTGAATTGAAATATTGATTAAAAAAACAAGTAACACCTCACCTGAGATTGTCATGAGCCCGATAACCATGCGGGATGAAAGAGTGTTACCTGTTTGCTCAACAGGTAACTAACAGGTAACACAACACCTAACATCATACATTTATGATATCGGGATTATGATGAGTTACCTGTTAGTGAGGTGTTAGTGACCTGTTAGCCAAACAGGTAACATTGCATGAGAACCATAACCATCGGGGATGAAAGCTTGCTGGGTTAGGTGTTGATGTAAGGCGCTATTAATAGTAGCAGTTGCAAGTATTAATAGTAGCAAGATTTTCTATTAATAGTAGCAAGATTTTCTATTAATAGTAGCTTAATAGGTTATAGGTTATAGGTTATGGGTTATAGATTATGGGATATTGGTTATAGAATGTAAAATAATTTGACAATAGCGATATCGACTGCGCCTACAGCAGAAAGCCGTTAGTTAGAGAATTTTTACTGCCACGTTAGGGAGCAAAAATTCTCTAACTAAGGAGAAAGTTTTTCTTAACGTAGTAAAAAAAAAAGGGGTGAAAAAGAGCTTGAAAAATATCTTTACACTTTCGACAATAAAAAAAGAAGAGGGAAGCGTGGGCTCCCCTCTTCTTACGTATAGGATGAATTTACTTACTTAACAGATACCTTGAACTTCGTTCGAGCTTGCTTCCGTTCGGAAGAGCCAAACGAGCTTGGCTCTTCTCTTACTTATTCGCAACCTTTTTGCCATCAACTACATAGATACCCTTCTGAGCCTTGCTTACACGCTGACCAGCAATGTTGTAGATAGTACCATTGCCTTCGGAGAGGGCTGGGGTGAGGCTCTTAATAGCATCTGGATCGCCGCTCTCTACACCTACTGTGAAGCCTTCAGGAGCAGGAGTAACGGTCTTGTTGTCAGTCCAGCTGGGGATAGCATAGCTGTTCAAGGTCTTGCTTGCACTTGAAGTGATGTACAGGTTGTTAGCATAATCAAATGCCATACCGGTAATCTGAGTCTCTGCAACATTGAAGTTATACTTAGCCTCCAAGAAGATCTTTCCGTTAGCCATAGGAACGTAGTTGGTCTCATAAATAACAACCTTACCGTTACCCATAGGAATAGCCAGGATAGAACCATCGTTGGTAGTAGCTATTGCCTCGCCATAAGTTGCGGTACTGATATCGCTGAAGTTTTCGCCTCCATCTGCAGTGAAATGCTTGATAGAAGGCTCTGTTGCACTAGGATTAGCTCTGTACTGCTCATACCACAAGCCACCACGTTCATCGGCAACGATACCTACATGACCCGGAGCAATGGTATACTGTCCGGTGAGAGGCTCGAATACACTGCTGGGAGCTGTAGTCCAAGAAGTAGCAGTACCAAGGTTGTAAGTAACGCACTTGTAATCTGAGAAGTTGTACTCACCATTTGAACGCTGAGCACCCAGAACCGTAAGTTTGAGGTTTTCGCCCTCACCCTCTACTGCCAAACCAACAGCAGGACGATTCTGCTCCTCGCCACCAACGGTAACGATACCTGTTTCTGCATCTAACTCACCACCAGTGAAGATAGGAGTCCAAGGCTTGTTCAAGTCGGTAGGATCGGCCTCCCATACAGAGCTGGTAGAGTTACCAGAAGCACGGGCGATGAAGACACGGCCATCCTTGCTTACGCGTACATTCTTAAGATCGAACTGGTAATCACCTGAGATGGTAATAACGTTCTTATTGTCCTTAATATCGAGGCCACCATAGAAGCCAGGAGTACCATCCTCTGCATTGATAGGCTGGAAGGTTGCATCGAAGGCATAGAGAGCACCAGGCTTCTGCTCGCTGATGGTACCTGAAGCATTACTGAGAGGACGAGACTCTGTTACGTAAATCTGGCCAAAGCCCTTGCTTGCAGGAACATTGTTGACAGCAAGACCGTAAGCTGAGTAAACCTTATAGCCATCACCTATCTTAGTAGGAGCGGTTATACCAATAGCGGTAACATCCAGTTCGTATGTCATCTTTGTACCTGCAGCAACACCAAGGAGACTGTTGTCGATAGCAATCTCGTGACCGCCTGCCATGAGGTCGCTACCCTTAAGTACATGAGAGTACTTGAGTTCACCACCTGCATAGAAGTTGATAGCAGCGTTCTTAGCGTCAGCGTTCAGGGTGTAAGCAACAACAACCTGATCTGCATTAGTAGCTGTACTCAAGTTAGATGCAAATGCATTGAGCTGAAGAACTGGACGGGTGTTCTGATACTCAGCACCATTCTTCCAAACAACACTACCACCGAACAGATGAGGCATATCATCCTTGCCCAAAGTCTGGAACCAGTGAGGATTCTCTGCTTTAGAACCATTGAGGATCCATGTGAGTTCACCAGTCTTGAAACGTGGGTCGGTAAGTTCAATCTTAGTACCAATGTTAGATTCGTTCAAAACAGTTGTGAAGAATACATTGGTAGCAGTACAGTTGCCACTGTTACGGCTTACGGAGTTACTGCCATCCATATTAGCAGCAACAACTTCGGCAATAATGATACAGTTCTTAACCTCGTCGGCATTAGTTGACCAACCGAAGATACCACCCCAGCAAGTAGTTTCCTCGCCATCGAGTACGAAGTGAACCTTACAGTTCTCAACAACGGTTCCGGCAGTCTCGTTAACACCGGCAATACCACCGTGAGTACCATCACCGCTAACCTGAGAGTGAACAGTTACGTCAACTTCACAATCCTGAATCTTAGCATTGCGAGTGTAACCAGAAACACCACCAGCAAACTTAGCATAAGTATAGATAGTGGACTGAACCTTCAGGTTCTTAACAGTTCCTTCCTCAATATCGCTGAAGAGACCAGTGTTCTGATAATCACAATATTCCTCTTCAGAACCAATTGTCAGGTTAGTGATAGCGTGGCCCTGACCATCGAATACGCCATTGTAACGTGTACCGTGTGCAATAGGTGTGAAGGGGATACCCTTCATGTTGATATCGTTAGTCAAGACGGCGTTAGCCTTCTGGCCACCGTTTGAAACTGTAGCACTGAAGTAAACCAACTGCAGAGGAGCACCAATCTGATAAGTGCCGTTCTCGTCCTGAGGAGCCACAATCTTAGCAAGAGCAGGAATTGCCTTTGTGATGTCAAACTTCAGTGCATCCTCAAGTGAGATAGTACCTTCCTCGTAACCAAAGTTAATCTCTTCTACACCAGCCAAGATAGCATCATAGTCTGATTCGGAGATAAGGTCAGACAACATCGCAAGTGCATTTTCTGCAGCCTGTGCATCATCTGCCACTTTCTTATAAGCCTGCTTACCAGCATAGATATCCTGGAAGAGATCAGAAAGCTTCTGGATAGAAGCGTACTTCTGTTCAGGTGTACTTGCAGCTTCTGCCTCAGCTACGGCAGCCTCCAAAGCAGCCTTCAACTCTGCAGGATAGTTAGGAGCACCAGCAGCCTCGGTAGCATCATTTGGAACATACAGGGTGAGGATGGTATTGGCACGTGCCAACTGGCTCTCAAGAGCTGTAGCCAAGCCATCGGTAGCCTCATCGCCACTACCCAAGAAGGTGAGTCTGACGTTAGCAGCACCAGTCCATTCGTTGGTACCAACCTTAGAGTGAGGATTGGCAATGCCAATGGTAAGTACGCTGTCCTCTCCTACCTCGCAAGCAATGTAGTTCTGGTAACGACCAGCACTAGCAGCAATAGAAATACCGGTTGGACCATGAGCAGCATAACCGATAAGTTCGGCACCGCTTTCGTCGCTTGTAGAAACGAAATCGTCATAGATAGCAAGGTCAAGAGCACTAACTTTAGTTATATTACAGTTCTCGCCGTCAACAGCATCTTCTACTTTGATGTAATCCTCTATTACGGTCTGGAGGAAGTTAACATTGCCATTAGCACTGATTTGTGCAGCATAGTTGTAACTGTAGCGGTCGTTCTGTGGACGATAAGCACCATTTATACCTACCAGATAGTAACCGGGCTTCATACCCTTTACTGTCTGACTCATAGCAAATGGGTTAGCAGACCAAGACTCTATGCCATAGACTGTAGTACCATCCTCGCGTGTATAAGATTGATGGCCGGTTGCCTTAACTGCACCATCCCAACCTTTATCCTTACCTTCGCTAAAGTCGGCATTAACAAGCATCTTGCTGATGTCTGTACCAGGAACATAACCTTTATTAATAGCAAGAGCCAGCCACTCGTCGATACGGACAATCTCCTTCTCGATATCTGCGTCAGGAAGATTATGTTCTTCCAGGATTTCTACAGCATCTTCCTCAAGATAAGCCATAAGCTCATCACGGTCCTCGCCTTGTACGTTATCATGTTCTTCCAGATAGGTCTTTGTTTCCTCAACCTTATCAGCATACTTCTTATATACCTTAATACTTGCGTCAAGCTTAGCCTCGCTTACATAAATTTCATCAAGGGCATCTGCCAGACTATTGAGATCTGTCACACCATTCAGTGCACCGATCTTTTCCTGCATATCTTCTATTGCTCCAGTATAAGCAATGGCATCCTCTACCTTTGCAGTATAGAACTCATAAATCTTGTTGACTACGTCAGGCAACGTCTCTGCATTGGCAGTCATATACTCGCCAGCAGCATAAACGATGGTTCCGTGTGCAGGATTAGCAACGGGGTGAGCATCAACCTCAAGATCCTGATAGAATAAAGAGGTACGGAACTGCTTGCCATTCAGCAAGTAAGTGAACTTACCATTGGCAATATCCTCTTCATTAATACGGTAAACCTGGTGACCATCCTCGTCAACTGTTCCACCATACAGGGTATAGCAGTTGGTAATGGTAGCAGAACCGTAACGTGCAAAGTACTTGTGGGTATCATTGCTTTCTGCTCCTGTTACAACACCAATAGCGTAGCAGTTCTTAATCTCGCAATAGCTACCCAGCCATCCTGAGAATGAACCATTTTCGTTAGGACCGTCGCAGTTACCAGTCATGTAGCAGTTGTCGATGGTAATGTGACAAGTAGAACCCATTACACAACCCAAGACACCACCGGCATTGGCACCACCCGTACATTGTACGTGGCCGTCCATACCAACATTCAGGAAGGTTACGTGACCAGCCCAACTTGCTGTCATACCTACGATACCGCAATAACCAAGACCTTCGATTTCGCAAGTCTCATCCAGCACGACGTCTTTGATGAATACGCCCTCAGCACTACGTGCATCGGCATCCGACATTCCGTCGCCAGTGCTGCCACGGCTGTTCATTACACCAATCAGACCTACACCACGCTGGTTGGGATAAGAAATACGGAAGTTGCTGATGGTATGGAACTGACCGTCGAAGTTACCATAGAATGGAGTTTGCTCATTACCAACAATAGCGTATGGCTTATCGGTAGTTGCCTCACTCATATCGATGTCTGCTGTCAGACGGGCACTGACACCCAGATTAACATCTGCGGCATAGTGCGACCACCAAATCAGTTCGTCGGCAGTACCGATCTCGAACCATCCATCCTCTGAAGGCTTGATATAATCCTCATCAATATGATCGCAGACAGTACAGAAACCACCCACATAATTGTGTGGAGGAATGGTGATGGTTGTCTCGGTATTAGAATACTGTACATCTCCCTCGGGTGTACCATCACAACGATAAGAAGGAGCAGCAGCATAAACCTTACCGCCGGCCTTGGCAATAGGCATAGGCACAGCGTCCGTACCGATAACCTGATAGAAGTTCTCGGCACCCTGCACATTCGCATTCAACAGGAATGCCAACTTACCAGAGGCGATATCACCTTCTTCAATCTGAGTGAAACGGGTATCTTCCTCTACACCGCAGTCGTTCAGGAAGTAGCTGTTGGTAGGGATAACCTTGCTGGGCTGACGCGACATCAGTTTGGAGTCACCTCCAGCATTGATGAGGTCACCCAAGAAGGCAACGTTTACCATAGTACAGTTTCCTGAACTCCAACCGCTGATACCTGCCAAACACTCTGTACCTTCTATACCCTCGATGGTACCGGCATAGATAGAATTCTCTATTCTGTAGTCGGTTTCACCAACACCAACAAAACCACCAGTGGTATTGTCACCCGTGTGAGTGGTATAGATGTTGATATCAGAATATACATTCTTAATAACAGAAGAACTGTTACGTGTATGGGAGGTAACAGAACCAGCATATTGTCCGTTGGTTGAAATAGAACCGTGCATGATGACGTTCTTGAATGTACCAGAGAACTCGGGGATGAATGAAGCGTTATTACCCAGATCACTCATCTCGATGGTAAGAGTATGTCCATCACCATCAAAGTTACCATCCACCCAGTTGCTGGTATTAAAGATGTTCTGGCCAGGCTCTGAGATAACCTCAATGTCATTAGCCATCTTCATGTTCAACTTGAAGCCGTCAGCAATACGGTTCCAGCCTTCTGCTCTGAAGATATCATCGGCAGTCTTCAACAGAATGGCTCTGTCCTTATGGTCGAATTCAAAAGAGAAATTGAAGCAACCGCAGGCAGTACAAATACCCCACTTGTCGAATGTATGAGGTGTAATAGCTGCGTTACTTGGAGTGTTGGTGTAAGTGAGAGCCTCGGTAGAGGTACCATCACAACCAGTTGGGCCAGAAGCATAAACCTGTCCGCTACCAAATGCAGCAGGAACGGGGAATGGGTCTGTGCCAATACGCTGAACCCAGTTGATCTTGCTTTGGTCGGTATTCAACTGATAGCAAACACGACCGTCTGCCAACTCGTCATAAGGAACAACGGTGGTAGCTACGTTATCACCCCATTTGTTGGTAACATAGTTGTTAGAGGAAGCACCAGCAGGACGGTTATTGTATGGGTCTGCATTGTATTTCTCCAAATCCACAACATTCAGGTTGCCGCCGTTACGTCCGATGTTAGCACTTCCGCCGTTAGAAATGTCAAAGTTGCTACCATCGCTGATAACCAGACAGTTGGCAATGTTGATTTTGTTCTCACACCAACCTACCAGACCGCCACAGTTCTGGGTTGTTGCACCATTAATGGAGAACTTGGCCAGACAGTTTTCAATGACAGTACCTCTGTAAGCTACAGCAGCAATACCAGCATGAGTGGCATCACCAGCCACGGAACTTACAACGTTAACATCAACAAAGCAGCCCCGGATATTACCACTGTTCCAAGCAGCAATACCAGCAGCAAACTTAGTAGTACTGGTAATGGTTCCCTGCACCTTCAGGTTCTGTATCAAAGCCTTGATACCGACATTGCGGAAAAGTGCAGTTCCATTTCCGCTACCTGAGAAGTAATTAATAGTGATAGCGTGTCCCTTACCATCGAAGGTACCCTGGAAGTCCTGACCGTCTTTACCAATCATAACTCCATCTGTCCCTTCGCCCAGGTCTATCAAACCTAGGTCAATGTCTGTCGTCAGCTCGGCGCAGGCATAGGGCTCACTGCTATTCACGAGTGCGGCAAAGTCCTTGAAGTCCTGAGCCGAACCAATCTGGTACACGCCGTCCTTCTGACCAAGCGCATACGCAGAAATGCCGTAGACCATCATGATGGCCATTAAGCATAGGTTAAGTAGTTTTTTACTCATTGAATGAATAGTTTGTTAGTTAATAAATATGTTAATAAACGTTGTCGTTTCGATTTGTTACGTCTACAAAGATAAGGAGAATTAACTATCCGACAAACATTTTTCACGAAAAAAAATACAAATTAAGCAAATGATGTCAAGCAAAGAGGATGAAAGGGTTAAAAAAAGGGGGATTTCTTTTGTTCTGCGCTCGATTTTTCGTACTTTTGCAGTCCAAAAATGCAAAAACGAATGAAACGTTTTCTGTTGATATTAATGACCCTATCTGCCCTCTCCGCTAAGGCACAGGAGGAGATGATTACAGAACCGGCAAGAAAGGATACCATAAGGCTGCTGACAATAGGCAACAGCTTCTCGCAAGATGCTGTGGAGCAATATCTGTACGAGTTGGCCAAAGAGGTAGGCATACACATGATAATAGGTAATGCGTACAAGGGCGGACAAAGTTTGGAACAGCATTGGACTGACCTAACGCAGGAGCATGATGTTTATGAATACCGCAAGGTGGTGAATGGCATCAGAACTAACACGCCTCATGCCCTGTTGCCACCTATTATAAAAGATGAGCAGTGGGATTTTATCAGTTTTCAGCAAGCCAGCCATTACAGCGGTCTGACAACCACGTATGAACCATTCCTGTCGCAACTTATCCAATACACCGACAGTATTAAGACGGGGCAGGATGTGCGCTACGGTTGGCACATGACGTGGGCTTATTCTAAGGACTCAAACCATGGGGGCTTTGCCAATTACAGCAGACAACAGGATGTGATGTACGACAGCATCCGCTACGCCGTCCAATGGACGCAGATTCTGCATCCGGAGTTCTCGTTTAACGTTCCCTGCGGCACAGCCATCCAAAATGCACGTACCACTTATCTGGGCGACAACATGGACAGAGACGGCTATCACCTGGACCTGAAAATAGGAAGGTACACAGCAGCCTGCACGTGGTTGGAAACGATTACCGGCATTTCACCCGTTGGTCTGAACTATCGGCCAGAAGGTGTGGATTACGCAGCAGCACATGCTTGTCAGGTGGCCGCTCACGCCGCTGTTATGAATCCGTTTGTGGTAACCAATCTCAGCAATGAGGGATTCTTGGCGCAAAACGATATAGTGCCAACAGGTCTTATAAAACTTAACTTTGCCGAAAAGGTGTACGAAGGCAGCGACTGGAACACCATCACGCCCGCTATGCGCACCTTTACCTGGATTACAGATGCCAACAACAATGTAACTGGCATTACACTGACAAGCAGCAACGCTTTCTTAGGCACGAATACGAACGGGCCTAACTACACCACCACCAATATGCTGATGCCAGCAAGCGTCTCGCAGTCATGCATGTGGGGATATGCAGCAGAAAGTTTCGGAAACCAAAAGCCCAAAGCTTCATGTACCCTGACCCTGGGACATCTGAACCCCGAACTAAGGTATGATTTTACCTTCTTTGCTTCGAGACAGGATTGTCAGGATTGGCGAGAAACAGAGTTTACCCTTCAAGGTGATAAACAATATAAAGATGGTGTGGAGGCAGCTAATAATACAAGCCACACCGCCCATATAAAAAATGTAAAGCCTACGGCTGAGGGAAAAATAATTCTTTATGTAGCCCCTGGCAAAAGAAACAACAATAAGAACCGTTTCTATTACTTGAATGCAATAACAATAAAAGCTCATAAATAATATGGAACAACAAAAACAAATTCAGATTCAGTTCCGACTGATGGATGTACAGGAACTACAGTTTGTAAACCTCTCTAAGCAATGGCCTGAGGGTGAACTTCAGGTAAATAACCAATTGCAGTTTAACTGCGAAACAGAGAAGCGTATCGTAAGATGCGTTACAAACTTTGAATATAAAAAGAACGACATTACACAACTAATCCTAGGCGTGCAGACTGTATTTGAGTTTGCTCGCGAAGGATGGAGTGCTATGTACGACCTGAATGGCGACCAATGGATTCTGCCCGTAGGGCTGGTTCAGCACATTGCCGACATGACCATTGGGGCTGCCCGTGGCATACTGGCCATTCGTACAGAGGAGGCAGGGCTGCCCAAACAAATTCTGCCCCTTATCAACCCAGGACAGATATTAAAAAGCAATATCAGTTTCAAAAGAAAACAACAAGCTCAGGCCATGCCCGTTGGCAATTCTGGCGGAAATGCATAAAAATGCGGAAAAAGGAGCACGGCGGCGATTTTGTCAATAAAAAAACTGATTTCGTCGAATTAATTTTCCCGTTGCGGAATATAGTCATATTTTTGCCGTGTGCAAACAAGCGATGCATGACCATAGCTTGAAAAATCTAATGCAGAGGGCTGTAATTTTTTACAGCCCTTTTATTGTGTATTTTGGGGAAATAATCGTAGTAACTTTGACATCTGTCTAACTTACTTTCGTTCGGATAAAAAAATAAATTTCATTATTTATTTTATCGACGCATAATCGTAACTTCTATGTTGCAAACCAAATAATTGGCTGTCATTTTAATATTGTTTAATCGTTTTATCTCTAATTTTGTTATTTTTTACAGGATTACTGTCAAAGAATCCCCTTCCAGACACGAACCAACCATATCTGGAAAT
>JAFSRW010000053.1 GCA_017445925.1 Bacteroidaceae bacterium | reverse complement strand
CGGAAGGTTTCTTTTTCCTCCAAAGAATTTATCTGATATCCAACCGGATGAAATAGTTCCAAGAATTCCACATACGGAGCTGATGGAAATAATGGAACTGGCCTCAACTATTGAATAGCCTTTCTGTGCCTCAAGATAAAATATGCCCCAGCTGTTGACTGCATAACGGGAGATATACATAAAGGCACTCGCAAGAGCAAGCATCCATACTGCCGGATTCTTCAGAACCGCTTTTTGCAAGTCTCCAACCGATTTCCCGTCCTCTTCTTTCTTTTGGGCAGCGGTCATGTCACCTTTATAATCGGCAATGGAGGGTAGTCCACAACTCTGAGGCGTATCGCGCATGAAAATGGCCACAATCGCAAAACCAATCAAGGCCAGAATCGCCGCACCTCTGAAGCCCCATTGCCAGCCCATCCGGGCCACGATAGCGGAGGTTACGATAAAGGTAATTGCTTCGCCGATATTATGGCTGGAAGACCATAATCCGTAGAAGGTGCCTCGTTCCTTATTACCGAACCATCGTGACATGGAGACAACACAAGGTGCAGCACCCATAGCTTGTGCCCAGCCATTAATGGCCCAAAGAACAACAAACACGGCAAATGAGGTAGTAAAGCCCAATATGAGATTGATAAGCGCCGTAATCAGAAGGCCGATGGACATGAATCGACGGACATTACTTCTGTCGGCCAGGAATCCGTTGACGAATTTGCCTATGGCATAGGTAATGAAAAGCCCCGAACCGATAATGCCCAACTCTGTTTCTGAAAGGACGCCGGCATCGACAATCGGCTTCTTGATTACGTTGAGGCTTAAACGACAGACGTAATATAAACCGTATCCAAGTGTAGCTGACAGAAATACCTGCCACCTTAGTCTCTTGTATTTGCTATCGATTTCTTTCTGATCCGTCAGCGGTTCTACCGGCGAAGAAACCGAAAAAAACTGCTTTAGATTCATAGGCTTATTCGTGAAGTTTTCTGGATTTCAAGTATTTCAAAAGAAGCTCTGAGCGGTCGGTCTGGATGATTCTTGCGCCAAGCGTATCAATCAGGAAGCCAAAAGCGGCATCCGGATCTTCAAGGGCCAGGTCGTCGTCGTGACCTCCGCAAAGCGTATCCCAAAGGGTGTTATACCAGATAAGAGCTTCACCGCTTAAAGCGCTGCGTAGTTCCTTCGGATATGCGACTTCGTCATCTGTTTTGTAAACGAGTTCATAAGCACAGGGCTTCAAGTCGGCCATATATCCTTCCATCAGCTCTCGAGCGTTATCACGGTAAAGATTGACTACCGGCATATACATGATTTCATCCAGGTACTTCCCGTAAAGGTTCAGAACCTCATCGGCCGGCTTGCTACCTTTCATGATGATTTGCTTTGCAGTACCGGTTTTCTCCAAAACGGGGACGACCAGGTCGAAGTAGCGGTCAGCCTTGTCCAGATTAATGAGGACTTTCCCTTTAGCCGCAAGAAGGGCTTCTTCCAAGGTGGGGACAATGTGTTTGGTGCGAATTCCACAACCATTCTTGAGTTTCAGGGTCTTAATAGAATCCAACGGCCAGTCTTTCACATTGCCCTTCCCTGTTGTTGTCCTATTAAGGGTGCCATCATGCATTACGATGAGGACACTATCTTTGGTAAGCTGGAGATCCAGTTCCACCACATCCACACCGACAGCAATGGAATGCTCTATAGCCGCAATAGAATTTTCAGGAGCATATCTCCAGTCGCCACGGTGGGCAACGACGATGACCTGTGTGGTGTCTCCCTGTAGAATCCGGTCGCGAAGGATTTCGGCTCGTGTTCTAGTATCAGTGTTAGTTCTGGCACATGACAAAATAGCTATTGTGCCTAAAATTATGGGTATAATCTTTTTCATTGTGAGTTAATTCACAGCTTCCCGTTTTTCCATACAAGCTTTTCACCCCAGAAAGGAACATAGGTCTTCTCACAATCAATTTTGGATGCTCGATCAAGAGCGAGTTCAAAAGACCAGCGAGAGTCATATATATCCTTGTGAGAGAGCTCCAGAATGTGAGATAGAAGCACGTAATCCGGTTGAAAGACTTGTCCGATTACCTGATTCTCGGCTAAGGCATTAGGAGCGTATCTGGGGATATATACATTAATCTTTTCGGTAACATCATATTCCGATGCAATGAAATTGGAGTCGCCTGAATGCATAAGTACAAGCCCTCCTGCATCTTCACCACAGTCTATCTGAAATACGGTTACAGGGACATTGGTTGTGCTGTTATTATGCTTCGTGATAAATGTGTGGATTTTGCATGCACCGAACTCATAGTCCTTCGTTACAGATGCTGTGTAGACATAGTTCTTTTCCGGTTCGAAGTAGTTGGACAAGACTGGCTTTCCAGCCTGGTACATCGCTGCCATCAGAGGCTCTGATTTATGGTCCTGATGAGCATGTGTTGAACCGATAAAGTCAAGGTATGGGGCAAGTTCTTCCGCACGGTAATGGTAGATATCAAGTCCAAATGTTTTAGACGGAGTCTGGATAATATACCCCATGTTATAAAGAAGCCAGATATTGACCTCCCCTTTTGATGGTTTTCCTTCTTTCAGCGCAGAGAGGACCCTTTCAAATGCAGCATCATAACAGGACAGTATATTGTCATATTTCACTGTCAGTGTATACTTGTTTTGGTCTGAGGAAAGCAAATTCTTAAAGGCAGTGCTGCTACAGGCATCGGCATAAGCTTGCAGTTTTTCCTGACAATTGGTCCGCTCGGTAGATTGTATGAGCGGGCTTGTTTTCCACAGCAATTCCAGCTGCTTGAGGCCGTCCGTTTTGGTCTCTGTTGTAGGGTTCGTTCCCGGCGTTTCAGAAGAAGGCTTTCCGCATGCCATCATCAGACATGCGGAAAGCATTAATATAAAGGTTTTCTTCATTATTTAAGAGAATTGGTTCCCTGGATGTTTCCTCCTCTCATACTCCAAGATGCAGCAGGACCAACTGTTTCAATGGTGCAGAGGTTGCCGGCTACCGTTCCATAGTATACACGGGCATCAGGGCCAAAGGTAAATGCAGACATAACCTGGTCTGAAGGTTCCATCGTAAAGGTTCCGTCAGCAGCATTAACGGTCAGCAATTGACGAGAGCCATCAATGGCGGCCTGAGTACCGATATATAATTTGTTGTCGGCCGTAAGGACAAGACCTGCATAAATAAGAGCCGCGGCAGTGGGAGACTCCCATTTCTTGCTTCCATCAGGATTAATGGCAAAGATTTTCTTGCCACCTTTACTGGTGTAGTAAACTGTTCCATCTGGACCGACAATCGGGAAATAGTTGTCGTTTGTACCAAGGTTAGAAGTCCATTTGATTGTACCAGTTGACATGTCGATGGCGCCCACACCCGCAGTTGCCTTCAAGCCGGCGTAAAGAGTTGTCCCGTCGATGGCAAATGAACCGCGCTCGGTAACATTGATGGCGTCTGATTTCCAGCGCTGTGAGCCATCTGCGGAGAAGCTCCAGATTGCGGAATTGGTGCCCACATAGATGTTTCCTTCGGCGTCAACAGCCACTGCACTTCCTGTGCCACCATCAAGTTCTTTGGTCCACTCGGCTGCACCAGTCGTTGCATTCATGGCGTACAATATTGCAGGAGATCCGTTGGATACGAAGTAGAGTTTATTGTCGGAGGTTATAGCCGGGAAGGCCTCAACATTACCGGCAGTTTCGAAACTCCACTTCAATGTTCCGTCAGGTTTAATGGCACGGAAAACCTTCTCCTGTGCGCCCACATAGATGGAGCCGTCCGGACCGACAACAGGGCCGCCACCGTAGGTGGTCTTTGCTATGGGGAAGGTCCATTTGATTTCTCCAGTCCAGGTGTCAAGAGCAAAGACATCGCCCTGACCGTTAGAGGTAGAGATGTAAAGCATACCGCCATCAGGTGAGAAGACCGGGTTGGAGGCTTTCACAAATCCGGTATATCCTCCCATTGACAGAGCCTGCTTACTCCACTTATAACCGGAGATGGCAATCTCCGTGGAAGCACTCTCAGAGGTGTTATCCGCGTATGTAACTGTTGCCTTTACTTCCAGCGTTCCTTCAGTAGAGAATCCATGAACAACCTTCAATCCTTCTGCAGAACCTCCGTCGCCAAATGTCCATGATACGGCGGTGACTTCACCAGCCATGAAGTACATCGGGTTGTATTCAAATGTGACCTGCTGATACTTAATAGCCTCGGTCATGCTCATGATAACAGGAGATACAACACCAGGTGTGGCAGATGCGTTTACAGCATCGGAATCTCCGTTGGGATAGTTGCAAACGAGCGTAAATTCATACTCGGTATCATTGGTAAGGCCATTCACCATGTACTGCTCAAGCGAAGCGTCGGTGAGTTTCTGGGAGCCATTGCCAGGAGTCCAGGTAATGGTGTAGCTGGAAAGACGGTCTGTTTCGGGTTTCGTCCACCTGAGCAATACTCTTTCAGAGCCAGCGTTTGCTGAGAAGCCAGTAACGGCAAAACGTGATGTCTTAGGCGTACATTTAGCTGTAATCTTCTGAGCAAGTCCGCTGGCATATTTTGCTTGAACACCAAAGGTATAGCCACAGTCATTCACGAGGTCTTTTACTACAAGCTCACGTTTGTCTCCTGAAAGTTCCTGCTTTCCTCCCTCGACTCCGGCTGCATCCGGCGTCCAGGTAACGATAAACAACTCCGGATTAGGCTTGCCGTCAAGGGTTGTCCATGTAAGGGTGGCCTCGTTATCTCCAGCTGTGGCCGTAAGGGTTCCAACTTGGTACAGATTGAAAGGCCTCTCCAAAGTTGTTGCCTTCTGGCAGGATGCCAGAAGTACAACACCCATTAAAGCGATTATAATTTTTTTCATATCGTAGTTCTATTAATAGTTGGGATTCTGCCACAGCAGAGATGTGTCATTGATTCTTTCCAATTCGGTATTGGGAATCGGATAGAGTAATTGGTAGTTCTGGATGTCGTGTCCCTCTGCAGCGGCAAATTCCTGTGCATAACCCATTCTCACGACATCAAACCAGCGCTGTCCTTCATAAGGGAATTCCATCTGACGCTCTTTGCAAATGGCACGGCGGAATGCATCCTGGTTAGGGATAGTCGTTATATCCAGCGGAGCAAGGCCGGCGCGGGTATGTACGGCATTCAGGGCTTTCATTTGCTCGGAATCCTGAGCATTGGAATAAGAGATGTTATTCAAAGCTTCAGCATACATAAGGAGCACGTCTGCGTAACGGAGAATCACCTGGTCATTGCCATAGGTAAGATTGGTGGCGTCACGAGAATCATAGAATTTGTTCATCAGATACACATTCACGCCGTCGACTTTCTTGTATTCAAGCAGAGCCTTACGGGCATCGGTGTCCTCATAGAGGTTTTTCAGAATTGTGCTACGGCCGGAATCGTCGCTAAGGTTGGCAACGGAGAACCATGCACCATGGCCTTCACCTGTAACTGTTTTATTGAACTTCACCGCGAAAATGATTTCCTTGTTGTCCTTGTTGGCGACATCGAAAACATCGGCGATGTTCGGGAGCAATTCGTAGGAACCAATCATTCCGGAAAGGAGCGTAGCAGCTTCCTGATTCTTGCCGAAAGTGAGATAGACTTTTGCAAGGAGTGCTTTTGCTGCACCAAGAGTGATACGACCCATATCGGCGCCCGCATAGCTTGCAGGAAGCATATTGTTGTCGACGATATCCTTCAAGTCGCCAGCGATGAAATCGTACATCTGCTCTTCGGAGCTTCTGCCAATCTTGAGAGATTCTGCTACCGTCACGACCTTACGAGTGGTAGGTACGCCACCCCACAGACGATACATATTGAAATAAGTGTATGCACGAATGAAGAGAGCTTCGGCCTTATACTGCTTTTTCAGGGTTTCATCAATACTGGCGTTGTCGATGCGGTCCAGAACCATGTTGCAACGATAAACGCCATTGTTGAAGTTAGCCCAAGCTTCCTCCAGGATGCCGTTAGAAGAATTGTCCTTGAACTGGTCAATATCGTAGCGGTCCTGCGTACCGGCAGTAGGGGCGCTGAGATACATATTATCACTGCGATATTCGCAGAGTTCGATGTAGTAGGTGACTTGGCCCTGAAGCTTGGCATAGCAGCCCTTCACGGCAATGTCAAAGTCGTTGGCGGTCTTGTACATATTGTCCACAGCAACTTCCGTGTCCGGTGTCAATTCAAAGAACTTGTTGCAAGACACGAGCGATACTGCCGCCACAATGGAGAAAATTATATTAATCTTTTTCATTGCTCTTAGAATGTTAAGTTAACACCAGCCATGAATGTTCTGGCCAGGGGGTAAGTACCGTAATCCTCACCAGGAGTGAGTGCACTGGTGCGGTTGCTGACTTCCGGATTGTATCCGCTATAGTTCGTCAGGGTGAAGAGATTCTGGGCAGACACGTAGAAGCGCACCTTGGAAAGATGGATCTTCTGTGTGAGTCTTGCGGGAATCGTGTAACCCAAGGCCAGGTTCTGCAGGCGGAGATAGGAGCCGTCCTCAATGTGCCAGGTGGAAGTTCTGCCGTTGTTTCCTTTCTGCTTTCTGTTAACACGGTTGGTCAGACCATCACCGGGGTTGGCTTCACTTACCCAGCGGTTGCGAGCTGCAATGGTTCCATTCACGTTACCTTCCATGTTGTCCAGGTAACGTCTGTTCAGATTAAGGATTTCATTTCCATATACGCCCTGGAAAGCAAACTGGAGGTCAAAACCTTTGAAATCAATACTTCCACCGAAACCATAAGTGAAATCGGGCATGTAGTTACCAACAATGGAACGGTCCTTATCTAAGTCGATTTCACCATCGCCATCAATATCTACAAAGCGGAAATCACCAGGCTGCGTATTGGCGAAGTGTGGATAAGAATTCAGTTCGTCCTGGTTCTTGAACACGCCATCGACGGTCATCAGATAATAGGAGCCGATAGGCTTACCGACTTCTGTGATGTAGTATGCGTGGGCAACGCTTCCGCTCTTAATGATGGGCGTATCATTAGCACCCAGGGCCTTTACTTCATTAATGTTCTTGGAGAAGTTGGCGCTGAAGGAATAGCCAAAGCCGCTTGAATATGAGTGAGAGGATCCCAGCTGGAGTTCGACACCACGGTTATTGACTTTACCAATATTCATAAGGGTTGTAGAATAACCTGTAAGGTGAGGAATCGGAACTTCAAGGAGCATGTCGGTTGTCATGGAATAGTATCCTTCTGCAGTGAGAGTGAGATATCCGTTCCAGAGGTTGGCATCAAGACCGATGTTGGCCATGCCGGTCTTTTCCCAGGTGAGGTCAGGGTTCTCGACGCCGGTAGGCTTATAACCGCTGACCAGACTTCCACCATTGGCGCCCAGGATATAATTATCCGTATCGAGCGTAGCGAGGTGCGTGTAGTTGCCTATCTGGAAGTTACCGGTTTGACCATAGCTGGCGCGAAGTTTCAAATCGTTGAGCCAACCTTTTGCTCCTTCCATGAAGTTCTCTCCAGAAATACGCCATGCTGCGGACACTGAAGGGAAGAAGCCCCAACGGTGGTTCTTGCCAAAACGAGAGGAACCATCGGCACGAATGGCGGCTGAGAACATATACTTGCTCTTGTAACTATACTGAACACGAGCCAAGAAGGAAGCAAGGGACCACTCATCTGTGCCGGAATTACCCTTTGATACGGTACCACCCGAGATGGTTTGGATATAGTCATTCGGGTAATCGGTAGCGGTAACATTCATGCTCTTGTCGGTCTCTTTTTGGATGGACTGAACAAGAACGGCATTAAGAACATGATCTTTGTTGATGGTCTTGTTATAAGTTAACTGGTTTTCCCAAAGCCAATTATAATGGAAAGCAGAAGAAGCATAACCAACGGGGTTGGATTTCTTCCCGTAATTTGCTTTACCAAGTGTCTCGAGGTTTTCGGAGGTATATTTATTATTGGACGCGCCGTAATATGAACCGCCCAGGGAGGTTTGGAAAGTAAGACCATCAATGATGTCGAAGCTAGCAAATACACGGCCGGTCAGCGCAACCCTGTCTACAACATCCTTAACCAGTGTCGCAAGGGCAACAGGATTCAAGATCTCATTGTGCTGATAGTCATTGCCAATTCTCCAATAACCATTACCAAGATAGTTGAAAGAACCATCCTCATTGTATACAGGCCACATAGGGTTATAGGCCAATGCAGACTGAACTACACCGCCACTACCATAAGCGCCAGAAGCATTTACACGATGTGAGCGAGAATAAGAAGGCGCAAAATTGACGCCATATTTGAAACGTCCGTGTTTGCCATCAAGATTGAAACGCAGAGCATATTTCCTAAAGTCGGAATTGATAATGACACCTTGTTTACTGAGAACGTTTCCAGAGATGAAATAGTTGATGGCGTTGGTCTTGCCGGACAATGAGAGGTTATGTCCGGTGGAGCCGGCCGTGCGGAAAATCTGGTCCTGCCAGTCGGTGTTGGTCAAACCGGTCTGGCCTTCCAGATAAGGGATGATTTCTACCGGGTAGTTTGCCCATGAGTCAGAACGGGAGCCATTGGGGTCTGTACCACCGGGAACAGCATCATAATATGCATTGTCATGTGCTTCTTTAACGGTTTGCGCATACTCGTAGGCATCCATCATGGGAAGCTTCTTTGACACGACATCCCATGCATAGTAGCCATCATAACTTACTTTGAGCTTGTCGGAAGCGCCTTTCTTGGTTGTAATAAGGATAACGCCGTTAGAACCACGGGAACCGTAAATGGCTGCAGATGATGCATCCTTGAGAACTTCCATGGACTCAATATCATTTGCGTTCAAGTTGGAAAGACCGTCTTCAACAGGAACGCCATCAATAACATAAAGAGGGTCATTCCCAGCCGTCGCAGAACCGATACCACGAACACGAACCATGATATTGCTTCCTTCAGGATCACCACCGGTCTGCATGACAGATACGCCAGGCATCTTACCAACCATGGCCTGACGAAAGTCCGAAATTGGATGGTTGGCAATATCCTCTGCCTTGATGGAAGAGATAGCCGTGGAAACATCTCTTTTCTTGACTGCACCGTAACCGATAACGACAACGTCGTCCAGCATCATGGAGCTTTCTCTCATGGTAACGTTAATTTCTGTCTGGTTGCCAACGAGAATTTCGACAGTGTCATAACCAATGCTGGAGAAAACCAGCGTTTCTTTTGCAGAGGCTTCCAGAGAAAACTCGCCGTCGATGCCGGTACTGGCGCCTCTTGTGGTTCCTTTAATGACTACACCGGCACCAATGACAGGCAAACCAGCGTCATCGACTACAACACCGGTTATTTTCTTCTTTGTAGGTGTAGCGTTTGCCTGAAGAGATTTTTCTTTCAGGTAAACTTTCTTGCCCTGGATTTCATAGACAATAGAAGAGCCCGCGAACAATTTCTGCAGAGCTGCCTCCAACGAGACGCCAGATACCTCAAGGGTTACGAGTTGATCCGGATTCACGGCTGGGCGGGAATGCACAAAGGAATACCCCGTCTGTGACGTGATCTGTTCAAGTACAGTCTCCAAGCGTACCTGGTTAGCCTTGATTGTCACATTCTGAGCTACCGCAGAAAGAGCGATGGTCAGCATGGCAATCACTGTTACCAATTTCTTGAATGCTTTCATAAACTTGATT
>JAFSRW010000052.1 GCA_017445925.1 Bacteroidaceae bacterium | reverse complement strand
TAAGGATAAGTGGCAGGGACAAATAAACGCTAACGTTAACGCTAACGATAACAACTCTTCCCCCAAGGGAGATGCTGAATTTGTCCAGTTTTATAGTATGGAATATGGTTGGAGAGCCGCCTTTGTGATTCTCTGCCGAACCTACTATGGGAAGTATGGATTGAAGACCATCAGGGACATTGTGTCCCGATGGGCTCCAGCCAAGGAGAACAACACGGAGGCGTACATCCGCCACGTTTCGGACTATACGGGTATCGCACCCAACAAAGTGTTAGGCTCACCCCAAGAGCATCCCACCCAATGGCTACTGATAGGTTACGCTATGGCTGTAGTGGAAAACGGGAAAGCGCTATCGGCTGTGGCGATGTTAAAAGGATTTGAACTGGCCTATGGTCAGTAACAAAAACAAAAACCTTGAACCCTTGAACCTCTTGAACTTCTTGAACCATTAAGTTAGCCAACGGCCAATGGTCAAAGTGTGAAAAAAGGAAAGCCCCTGCTTCTCGTAAATGAGAGGCTGGGGCTTTCTTTTAGGTCTAAAGTCTAAAGCCTCAGTACAGTATCTTCTTTCCGTTCACGATATTTATTCCTGCCCTTGGGGAAGGGAGGCGCTGGGCCGACAGGTTGTAGATGCCTGTCTCGGGCTGAATCTTGAATCCTGAATCCTGAATCTCCGTTATCCTGGTCGGGATGGGACGGATGCCGGAGAGACCGAAGTCGATATACTGACCGCCTCCCTTGTTGATGCACTCGATGGCTATGACATTGGTATCATCAGGCGTGAGGGCATCCAGGGCTTCCTGACTGATGGAAACGTTCTTGTAGTAGGTAAGATATCCGGTCTCCTTAAAAGCAACTACTCCGTTAAAGTAAACGGTTACGTCTTCGTCGTGGTGGATTCTGCCTGTCAAGGCCTGAATCTGCTCAGGCGTGAACCCGGTAAGATCCAGATGATAGCGGATGCGGATGACAGAAGAAGTCCATGCGGTGTTTACGACGCTTCCGGGAGGATTGCTGCCGCCAAAGCCTGCCAGCCCTTCTTTCCAGGAGGCATCCTTATAGTCTTTTCTTGCCCATGTAGTGTTGGTGGATGCGCTGCTGGCCGTCTGGTATTTCCAAAGGCGAGCCTCCTTCTCGGCTGTGGGCAGCACATCGCACTCCTCATAGAAGAACGAGTCCAGTATGGTGTTGAGCTCATCGGTTGTGATGACCAAAACAGAACCTTGCTCGGCCTCGGCAGGCAGAGTTAATTCGTTTTCGTCGCAGGGATACCATTTGTTCTCGCTGGGATTACCGCTCCGGCTCATGGTCTGACCTCCGTTCTCTATGGGGTTATAGAGCAGGAACCATCCGCTACCATCAAATGCGGGGAGGGTTTGCGGCCCCCTGGCTTTAGGAATCTGCGAGCTGAAGATGCGCTGCGGGTCTGAGAATTTGGTGGAGGCTGCCTTTAAGGCTGCGGTCTGCGTGGTGCAGATGTTACGGTCGCCGTTATAGAAGAATCCCGTGTATTCGTCGCCCGTCTTCTCCAGATGCATATCGTAGGCAGAATAGCTGGGGGCGAAGAAAACGCGCGGCGTGGTGAACTTCTTCCAATCCTTGGTGGTGGAGAGGAAGATGCTGTTCTTGTCGCTGTTTTTGGCACTCCAATAGATAAAGAAATTCGATGAGGCTTCATCGTATATCCATTCGGGCGATTCCCCTCTGCTTGTTTCTGTGGCAGAGGGTCTTACCAGGATGTTTCCGTTCTCTCCTGTAGTCCAATGGATAAGGTCTTCGCTCTGCAGATGATAGAATCCCGTCTGACTGGCATCTATAGGATCTGCCACCAAGTGGAAGACATTTTTCCCGTCTGTGTTTATTCTGCGTATGAAGGGAGCGTTCATTTCCACATTGGCCAGATCTCCTTGCAAAATACCTCTGTTACCGTTGATGGTAGTCCACTTGGCACCGTCCAGACTGTATGCGTAATGCAGTTGTTTGTTCGTGGGCAGCGTGTAGGTCAGCAGATAGGCTTTTCCGCTCTCGCTCTTGAATTCGGGTGCCGGAGTCTTCTCTGGCATAGGTTCTACCTGCAGGTCGGAGTTGTCTGTGTATTGGCTGAGCTTCAGTCCGCAGTCTATAAACTGACCGCCTGTTGTCTGCTTACAGTGGATAGCTATAACATTGTCTGTTCCATCTAACTTCAAGGCATTCAAAGCTTCAGGCAACAAGGGCCATAGTTCGTACCTGGTGTTATAGCCGGTAGTTTTAGCTGCAAGAATCCCATTGATGTATATCTCGGCATCCTCGTCATGGAACATCCACAGTCGGAGTTCTTGTGGCTGACTGGCATCCACGTTGTTGATTTTAAAGTTACGTCGGATCCAGATGTCGCTGGTTGACCACGCAGTCCTGCCCCCTCCGCCGAAGCCGGCAGCACCTGTTTTCCAACCTGCTGCTGCAAAGTCTGTTGTGTACCAGTCGCCGGCGGGTTCCGTTGTCGTGTATTTCCATTGGATGCCAGTATTCTCGTCGCCTGCTGCTACAATGGTCTTTGCTCCTTTAAATCTGCAATTGATAGTACGTAATATATTGGCCTTCATGGTAGCTTGCTGCTCGGGTGATACTTTCAGCACCTTGCGGTCGTAGGTCATCAGGCCGTTACACTCTTGTTCCACATCGGTAATCTGTGTATAGACCGACATCCACAGGCCTTTTTCCTGTTGAAGTCTTTGCAGGCAGTCGGTATAATGGTTGTACAGGCTGGTGTAGGTAGCTGCATCTTCTACGGTTGTGTAGTTGACGTCAGAGCCTGCCCACATGTGTCCTTTTATAAATAAGTTGATGCCGCCGAACTCGCCACACGAGGCAATTCGCTCGTTTACCGGATTGGTTGCTGCACCCGGAGCCGGGTACGAATGAACGTCCAGGAAATCCCCCATCTCAACATCTACCCATCCTGTTACGGCATGTACGAATCTTCCTGGGTCATGATTGGCTGCCATAACGCTGTTCACAGCTCTTCGTGTGTGGGCCATTCCGCGTTCGGGGTATTGACCCCAGCCTTCGTTCCATACAACCCAGGCTCCGATACAGGGATGATGACGTGTAGCTTCTATGAGCGCTTCATTCTCGCGGTAGAAATTCTGCATATTATATTCCAAGGTTCCAACCAGTCCGCTGCCGCAGCCCGAAGGCATATCTTGCCAGACAACCAGTCCGTTCTTGTCGCACCAGTCGAACCACAGGTCGTTCTCCAGCTTGATGTGTTTCCTGACCATATTCATGCCAAAGTCCTTCATCACCTGCAGGTCGTAGATCATAGCTTCGTAAGAGGGTGGGGTCAGCAATCCGTCGGGCCACCAGCCTTGATCCAGAGGGCCGTACATATATAGGGGTTTGTTATTGAGCAATACGGCAGGATGCCCATCCACCATTCCACGCGAGAATTTCCGCATTCCGAAGTAGCCGCTTACCTTATCAGCCTCATTCCCTTGTCCTTTTACCGCTATATCCAGATTGTAAAGGTTGGGCTCATCGGGGCTCCATAGTTTTGCCGATGGTATGGAAAGGATAAACGTCTTTTCTGAATTCCCTGTTTGTTCAGCAATAATATTGTCTCCGTCTTTTACGGTCAGCGTAACATCGCATGGGGCAGATGTCTTCACCTTTATGCTGACAGTGGAGTTGTCGATATCGGGTATAGGTTCGTAACTGAGAATATGAGTGGGGTTTACAGGCTCCAGCCAGACGGTCTGCCAGATACCGCTGTTGGGAGTGTACCATATACCACTGGGCGAAACACTTTGTTTACCATTGGGCTGTCCCCCGTTAGTAGGATCCCATACGGCAACTTGCAGTTCCTGTTCCGTTCCTTCTTTTAGCAAGGAGGTAATATCAAAGAAGAAAGGCACAGATCCTCCGTCGTGTGTTCCTGCTAACACTCCGTTCACATATACGTAGCAACGCCAGTCAACGGCACCGAAATGAAGCAGCACATTCTTTCCCTTGAATGAATCTGGCAGGCTGAAGGTTCTCCTGTACATGAAAGTTGCATTTCTGTTGCCAGAGTAATTCTTGTCCATAATACCAGACAGAGCCGATTCTACAGGGAAAGGCACCAAGATGGCCTTGGAGAATGCAGAGGCGCTCTTCTCGTAGTCGTATTTAATGCTGGAACGCTTAAAGTATTGCCATACGCCGTTCAGGTTCATCCAGTCTTTTCTTTGCATCGAGGGGCGGGGATATTCCTGCCAGACATTATCGGCGGTTAACTGCTCGCCCCATGGAGTCATTACGGGGGCGGTTTGCTTCTTCCATACACTTTGCGCGTGGGCGCTTTCCGGGATGGTCAGCATGATGGCGGAAAGAAACATCATGCAGAGGATTGCTCTCTTCTTCATTTTTGGCTTGTTTAGGGTTTGACGATTGACTAATCGTGTGCACAAATGTACGAAAAATATTTAGGATTAGTGCGTACATGGCTTATTTTGAGTACTTTTTGATACAAAATTTGCAAAATTCATAATTTTTTTTGTATTTTTACGGCCAAAATAATACAAGATCTACATATTATGAAGAAGATTGTTAAGGAGGTTTCTCTCCTTTCAGAGAAGGACTGTTTCTATATGTCGGACGAGGACAGGACATCGTTTACCTACCCCTTGCACAAGCATGATGAAATGGAACTTAACTTTGTGGAAAATTGCAATGGTGCCCGCCGAATTGTGGGCGATAGCATAGAGGTGCTGGGCCAATACGACCTGGTGCTGGTGGGTAGCGGACTGGAACACATGTGGGACCAATACGACTGCCAGAGCCACTCGATTCACGAAATTACCATCCAGTTTCCTACGGATATGCTGGGCGAACAGTTTCTGAAGAAAAATCAGTTGAGCAGCCTTAGAACGATGTTCGAAAATGCAAAGCGCGGTATTGCCTACGACCTTTCTACCATTATGGGGCTGTATAGCAAGATTACACATATAACGCAGGCACAACCGGGCTTCTACCGAATTCTGAGTTTGCTGGAGATCCTGTATGAACTTTCGTTGCAGAAGAATTACCATCTGTTGGCCAGCAGGTCGTTTACCAACGTGAAAAACACTCCGGAGAGCAGGCGTGTGCGTGCGGTGGAGGAGTATATCGACAAAAATTACAAGGATGAGATCCGACTGAATACGCTTGCAAAGATTGCCGAAATGACTCCGGCTGCATTCAGTCGATTCTTCCGTGTCCGTACGGGAAAGACCGTTTCTGATTATGTGATAGACATTCGTCTGGGACATGCAGCCCGCCTGTTAGTTGGCTCTTCAAGCAGCGTGGCAGATATCTGTTACCAATGTGGATTTAACAACATCAGCAATTTTAACCGCATCTTCAAGAAGAAGAAGGGTTGCTCGCCATCAGGATTCCGCGAGAACTATCATAAGAGCAAGATTGTTATATAACGAGAAGCCCCTCTCCCCATCCCTCCCCCAAATGGGAGGGCATTTAAATTTATAATTATAAATAGAATTTCCAATGAATAAATCATCCATTCTAGTATTATTGTTGTGCCTTTGTGCGATATGTGGTTGCCAGCAACAGGAAAAAGTTGCTGATGCGGAGTTTGTAACCGTTAAGGACGGAAGGTTTTTCCGTGGTGAAAAAGAATATCGCTACATCGGAGCCAACTTCTGGTACGGTGCCATTCTGGGTAGCGAAGGCAGAGGTGGCAACAGAGAGCGTTTGCTAAAGGAACTCGACCTGATGAAGGAAACGGGCATCACCACCATTCGTGTATTGGTAGGTGCCGATGGTCCAGACTGCTTGGGTCGCCATGTTTCTCCTATCCTTCAGTCTAACCCGGGTGAGTATAACGATACTATCCTGCAGGGACTGGATTATCTGCTTTCCGAGCTGGAGAAGCGCGAAATGACAGCAACACTCTATCTGAACAATGCTTGGGAATGGAGCGGTGGCTTCGGTGCCTATCTGGAGTGGGCTGGCTGCGGTCCCGTGCCCGACCCCGACGATTGGGATGCTTTCCAGAAGTACCACTGCCAGTTTGTGCAGAACGATAAAGCCAAGGAGTTTGCTGCCAACCATGTAAAGTATATCGTCAGTCGTACCAATACCGTTACGGGCAAACCTTATACCGAATCTCCTGCCATCCTTGCATGGGAGTTGGCCAACGAGCCTCGTGCCTTTGCCGGCGATTCCATCACCAAGGCGTGCTTTGCCCAATGGGTAAAGGATCAGGCAAGTCTGATTAAGAGTCTCGATGCCAACCACATGGTTACTACAGGTAGCGAGGGTATCTGGGGATGCGAGTTGGATGCCGACCTCTTCCATGAGATACATTCCTATCCCGAGATTGATTTCGTCTGCATCCATATCTGGCCTTACAACTGGCATTGGATTGGTTCTGTTTCCGGTCCTATTGCTCAGGCAAAGGATATCAACGGCCCCACATCTATGATAGACAGCATAGATAATGCCCGCAGGAATACAGAACAGTATATGAACGAGTGCTACGAGGCTATCAAGGACCTGAACAAACCTATGATTCTGGAGGAGTTCGGCTATCCCAGGGACAACTATACCGTTGAGCCGGGTACACCTACTACAGGACGCGACCAGTATTATCAGTTTGTCTTCGATTTGGTAAAGAACAGTGGCAAGTTGGCTGGTTGCAGTTTCTGGGGATGGGGCGGATATGCTTCGCAGCTTCATTACAAGTGGCAACCTTGGGACGACTATACTTGCGATCCCGCCTTCGAGGAGCAAGGTCTAAACTCCATCTTTGCCGCTGATTCTTCAACCCTGCGCATCATCAGGGACTTTGCCGGCAAATAATCCAACAAGGATATAACTTTTATCAGAAAAGGACAGATAGCCAGTAATATTGCAGAAAAATCCGGCTAAAAGCTTGGTTCTATTCGGAATTTATTGTAATTTTGCAGCAAAATCCGAACAAGCATGGAGCGTTACATTCAAAGAGAGACTTATCTCCGTCAACTGATGGACAGGATGGGAAACGGCGAGGTGAAAATCATCACTGGTCCCAGACGATCGGGCAAGTCATGGTTGCTCAACAGAATATTCAAGGATTATTTGCTCGAAAAGGGCGTAGCAGAAGACAACATTATTATTGTCTCCTTCGACATGGACGACGATGAGGAGACCGGCGACCTGACTGACCGTCAGGCGCTGAAGTCCTATCTATATAGCCGCATCACTGACGACACGACACCTTATTACATTATTCTCGACGAGGTGCAGGAAGTGGAGGGGTTCGAGAAGTTAGTCAATGGCCTGAACGCCAGAGACAATGTGGACGTTTACATAACCGGCAGTAACTCTCATTTTCTTTCTTCCGACGTCAAGACCATTTTTCGCGGACGGGGCGATGAGGTGAAGGTATGGCCCTTCTCCTTCCGTGAGTTCTGCACCGACAGGACTGAGCCCGTCAGTGAATTGTGGAAGGAGTATTACACTTACGGCGGCATGCCAGGACTGCTTCGCCAACGCACGTCAGAACAGAAGGTGGCCTATCTGCAACGGTTGTGGAACAAGACCTACCTTGATGACGTAGTAGAACGTCACAAGGTAAAGAATCGCGAGGCTCTTTCTGCTCTTGCCGACGCACTATGCTCATCTGTAGGCTCGCTGACCAATCCCAACCGCATCAGCAATGTGATGAGAAACGTGCAAAACACCAAGATTGATTCTGAGACCGTTTCCAATTACATCGGCTATTTGGAAGAAGCTTTCCTATTTGAAGGCGCCAAGCGCTACAACATAAAAGGCAACAAGTATTTCGAGAGCATCAAGAAATACTATTCAGTGGATGTGGGATTGCGCAATGCCAAACTTAATTTCCGGCAACAGGAGATCACTCACATCATGGAGAACGTCATCTACAACGAGCTCCGGATGCGAGGTTATGCTGTGGATGTCGGTGTGGTGGAGGCTCGCGAGATGCGAAATGGCAAGTCGGAGTATATCCAATATGAGATAGATTTCATTGCCAGCAACGGGAGAGACAAATACTACATTCAGTCGGCATTCTCTTTAGACAGCGAAGAGAAGCGGCAGCAAGAACTAAGGTCGCTCCTCAAAGTCGACGACAGTTTCCAGAAGATTGTCATCACAGGCAGCGATATTGCCGCATATACCGACGACAAGGGCATCCGCTTCATGGGACTCTTCCAATTCCTGCTCTCTGGCATTTAACAAGAATCCCGCCACACGGTGCATCGATGGCAGTTTCCCAAATCAATTTTGGATACAGATACAGAATACAGTTTTATTTTGGCGTTGACAGTTGACAGTTTTGTTTTTCAACTTATTGACTGACCGCACATCGGTTCTAATACTCCACTAACTATCTAATATATACTGTTATATATAATATAATATTATAATATAGTATATAATAATAAATAGCCATAATCAATAAGAGCAATTGTCTGATTATGTTTTGTTTTCGAAAACTGTCAACTGAAGAAACTGAAGAAACTGAAGACGAAAAGTGCTTCGGAAAAACTGTATTCTGTAATCTGTATCCCGAATTCCTGAATTTGCTAAACAGAAACTGTATACTGTATACTGTATACCGATTTTTAAACTGTAATACTGTAAGAACTGTAAGGATGTAAGGAAAAGTCTTGACAAGTTGATTCTTCATTCTTCACTCTTCATTCTTATGTTCCTCGGATGATGCTCCAAGATTTCCTGACGAAGGTGAGAGCGGTCGATGTGCATATAGATTTCGGTGGTAGAAATGTCCTCGTGTCCCAGCATAGCCTGAATGGCACGCAGGTTGGCTCCGCCTTCTAAGAGGTGGGTAGCAAAGCTGTGGCGGAAGGTATGTGGGCTGATATTCTTCTGGATGCCTGCCCGTTCGGCATAATCCTTTATATATACAAAGAGGGTGATTCGGCTCAACTTAGTACCCCGCTTGGTGCTAATGAACACATAATCCTCGTGCCCGGGTTTGGCCTTCACCGTTACCCTTACCACAAACCACAGGCGCAGCTTCTCTATGGCTTGTTCGCCAATAGGAACCAGTCGTTCTTTTCGACCTTTGCCGTGAACGCGGATATAGCCTTCCTCTAAGAACAGCTCGCTCATCTTAAGGTTGCACAACTCGCTGATGCGCAAGCCGCAACTGTACAGCATCTCTATAATGGCTCTGTCACGCACACCTTGCGGCTTACTATTATCTATAGCTGCTTCTATGGCATCTATCTCCTGAATGCTCAGCACCTCGGGCAAGTGTTTTCCTATCTGCGGATTCTCCAACAGTTCGGTGGGGTCGGTCTCCAGTTCCTTTTCTAAAACCAGGAACCGATAAAACGAACGCACGCCACTCAAGATGCGAGCCACACTACGCGGCTGTACACCCAAATCCTGTAGGGTGCCAGAAAAGTGGTCCAGTTGCTCAAGGGTCACATGGCGGAAGTCGATACCCACATCAGCATAATAATTCAGCAGCTTCTGCAGGTCACGCACATACGCATCTAAAGTATTGCCTGTATAAGAGCGCTCCAGACGGAGATATTGCATGTAACGCCTCAGAATCTGAGGAGAAATAGCACCTGTATTAGTGAACTGATAAGCCAAAATCTTGTTCCTTTAGATTAAATTTGTATAATTATGTACACTTGTTTAGCTATTTTTTCTATCTTTGTAGCGACAAAAGTACATATTATTTATGAGAATACAAATTATCAACGGCCCAAACTTGAATTTACTGGGCATTCGCGAACCTGAAATTTATGGAAGACGTGCGTGGGCGGATTATCTGAAGGATTTACGCACTCGCTTTCCCCAAGTACGCATAGACTATTACCAGAGTAACCTGGAGGGTGAAATCATCAATAAGATTCAGGAGGTTGGATTCGACCGTGATGGCATCGTGCTGAATGCCGGCGCCTATACACATACCAGCGTAGCTATCCTGGATGCTCTGAAGAGTGTGAGCACACCAGCCGTCGAGGTTCATATTACCAATGTTCACCAGCGGGAGGATTTCCGCAGAAAGAGCCTCATCAGCCCAGGCTGCATGGGTGTTATCATGGGCTTCGGCCTTGACAGCTACCGTTTGGCTATCGAAGCATTGATAGATAAAGCTAATCAAGACGAAGATTGAATATAGACGATTACATACTGCAGCACATAGATGCTGAAGGAGAATATTTGCATGAGCTGTGGCGTGATACACAGCTCAGGCTGTCTTATGGCCAAATGGCAAGCGGGCATCTGCAAGGTCGATTGCTGAAAATGCTGGTGCAAATGATTCGCCCCCGTATGGTGCTGGAACTGGGAACCTTCAGCGGCTACAGCGCTCTCAGCATGGCCGAGGGGCTGGAGGAAGGAGCCCAACTGCACACCTTTGAAATCTTTGACGAACAGGAGGATTTTATCCGCAAATGGTTCGATGGCAGCCCTTACGCCAATAAGCTTCATTTGCACATAGGCGATGCCTTAGAGCTGGTACCCCAGATGGACATCACGTGGGACCTTGCTTTCATTGATGCCGACAAACGCCAATACGTGGATTATTACCAGATGATTCTGCCCCGTATGCGCAAAGGCGGCTTCATTATTGCCGACAATACCCTATGGTACGGCCATGTTTTAGAAGACGAGCCTCGCGAGAGTGACCTCCAAACTCGCGGCGTACAAGCTTTCAACGACCTTGTGGCCAAAGACACCCGAGTAGAAAAGGTTATCCTTCCCCTTCGCGACGGCCTCACCCTCATCAGAGTTAAGGACAACAAATAACTCTCCATCTGAGATAACAAATTTGACCTGAGGTCTAATTTTGACGCGACTCAGCAAAGATAAAGTATGCTTTTTCTTTGCTTTCGCGGCTCTAAAATTTGGTTATTCTCTCGCTTATTCGTACCTTTGCGGCAAAATTATATAATAGGTATAAGAATTATGCAGAAATCACAGATTGTATTGATGGCAGCAGCCGTTGTTGCGCTGTCGTCTTGTAGTAAGCTTGGAAAGCTCAGTTCAGATAACTTTACTGTAACCCCAACTCCTTTGGAGGCCATTGGTGGACAGGTTCCCGCTACCATCAACGGAACCTTCCCCGTTAAGTATATGAAGAAGAAAGCCGTGGTGACCGTTACTCCCGTGCTGAAGTATCAGGGCGGCGAGGCAGAAGGTCAGGGTGCTACGTTCCAGGGCGAGAAGGTTGAGGGTAATGCCACTATCATTCAGTACAAGGTTGGCGGCACCTATACTATGAAGACTAACTTTGCCTACATTGAGCCTATGCTGTCAAGTGAGTTGTATGCCCGCTTTGATGCCAAACTGGGTAAGAAAACCGTTTCTATCCCCGAGGTCAAGATTGGTTACGGCGTGCTGGCAACCGCTCAGTTACTGGACCGTTGCAATATGAACGGTGCTACCGCTCCCGATGCTTACCAGCGTATCATCGCCCAAAAGCAGGAGGCCAACATTAAGTTCCTTATCAATCAGGCTAACCTGCGTGCCAGCGAACTGAACAGCGTCAGCATTAAGGACCTTGGCAAGATTCTGAAGGAGATTAATGATAATGCAGAGACTCGAGCTCTACAGAACATCGAAGTTAGTGCATACGCCAGTCCTGATGGTAAGTACGACTTCAACGAGAAGTTGGCCCAGAAACGTCAGGACGTCAGCAGTGACTACCTGAAGGGCGAGTTGAAGAAGATTCAGATGAAGGCCGATGTTGATACCAAATACACCGCAGAGGACTGGGACGGATTCCAGGAACTCATCTCTAAGAGCAACCTGCAGGACAAGGAAATTATCCTCCGCGTCCTCTCAATGTATCAGGAGCCCGAAGAGCGCGAGCAGCAGATTAGCAACATGAGTGAGGTATACACCGACATAAAGGAGAGCATCCTGCCCGAGTTGCGTCGTGCTCGTCTGATTGTCAACTATGAGGTTATTGGTCGCTCTGACGACCAGATTCTGGCTCAGTTCCAGCAGGATCCCAGCAAGCTCAGCGTAGAGGAGATGGTTTATGGTGCCAACAAACTCACCAAGAACGAAGGTGAGCGTAAGCAGTGGAACGAGGCTATTGCCAAGCAATACCCCAGCGACTATCGTTCTCTGAACAATATGGCTCAGCAGGCTATTGCTGAGGGTAATGTGGCTGCTGCCAACAATTACCTGAAGCAGGCTGCCAATGTTAGCAAGAATGCTCCCGAGGTGAATACCAATTTGGCTCTTCTGGCCCTGAAGGACGGAGATGTAAATGCTGCCGAAACATATCTGGCTAAGGGTAGTGGCTCAGATACCTTTAAGGAGATTTTGGGTAACCTGAATATTGCTAAAGGTAACTACACGCAGGCAGCTAACGACTTGGCTGGTGTTAGCTCCAATAGTGCTGCCTTGGCTCAGATTCTGGCTAAGGATTATACTGCAGCCAAGAAGACCCTTGCTGCCATCAAGAATGCAGATGCCATCACCAGCTATCTGCAGGCTATCCTTGCAGCTCGAACAGGCGATGCCAATTCTTTGGCTACAGCTCTCAAGAGTGCTATTCAGCAGGACGGCACCTTAGCTGCCCGTGCTGCAAAAGACCTGGAGTTCGCCAAGTTCGCCTCTACTATTAAGAGCATCATTAAATAAGTGAAGAATTAAGAGAGAAGAATTAAGAATTAATATCGGGCAATAAGAATTGAGTAACGGCTAAAATAATGAAAACAAAAGGCTTTCTCTTATACCTTATAATTCTTCATTTTTCTCTCTTCATTCTTAATTCCTGTAATGGTAATCCCAATCAGGTGAGGATTACAGGTGATTTTGCTAATTTGGAGCAAGCCGAGTTCTACATCTACAGCCCCAGTGGGGCTATCGACCGGCTAGATACCATAAAGATAGAGGGTGGCGAATTTGAGTACATTGCTCAAATAGAAGGAGATGAAATATTCCGCCTTCTGTATCCCAACTTCTCGGAACTTACCATTTTTGCCAGTCCTGGTGACGAAATAGAGATAGAGGGCGATGCCCAAAACCTGAATGCTGTGGATGTGGACGGATCCGATGATAATGAGGTGTATACTGAATTTCGCGAGGATATTACCGACCTTTCCCCTGATAGTATACTCGATATCGCCCACAAGTATATTCTGAAGTATTCCAAACAAGCCGTCAGCAAGTATTTGTTTCAGACTTACTTTTTGCAGGCCGACAACTTAGATAAGAACATCGTTGTTGGTATCTATGACAGTCTCTGCCGTGCTAACCCCGATGACTTGGAGTTGAGCAAACTATCCCGTCGGGTGAAAGCCTATGGCGTGCTTCAGGACGGGCAACTCCTGCCGGATTTTAAACTCAAAACCCGCACCTCTGCTTTTGGAGGCGAAGAGGGCGGGGAGATAACCGCTAAGCAGTTTAAGGGAACTTATCTGCTTATAGCTTTTTGGGGCAGTTGGAAGAGCGGCTCCCAGAGTGCTCTGTATAGAGTCCGTCGTTTCCGCAGGGAGATGAAAGGAAAGGACCTTGAGGTCAATGCCATTAGTTATAGTCTGGATGCCGATGAAAGAGAGTTAAGGAGGATAGAAAAGAACGACAGTATAGATTACCATTCATTCTGTGATTTCCAATCTTTCAACAGTCCTTTGGTTCAGAAATGGGGCATTACAGATCTTCCGTTTTTTGTTCTCGTAGGTCCCGACCAGAAAATCATAGCCTCAGGCTCAGACTGGGTCAAAGATATAGAACCAAAAGTAAATTAAAGTATGCTTGTAAAAGTATATGGTGCAACAGTCCAAGGGTTACAGGCAGTAGCTGTAACCATTGAGGTTAACGCTACCAGAGGCTGTCGGTTTGTTATGGTTGGATTACCTGACAATGCTGTTAAAGAGAGTCATGAACGCATCATGGCGGCTTTGGAAAACAGCGGCTATAGATTTCCCACACGACAGATTACTGTGAATCTGGCTCCTGCTGATGTACGCAAAGAGGGGTCTGGCCTGGACCTTCCTTTGGCAATTGGTATCATGGCCACAGAAGGCGAGGTGGATGAAAACTTGCTGAAACGCTACATGATGGTTGGTGAGTTGAGTTTGGATGGCTCGCTGATGCCAATAAAGGGTGCTCTGCCTATTGCAATCAAAGCCAGAGAGATGGGATATGAAGGCCTTTTTGTACCTGAAGATAATATACGAGAGGCAGCTGTAGTCAATAAGATTAAAGTGTATGGCGTTCGGCATATTAATCAGGTAATAGGTCACCTGAATGGTATGCATCCGTTGGAACCAACCATTATTAATACGCGTTCTGAGTTTTATGCTCAGCAGAATGATTTTGAACTGGACTTTTCGGATGTCAAAGGTCAGGAACACGTAAAACGGGCCATGGAGATTGCTGCTGCAGGTGGTCATAACCTTATTATGATTGGCCCTCCGGGAAGTGGTAAGAGTATGATGGCAAAACGCTTGCCCAGCATCCTTCCTCCCTTGTCGTTACAAGAGAGTCTGGAGACTACCCAGATACATTCTGTAGCCGGCAAGCTGCCAGGTAACTGTTCGTTGATTGCCCACCGACCTTTCCGTTCGCCCCATCATACAGTTTCTCAGGTGGCTCTCGTAGGTGGAGGCACAAATCCTCAACCAGGCGAAATCAGTCTGGCTCATAACGGTGTTCTTTTTTGTGATGAACTACCTGAATTCCAAAGAAGTACCCTGGAAGTTCTTCGCCAACCATTGGAAGATAGGGTGATAAACATCTCCAGAGCTAAGTACAGCATTTCTTACCCTTGCTCTTTTATGTTTGTGGCCAGCATGAATCCTTGTCCTTGCGGCTATTATAATCATCCTACCAAGCAATGCTGTTGTACACCAGGACAGATTGTCAAATATCTGAATAAGATATCCGGCCCTCTGCTTGACCGTATTGATATCCAGTGCGAGATTACACCTCTTTCTTTTGAGGAACTCAGCAGAACCGCTCCGGGTGAGAGCAGTGCCACCATCCGTGAAAGAGTGGTGCGTGCCCGAAAGATACAGGAAGAACGTTTCAAGGATGAACCCAGTGTACATTGTAATGCCCAGATGACAAGCAGACTCATGCACCGATATGCAGAGCCTGCTCCAGAGGATTTGGAAATGTTGCGCGAGGCCATGAACCGCTTGCAACTCTCGGCACGTGCCTATGACCGTATTCTCAGAGTTGCTCGAACCATTGCCGACCTTGAAGGTTCCGAACGGATTCAGACGCATCATCTGCAAGAGGCTATTGGCTACCGCAATCTTGACAGAAGTTCTTGGGGAGAATAGAAACCCACAATAAAAAGCGCACCGCTCGGAATTGAGACGGTGCGCTACATTTTTTTGCAAGATGTGAGGATTAGAACTTTAGGTCTGCACCTGCCTTGAACTTAACAACCTTCTTTGCAGGGATGTTAATAGGCTTCTTAGTGAGAACGTTGACACCCTTACGAGCTGCACGCTTCTGGACAGCGAATGTACCAAAGCCAACGAGAACGACCTTGTCGTCCTTCTTTACAGCACTTGTGATAGCATCCAAAGTAGCTTCGAGAGCCTTCTTTGCATCAACCTTACTCAAACCAGCGCCTTCGGCAATTTTTGCAACCAAATCAGTCTTGTTCATGATTTTGTACTTTTAGATGTTTATAAATCAGTTAATATCAATTATTTTCTATCACAAAAATACGTATTCTTGCCATACATCCCAAGTTTTTTTGTAAAAAAAAGCAAGAAAATGCGAAAAAAAACCTTTTAGGAAGGGCTGAATGGGCTCTCTTTTGTTTTTTTTTGTAATTTTGCGCCATATTTTAGATTTATCCGAAGATATGAATAATATGCCTCCTGTAACTAAGAATCTGCTTATTATTAACGTGCTGTTCTTTGCAGCCCGATGGGCAGCTTCTCTTCCGGCCTATGGTATAGACTTAGATGATGTACTGGGACTGCACTTCTTTTTGGCCAGTCATTTCTACTTCTATCAGATCTTTACCTATATGTTTATGCATGCCAGCTTCTCGCACCTGTTCTTTAATATGTTCGCGGTGTGGATGTTTGGCCGTATTATGGAGCAGACAATGGGTAGCAAGCGCTTCCTGTTCTACTACTTGACCTGCGGTCTTGGTGCAGGTTTGATGCAGGAGTTGGTACAGTATGCCAATTACTGGATAGAGGGACTGAATGCCTACGAGCAGGTAAGTCTGGGTGGTACCATAGTGCCCATGGGTGAGTTTCTGAACCGATGGACTACCGTTGGTGCCAGCGGTGCTGTTTATGGTATTCTGCTGTCCTTTGGTATGACTTTCCCCAACGAGAGGATGTTTATCTTCCCATTACCCGTTCCCATAAAGGCTAAGTATTTTGTGGTGGGATATGCTGTGATTGAATTGTTATCAGCTTTTGGCAGACCAGGCGATGGTGTGGCCCATTTTGCTCATTTGGGCGGTATGCTGGTGGGCCTGCTACTTTTGCTATATTGGAGAAATGGAGGTGGACGAAATGGTAGAAGCAGACAAAATAATTATTACGATCGCGACTATTATGACCGAGGTCAGGGAGGTGGATTTGGTTTCCGCCAATGGTTTGCCAAGAAGTTCGGCAAAAAGAACCCTGACATTAAGGTTTCTTGGGGCGGCAAATATGATAAGGATTTTACTTACCAGCAGCGAAAACAGCAGGAAGAGGCTGAACTGGATCGCATATTGGATAAGGTGAAGAAAAGCGGATATGCCAATCTGACAGAAGAAGAGAAACGACGTCTGTTTGACATGAGCCAAAAATAACTATGTCTAAAAGAGAAAAAATACACCATGGTTTGACACGTTTGCTTACAGGAATATTTCTTGGAGCTAACATTTTCACCGTGTTGCTACTTTGGCTGACGGTAGCCAGTACTTATGTGTCGCCCAGCGAGTATCCGTCTCTCTCGTTGTTGGGACTTTTCTTCCCAATTCTTGTGGTCATAGACGTTGCCTTTATTTTCTTTTGGCTCATTTTCCACTATTCGCTGGTTTGGGTTCCTATTCTTGGATTGGTAGTGGTATCAAGTTATGCTATGGATTACTGCCCTATTAACACCAAGAAATACCACTCAGATAGCGCCATTTGCGTTGTAACCTATAACTTGGGTGGTGTGCTGACCGATGAAGATCAGCAGGAAGTGGTACGATTCCTAAAGGAGAAGAAGCCGGATATTGCTTGTTTCCAAGAGATAACAGGCGGCATGATGAATATGCCAGAGTTCATGCAGTTTGTAGATTCAATGCATTACAATAAGATAATAGGAACAGGAAAATACATTCTTACTCGCTTCAAGTTGCTGGGTGATACCATACATATAGGCTATCCCACGAATCCCGTGCGTGCCAACTATAGTACAGCCAACTGGATTTACTGCCAAGGTGACAGTCTGCTGCTGGTAAGCAACCATCTGGAGAGTAATTCCCTGAACGATTCTGACAAGACAGAATACAAGGATATGATACTGGAACCCGAACGCGAGCGGGTAGAGCAGGGCGGTCGCCTGCTGAAACGCAAACTGAGCAATGCAGCTTATTATCGTGGGGCTCAAACGGATACCCTGTGTGCTCTGATAGATAATAATCCCAAGAAGAGTATAATTTTGTGCGGCGACTTTAACGACACCCCCATCTCCTACACCTACCAGCAACTGTCCAAAAGGCTGAACTGCACTTTCCGCGAAACGGGGCGTGGAGCGGGCTTTACATACAAACGAAGTGGTATATATGTTAGGATTGACCACATATTTGTTTCTAAGGATTGGCAATGCCTGAAATGCTACGTTGATGACAAAATAAAGGCTTCGGACCACTATCCTGTAGTTGCCTATATGCAGAAAAAACACTAATAAATGCCTTTAATGCATAAAATTTAGCATAAAATCTGTTTCGTAAAGGAAAAATGTGTATCTTTGCGCACTATTTTGTGACTGAACGAAACATATAAACAACAAAAATAATTAATTAACAAAATGCAAAACAAAGGATTTGTAAAGGTTTTCGCTGTCTTGCTTACCTTGGTTTGCCTCTTTTATCTGAGCTTCTCAGTGGTTGCCAACCACTTTGAGAATAAGGCTGAGAAGCTGGCACAGACCGAGGGACAGGAGGCTGCCGACCGCTATCTGGATTCTCTGCTTAACAACAAGGTGTACTGCAATGTTTGGACATTGAAGGAATGCCGTGAGATGGGAATCGGTTTGGGTCTGGACCTCAAGGGTGGTATGAACGTTATCCTTGAGGTAAGTGTACCTGATGTGGTTAAGGCTTTGGCTGACCACAAAGAAGAGACTGACGAAAACTTCCGCAAGGCCGTCGAACAGGCGACCAGCGAGGCTGCAAACAGCCAGAGTGATTTTATTACCTTATTTATTAAAGACTACAAGGCACTGGAGCCCAACAAGGCACTGGCCGAACTTTTCGCAACCCAGCAGTTGCGTGATAAGGTAACAACCAAGAGTACCGACAAGCAGGTTGAGAAAGTGCTCCGCGACGAAGTGAAGAGCGCTATTGACAACTCTTACAACGTACTACGTACCCGTATTGACCGCTTCGGTGTGGTTCAGCCCAACATTCAGGCCCTCGAGGGTCAGGAGGGTCGCATCATGGTGGAAATGCCTGGTGTTAAGGAACCCGAGCGTGTACGTAAACTTTTGCAGGGAAGTGCAAACCTGGAGTTCTGGGAGACCTACAACTCACAGGAGATTGTTCCCTTCCTGGCAACTTTGGACAGCAAGTTGGCTGCCGTTATGAGTAACATGAAGGATGAGGCTCCTGCTGATTCTTCCGTTGTTGCAGAAGCTACACCCGCTGACACTACTGCTGTTGATTCTGCTGCTGCAAAGAAGGATCTTGCTGCTGTTGTTGGCGGTAACGCAGAGGAGAAGGTCGAGACTGGTACCAGCGCTGCTGATATAGAGAAGATTCGCAAGCAGCATCCCTTGCTGAGCCGTTTACAGTTGACTCAGGGCGCTTATGGTTGCGTAGTTGGTTATGCCAACAAGCGTGACATGTCTGCCATTGACGAGTTGCTGAATTCGCCTGAGGCAAAAGAAGTTCTGCCCTCTGACGTTCGTCTGAAGTGGGGCGTTAAGGGTATTGGCGAAGGTGAGTCTTCTAACATCTATGAATTGTATGCCATCAAGGTTACAGAGCGTAACGGTCGTGCTCCTCTGGAGGGTGATGTTATCACCGATGCCAAGGATGAGTTCGACCAGAACGGTCAGCCTTGTGTAAGTATGAAGATGAACGTTGACGGTGCTCGTCGTTGGGCTGCTCTGACAAAGGCTAACCTGAAGCGTAGCGTTGCCATTGTTCTGGATGATAATGTTTACAGTGCTCCTACCGTACAGAGCGAGATTACCGGTGGTAACTCTCAGATTACAGGTCGTTTCACTACCGAGGATACTCGTGACCTTGCAAACGTATTGAAGTCTGGTAAGATGCCTGCTCCTGCTAAGATTGTGAGCGAGGAGATTGTTGGTCCTTCACTGGGTGCTGAGTCTATTCAGCAGGGTATCATGAGTTGTATCATCGCATTTGTAATTCTGATGATTTACATGATTGTGATGTACGGCTTCATTCCTGGTATGGTTGCCAACTGTGCCCTGTTGCTGAACCTCTTCTTTACCGTAGGTATTCTCACCAGCTTCCAGGCTGCTCTTACCATGAGCGGTATTGCCGGTATGGTACTGACATTAGGTATGGCTGTGGACGCCAACGTGCTTATCTACGAGCGTACCAAGGAGGAGATGAAGGCTGGCAAGAAGGTTCGTGAGGCTCTTTCTGCTGGTTACAGCAACGCTTTCAGCGCCATCTTCGACTCTAACCTGACCTCTATCATCACCGCCGTTATCCTTTACTACTTCGGTACAGGACCTATCCGCGGTTTTGCTACCACACTGTTCATCGGTATCTGTGTTAGCTTCTTTACGGCAGTATTCCTGACACGTGTTGTTTATTCTCAGGTAATGGCAAAGGATAAGTGGTTAGGTCTTACCTTCCGTACCGCTATTGGTGACAAGATTTCTTTCCAGAACCCTGCCTTCAAGTTCATGAGCGCTTATAAGAGAAGCTTCACCATCTTTGGTGTATTAGCAGTTATCAGCGTAGGCTTTATGCTGGGTCGTGGTTTCAGCAAGAGTATCGACTTCACTGGTGGTCGTAACTTTGTGGTAATGTTCGAGAATGAGGTTCAGCCCGAGGCTGTACGTCCTATGCTGGCTGCGGCCTTCCCCGAGAGTAACACCAGTGTTATTGCTTTGGGTACAGGCGGCAAGACCTTGCGTATCTCTACCAACTACCGCATTCAGGAAGATGGCATTGAGGTAGATAGTGAGATTGAAGAGAAACTGTTCGAAACCTTAAAGGCTGGTAACCTATTGACTGGCGACCTGACATTGGAGAACTTTATCAACCGTGATGAGCGTGCTGGTGGTTCTATCATCAGTAGCCAGAAGGTTGGTCCTTCAGTAGCAGAGGATATCACCCGTGGTGCTATCTGGAGCGTTATCTTGGCCTTCATAGCTATCTTTGCATACATCTTTGTACGTTTCCGCAACCTTGCCTTCTCAGTAGGTGCTATTACTGCTCTGCTGATTGACATCGTGCTGATTCTGGGTATGTATGCTATCTGGTGGGGTATCCTGCCTTTCTCTCTTGAGATTGACCAGACCTTCATTGGTGCTGTGCTTACCGCTATCGGTTACTCTATCAACGATAAGGTGGTAGTATTCGACCGTATCCGTGAGTTTATCGGTCTCTATCCCAAGCGCGATCGTCAGGAGCTCTTCAACACCTCTCTGAACAGCACATTGAACCGTACTATCAACACCTCTGTCTCTACGTTCATCGTATTGGCTGTAATCTTCTGCTTGGGTGGTGCCAGCATCCGCAGCTTCGCCTTTGCTATGATTCTGGGTGTTATCTTCGGTACATTGTCTTCAATCTTTATTGCTGCTCCTACAGCTTACCTTACTATGGGTAAGACGATAAAAGAGAACGAGGAGAAGTAAAGACCCTTCTGGCTTCCGGAAGGAAACTATAAAAAATAGGACTCAGATATTCTGGGTCCTATTTTCTTTATCTAATAATCTCTACCCCCTAATCTAATTTCTTCTTCCTGTTCTTGATATATATGCTATTCTTGGGTGCCAAGGGATGCTTACGTCCTGCGGTATCATAAATGGCATTGTCTTTTGGGGTCTGCATGGTAACGTTGCGCATGCCGTCGGGAGTTATGATGTTGGCCGATACGGGATGGAAGGGTGTCTCCTCCGTAAAGGAATACTTGCCATCGCTGGCCCAATTGAGGCTGAAACGAACAAAGCGCATAGTGAAGCAGCCATATACGCCTTCTTCCTCGTAGTAAACACCTAAGGTTCCGTCAGGAAGAACGGTAGCTGCGCTGTAAGCCGAGCCGCAGGGACAGATGGTCTTGGGTGTACCAAACGTCTCGCCCTCGTCGGTCGAAAGGGCGATGGAAACGTTTTGGCGCTGAGGATTGTTGGGGCCCGTCTGGAAAACAATGTTCCAAGGATTGCCGTCGAGGGTGGAGCACCAGTACATATATTCGCCATCGCAAGCGTTACCGCTAATTCCCGTCGTGAAGCGAGTCTGTGGCGGATTCTTCCACGTTTCACCATCATCAGATGTTACATTATAGTAATTAAAGCCGTTAGCGCGAACGCTGATGGCAAGGTCACCGTTGTTGCGTTCTATAATCTTTGGCTCGTCGGCTGCTGTGGTGCCGCTTTTGCCACTTACGTACCAAGTCTTTCCTCCGTCCTTCGACATGAAGTTGTAGTAGTTCTGCGACACGTTGTTTTTGGTACCATCGGGCGATTCACGGTTCACAAAAGGCGATACAAGCGTGCCGTCGCGTTTCTGCAATCCTGCTCCCGAGCCCGTGAAACCACCCAGCCAGTTGGGGTGTGGACTGCCTGCAGCGTACAACTCCTTGGTATGGTCGATGGGTGTCTCCCACGTTTTTCCGCCATCGTGGCTGATGATAGTCTTCCAGCATTGTGGCTTATCTGGCGTTGAAGAAAAGAAGCCAGTTCCGTTGGGCGAGCTTGTCATAATGCCTATGATATCACCATTGATGCGGTTGGTAATCAGCGAGGCATCGCCGTGACCGTAGTCGCCACCTGTCCCTGCTGTACCGGCAACGGTAATGGGGTCGGTCCAACTCTTGCCGTTATCCTCGGAGTACTGCGCTACCACATAGCAATGCGTGGGAAGGTCCACGTTATGATCTTTGCGGTCGTCGGTAAGTACCACCAAGCGTTTGCCATCGGCAGTGGTACAGATAGCCGGGATGCGGTAATAGAGGCTTCCCTTATCCATAGGCATCAGCACGCTGCTTTCTGTCAGGAATATGGTAGCTGCGTTGGCAGGATTACCATTGGGCTCAGCCTGTTCTTTATCATCTATGGTGTACGATGTGATGGTAGCATCTACCGTATTGCCTTCCTGTGCTGTTTCTGCAATGTCCAAGGCTATCCACAGGTAGTGTGTACCTATTGTAAGGCTCTTATTTCCTGTAATGGTATATGTGCCGTCTTCCGCTATATTACCTTCGGCAAATAGTGTTCCGTTATTCTCACGCCATTTCATCAAATTCTCTTTGTCGATATAAAGCTCCTGGGCATTGGTGGCAAAGTAAGCCCGCACAGCCTTCACATCCTTCAGATTGGTAGCGTTAACCTTACCCGTTATGCCCTTCAGATTCACTTCCCCTGAAAGTCCGCCAACGGTAAGCGTGCTACGCAAGATAGCCACATCTGTATTGCCGATGCCTGTCGTAACCTTTCCCTGCTCCACCTTGGTAGCAGAGAGGTGGGCTATAGGGTCTCCCTTAACAGTAACGGTGAATTTTGATAGCAGCGTACCAGTATTGTCTCCCGTTATTACGAACGAGAAACTGTTTACCGCCAAACCATTGGCGCTAATCCTTGTGGCAGCCGACGAGGTGATAGTCTTTGCCGAGCCGCCATCTACGGTCAGCGTCTGGTTGTTGCTCAGCGCTTTAGCCAGGAACGAGTAGCTTTCTATTTCGTAACCCGATGGTGCAGTAACGGTATAGGTCGCTTTTTTTGCGGTCCCAGAGCGCGCATCTATGTTGTTGCCGTTCCATTGCATATTATTTGCATTAGAACGTAATGTCAGTTGCCCATTGGTGCTTGTCCACACCGAGGCCCAAGTACCGCTCGCATTCGTAGCGGTGAATTTGCCGTTCTGCTTATCTATTGTATAGGTAACGGTTTCCTGGGCATACGCTCCGGTTAGCAACCCCAATAGTGCCAGAAAGGAAAGAAGAGCTTTCTTTTTCATGATATTCCTTGTTTTTGTTTTCTGAGTGCAAATATACAGAATCCATCACAAAAAACCGCACGAAAACCTAAAATTCTAAGTTCTCATGCTGTATTTTAAGAAAAACAAGATATAAAATCAGGTTTATACCTTTACTTCATCCAGATAATCTTCATGATTTATTCCCTATCTCCACGTAATGTGAATTTACGTGTGTAATGCAGTGAGTTAATTCAAAACATGTAACGAATTAACTCATGACATGTATCGAGTTAAGTCCCTGTTTTTGCCCCCATTTTTGGTGACTTGATTTTTGGAAAGAATTTTCGCTTCCATCACGTTATTCAATAACGATTTTCAGTTGCCAATTATTAATTATTCATTATCAATTATCAATTGTCATTAAGGCCCCCAAAAGAGGAAATGGCTCAAGCCATTTTGGGCATACCCTAAAAGGCACTAAAAACATCACATGAGTTTGGAGGCAGAATTCTCTTGCTAATCTACCCATTTAAATAAGGTGCAAGGTTCCACCTTATTCTTATCATGCGTGATAGCTCTTACTTAATCAAAACCTTTCTTGACGTTCCATCCTTCTTACGGATAATGTTGATGCCCTTTTGAGGAGATGCGAGACGATGTCCGTTGAGGTCATAAATCTTAATGTTGTCATTATTCTCTCCCTGTATATTCAATACTGCATCCGTCTCATCTACCAGGATTACAATATCATGAGCAGGCATTGTCTCAGGAACATCTAACCATTTAATCAGCAGACCATAATCATCATAAAGCTCTGGTAATGGAATGGGGGCTCCATAAAATACTTCTTCCGTATAAAGCACCTCATCCCTGTACATGAACCTAACGATATAGCTGTTCACAGTAAACTTTCCATAAACCATCACGTCATTGGCAGGCATTGACCTTGGAAGACCACTCCAGCCAGAGAAGGTATAACCTTCTTTTGTCGGTGCTTCCAAAGGAACAATACTATCTCGATACTTAAAGCTAAGGCTTTGATAAATCTCACCATCCACCATGTAGGTTAAGGTATATGAATCAGGTTCCGTAACTATCAACTTACCCCCAACATATTGTATCTGGTAGTTGTCGGCTTCTGCTCCACTTACAGTAATAGCATATTCCCCTGGAGCACTATCTTCATTTGCTTCACAACTCAACATCGGCTGTTTAGTCAGCACATCTTTTGTCTCGTTATTCTTGAATCCCTCGTAAGAAACATCGAACTCAGGCATTGGGTCGTACTGCTTCTTCTCATAGTTCCCTGCACTTATAGTCAAAGGTGCTTTAATAATTGTCAGCACACCATTAACGTAGCTATCATTACTATTCTGTACAGAGCCCTTTCGGATAATAATGGGATATGAACCTACGGGTGAAGTAGATGTTGCCTCACAAAAAATTTCTGGTTGCCCTACTAATGCAGCACCCTCCGTTGAATAAGTAAGTTCAGGAAGATTATCACCATAAACCATCGATAGATTATTAGCTTTGATGGTGACAGGATCCCGAAGCTTGATGATAATGCCATCATCCCAACCAACAGATGTGCTATCGTCGATCTCAATATCATCACTTTGCGCCAAAATTCTTATGTTACTAGAAAGAAAAGCACAAATAAATATAAAACAGAGTTTTGTAAATCTCATGCTCTAAAAAAATTACATTATAGATCAAATGGCATTAGCCTTCCAACTTAACCGACAACGCCTCCAAAATCTTCAGGGATGATATCCCATCCTTCTATACCGATATCAAAGCCGCTTTTAGTCTTCTTCAGTTTAACTTTGAGCGTATATTGTCTACGAGCTTCCAATGTGAAGGTGTTCTGCAAGGTGTATTTATTTCCTTGCCAATCAACCTGAATCAGGTTAGAGAAGGGAACTTGCTGAGGTAGAAGTATGGCTGTGTATGTAAGGTCACCATCGGAATGGCATTTCACATCAGCTGTGGAACCGCTAACCAAGGTTATAGCTGCTGTCTGTAAGTCGAAGGTTGCTGCAGTTTTTGTACCGCCAATGGTGACACTTACATCGCTGGCCTGTAACTCGCCTTCTTCAAAACCTGTATCGGCAGTAACAACAATACTAAGGCGAGACAATTGGTGTTGAAGGGTCAGTTCAAAATTTGCAGATGTTGGAGATTGTCCCAAAACCGTTCCCCAAAGTAAATCACTCTGTGCAAAAGCCTCATCTGTACTTTGGTCGCAACTGATGCTGAAAGGCATCTTACGGGCATCCGTTATCTTACTTACGAATGGAGCGTATGCATAGAAGTCAGCACGTGTTTCCATGCCAATCCAGTAGATAGGTGATGTCGTCGTCCAAGTCCCATTTGCCCATGTGAGCAACTGATTATTCACATAATTGTCATTAGGCAGCAAATCATCAGGGTTCTCGTCCTGATAGTTCACCATAAAGAGACCTGCTTGCATATTACCAGCAGTATTTTCATCCTCTGCACGTGTAGTGATATTCACCGACGTGCGATCGTCTGCAGGTTCAGGGCTTTGCGGCTCCTCGCTGCTGCATGCCACAAAAAACGTGGCACACATCAGAAAAACGATATATCTTGCCTTAAACATAGCGATAGCAAATTCTTCACTCTTCATTCTTCACTCTTCACTCTTCATTTTCTACCACCCCACAATCTCTCCGCCTATTTCTATCTTCAACTTCTCCGGATTTTTGTCAAGGGTCACTGTGATTGTATGACGACAGCCTGGCTTCAGCGAAATTTTGCCTTCCATCAGATAGCTGACACCACCCGTGATTACCTCAACCAGCGGACGTCGCGATGTGATGTTCTGCGGAACGACGCAAGCGGTATATTCTGTAGCCGAAAGCTGGCGGCAACGTATACTTCCTGCCCCTGCATAGTCATCTTTGGAGACGTCACCTGTAGAAAGGTCAATAGAAGCCTTGGTGACTGTACTATGAATATAAACTTCAGTTGCAGAAGAAATATTTCCGGAATAATTTTCACCCTTGATGAGTTTAACAACGACGTTGGACATTTTGTGGCCAAACTTCATCTTAACCGGACTATTGGATGCAGCCACACTTTTAACACTTGCCCAAAGGAAGTCGCTCTTCTCATAACCTGTTAGACCATCGGAATCTGCTGTCGCATTTTGATCGGTCTGCAAAGTAAAACTATAGTTACTTATGTCGTTAATGCTTTTCCCGTATGGATAATACGCATACACATCGTGTTTCCCGTTGTTCCAATATACCTTACGTGACCCTGTCCACGACGAACCATTATAAATAAAAAGTTCGTTATTTACTTCATTCCCTCCAATCTGCAGAGCTTCACCCTCAGCAGTTACAAAAACGCCAATACGGTCTTTTGCCTCAAACTGAGTATCAGTGGCACGAGAGGTGCCTGGATATATGAACTCCAGCTGGATTTCGCCCTCCTCTATAGTGGGGCTGTTCTCTTCGAAGTCATTGCTGCATGCACTCATTGCAAGTGTCATTACAGCCCAAATAAGATTCTTTGTTTTCATTGTATTGCTTATTTATTCATTCTTTCATTTTTCAGTTTCAAACGTATGCTACGTACTTCATCACCAATGCGTTTGAAGTCCATGATACGTGGTTGTATGTGGTTGCCATTGGCGTATGTCACCAAGCCTTCTAAATCACTTTCATTTGCACGTGTTACCATGGTCGGCCCCCACTCGAAAGTATCCTGTGCGCGGAACTCATCCATGCTCCAGCCCTCACTTGCATACTCTTTGATACGGCAGTATATAGCTAAGCGACTGGGGGTATTAAAATAAGGGATACCATAGTTCATACACGAGTTGGCTTCTGGACGATATATGCCACGTGTAAAGCCGTAACCTCCCTCATAAACATCTACATAATCGGAGTAGGCTGGATCAAATATAAACTCTGCCCAAGGTACCTGTGAAAGCTTACCCGTGGTGGCAAGGTTCTGATACCATCCTCTTCTATGCATATCTTCCACATGCCGTTTGATTTCTAAGGGAGCAAATTTATTGCATACAATCTCCTCATCACCTAACTTTCCAAAACCATGCCCCCCAGCCTCGTGTTGAATAATACCACGTGTATCCTTTGGATAAGGTTTATCAGAAGGTGGGCAAATGCTCAAAGCTGCACCGTTTTCCATAAACTCTGTATTCCCGTCGTAATCGGTAGAATTCGGTACAAGGATTGTTACTGTACGCCACAAGTTCTCGCGCTTCACAGGCGTTTTCTCTACCACATAATCCATCACCTCATCACTTTCTGTAATCAGAGCGGTTGATGTAATATCAGAAATCGTCAACTCGTTCATGCCATAAAGAGTACCAAAACGATTATTCACGTAGGTGTACATCGTGTTCACTCCTTTTTCTTGTGATAGAGGGAAAGTAACATATACATTGAAGTATTTTCGCATAGACCTGTAAGGTTCCACCGCAAAGAAACATTCTGTCTGATACTCCACCAAATCAAGATAAGAGCCATCAGCTATGGATGCTCCATCGAAACCGTCACCAGCAAATACAATGTCAATGCCACCGTTGTTGCCCTTCGTAGCTTTCTGTAGCATGATGTAGCTGTCTTCCTCATGTTCATAGTCATATTGACGCAGTACGCAGCTGGTTTCTATGGTCTTACCGCCTGACTGCATTGTAAACACAAGCGTATCTACTCTTGCTCCTGCACCATGTGAGAGAGGCAGGATATTTATTGTCAGTGCGGTCTTACCCGTACCGGACTCTTTTGAGAGTGTACACCAGTCAGGTCTACGGGCTACCGTCCAAGGTCCATCAGCATTCAGCACCATATCTTCACTGTGTACGGAATTTAAAGCGCACACCTGCGCTGGTCGGCACACAAAATTGGAATACTCAGCGAAGCGTTTAAAGTCGCTCCAACCACGTGCGTTGCGATATCTCTCAACACATCCCTTCGGAACTTCTACTGTGAAGTTATCTTTTGGTACACCGAGGAAAGCATTACCTGCCACAAGAGGAGGTTCCTCGCTTTCACAGACAATACCATTTAGACTTATACATCCGGCGAAGGCGTATTCATCAATCATCAGTACTCCTTCGGGGAACACTAACCCCGTGATTCCAACACAGTCACGGAAGCAACTACGAGGAATCCTTCCCACTTTCTTCGGAAGCTCAATCGTACCCATTAACCGACTACCTGCAAAAATACCCTCTTCCATCAAGTAACCAGAATCGTCAAGTTCTCTAAGGTTCTCAGGGAAGATGATTTTGGTGATTTTGGTGTTCATAAAGGCCATTCCTCCTATTCGGGTTACAGTGGAAGGAAGTTTCACCTCACCTCTTAACTCTGAATTAACCAAACGAGGAACACCCGTCATGCCCTCGGGAAAAACGGCCGACGTACACTGACAGCCATCCAAAAGGAAACCACCAATCGGCCCCAAATCCAAACCTTGCGGGAAATAAAGCGTACCTGTCAGTGTAGTTGGCAAACCACTCGACATATATCTCATGGACGATGGTATGTAATACTCCCCAGTATAAAATCCTCCTAGTCCGTGAAACTCTTCCAACCCATCTGGCAAACGCAACTCGCTATGAATGTTCGAGTATTGCAAAACACCAGAGCCAATGTATTTGAGCGTTGAAGGCAAAGACAGGGCCCCCGTCAGGAATTTGCATTCACTGAATGCAGCTTCCTCTATACGTTCCACACCTTCCGGAATCATCAGCGAACCTGAAAGATTTGAACGTGAGAGAAAATCATATCCTATGGTCTTAACTCCTTTCTCAGGGAAAACAAAATGTTTTACCGGCATTTGAGTAGCAGCACCCAACCCCGCAAGCACACCTCCTTCAATAATGCACTTCTGCATGTTGAGGTCTGTCAAATGTCGCATCTCCGAAAGGAAGTCTATATCCGACTGGTTCACGGTTCCTATAATCTTCAGCCCCTCCACACTAGTGTAATCTTGTCCCATCTTGGCAAGATCCTTGGCAAGATTTCCTGGGGCACTTACCTCCACCACGACATACTCACGTACCAGTCCCTCATGAAGTTCTGCATCCTCCGCCCAAGGTGTTATGGCTTCATCGCTAAATGAGAAGGTGAACTGTCCTCCTGCTTCATGGCGATCGACAGTGATAGTAAACGTATGCATCTTTCCTGAAAGGAATGTCATAGCGACGTCTTTTTTCAAGGCATAGCTTTGGCCGTCAATAGTGACAGAAATGAGCGTTTTGCCAGATGCAACTGTTTGAGGATAAGTTATAGCCCGCCACGTGCCATTGTGTGTCAGAGGTAAGATGTCTTTTGACTCGCTTTCGGTAGAAACTTGCACTTCGCCTGTTGCAAGGTTTACATGTCCCGTTGTGATGGTGTTTCTAAGCAGTACCGTCTTTTCCAGTTCGGTCCATTCTGTAGAGGAAAAACCTGTACCCATTTCTAATCTTACCATTACGCCTGCCATCAGGTGCTTGTATTGTAAAGAAATAGTCTCCACCGTCTGTTCAACATTCTCCTTCCGCGCATATAGCAAATCACTGGCATTGTATCCGTTGGTCCCTTCTGCTCTCTGTTGCGGATTGATAGTAAATTCATAGTTTGTCACAGAGGACATATTTTCATCAAACGGGTAGTATCCATAAAAATCTGCAGCGGCTCCCTTTGGATCCCAGTAAAGTTGTGCAGATCCCTTCCATGTGCCATCCTCTCCAAGGGTGAACTTCATGTTCGAGGCACGGCCACTGCCCAGCGTTGGAGTTTCGGCCTCACCGTCAGCATTGCGGTCAACCACAAAGATACCCATAGCATCCCCGCTCACAAAACCACCGTCAATCGTGGCTCGTGTCAGCACATCCACAGAAGGATATACTGAAGACAGATGAATGGGATGCCTCAAATCATTGCTGATCATGGAGGAAAAACTATCCTCAGAACACGCCTCTATCATAACCATCAATACTGGGACGACAAATATATAAGGTAAAATTGATAAAGTATGATTGTTACGCATAATTTTTTTTTTCGCTGATTCCTTGTTTTATTTATTTCTTAAATAATCTTTTGGACTTCCCTTACGGATGATAGGACCATGTCCCTTGCTATGGTATGCCTTAACCTGGTGCCATGGCGTATCAGTTACACCACGTGTTATGAATTTTTTGCCCCATTCGCGGCTGTCTTTACTCACAAATGTTTCAAAATCAAATATCTCACCTGCTGCCCAAAGAATCCGTTCAACAATGAGCTGACGCGACCATGTACTAAAATAGGGAGCATTATCATTCATGCAAGAGTTAAACTCAGAACGAAAAATACCATTAGAATGCATGTACCCACCTTCGTAAATATCCACGATGTCACCATAACGGGGATCAAAAATGAGATGTGTCCAAGGTACATTCTTATATTTTCCGTCGAGTGAAAGATTACGTCCCCATCCCAGAGCGTGCATAGACTCCACAGCTTCCACATGGCCACAACAGTCACAACCACAGGCTTGTATCAGGGCACGATGGTAGATATACTCATCAGCTAACTTGCCCCATCCGTGACCGCCAGCTTCATGCTGAATAATACCGCGAGCATCGTAGGGATAGTCCCATGTGCTATGTGGGCATATTGCAATGGCAGACCCGTCGGTGTACAAACAGGCCAATCCTTCGTATGCATTACTATTAGGCACACAGATTACCAAAGATCGCCCAAAATTTCCAGAGGTGACAGGACAAGAAGTGATATCACCCAACACATAACTGGCTATGCCGTCAAAATCTACAAGTAGTCGCTCATTATAACCTGCACCATATGTGATTTCGAATTTTGTGTTTCGCCATTTATCGGGTGAATCAACTACGCCACTCTCATAGCTCATGGCCATAGCTGCATGTACATTGAAGTACTCACGATAAGTCTTATATGGCTCAACTCCGAAAAAATATTCCATCTCTTGTTCCATGTCAGAACGATATACCCCACGGGCAATATCCTCTGCATCGTATCCGTCTCCCACAAGCAGAATGTCTATACCTCCTTGCTTTCCCTTGGTAGCAGTCTGGAAGGTCACTGTAGCATCCTCATCAATCTCATAATCAAACTGCTGAATCTGGAATGTACAAGTGATGGGATTGCCGTCTTCGTCATTACGATTAAGTTGGAACACCACATTCCCTTCACGGTCACCAGCTCCGTGAGCCATAGCGTCGATAGTAGCTTTCAGTTCCGTCTTCTTATATCCAGAAGTCTTGTCCAGGTGTACCCACGAGGGACATTCCTTTACTGTCCAAGCCTCATCGGCATTGAGAATGATATCGCGTATATTACTCTTGTTGAGCAGTTTGGCTTTCGTGGGACGGCAGACAAAATTGCGATAAGTTGAGATACGTTTGAACTCTCGCCAGCCATCAGCATTCTTATATGCCTCTACAGCACCTTCAGGAACCACCACCGTAAAATTGTTTTTCTCCACGCCACTAAAGGTATTCTCTTCTATAATAGGTGGTGTTGAACCCATGCACTGGATATAATCAAGTGAAAAACATCCACCAAAAGCATCACCCTGGATACCCTCCAATCCTGCAGGTAGGATAATTGCGTTCAACATGTGACAATTGCCAAAAGCATGATCCCCGATTTGCTTGACAGAGGAAGGAATAACTATTGTATCCTGTAGGAAGGAACAACCATAAAAGGTAAATTCTTCTATGATTTCTAATCCTTCTGGCAAATCCACATGTGTAATAGGAACACATCCCCATGAGCGGAAAGCACTTCCTCCTATTTTCTTCACAGTCGAAGGAATATGCACTTTTCCTGTCAGTTTTGAATACTCACAAAAGGCTTCCTCACCTATCTCTTCAACACCATTAGGAATATATACAGAAGTGATGCCACGTCCAATACCATTTACACGTTTTACCCCTTGAGGAATAATTGCAGGGCCACCTATTTGATCGGGCCAGGAACGGTTAACTTCATCCAAGCCGTCAGGAATATGAATTGAACCTGTCATATATTTGCAATTTCCGAAGGCTTGTCCACCTAAATAAACCATATGTTCAGGCAAAATCAGTTCGTTGGTGAAGTTACATTCATAAAAGCTCCCCCCTCCGATATACTCTACTGTCGATGGAATGTGGAGGTCGCCAGTGAGCAACCTCTGTCCACGGAATGCTTCTCCACCGATGTGTTTCAAGCCTTCGGGTAAAATAAGAGCCCCCCTAAGTCCTGTATTAAGAAAAGCGGCATCACCAATACCCTTCAAACTATCTGGGAAAACTACGTACGCCAACGTATTGACTTCACTTAAAGCATAAGATGGGATATAATCATCAGCATGTATGGGATGGCCATAAGCATCACATAATGGTTCACCACGGTCGTCGAGAATCCAGCTGCCATCCCATAAACTTGCATAGCTTCTCATGTTTTTGGTGCGTAGTTCTTTCATGTTCACAGCTTCAAGATTGGTCATATTGTCCCTGATATAATAGAAACTCTCAGCTCCAGAAGCATAATATGGTTCATTTTCAAAAAGATAGCCAGCAATATATTCACTGATACAGCCAGTAAGTTTTAGGTTTACAATCTTTTCTGGGTCAAGTCCCATTTGTTCGATAACATCACCCAAGTATTGTCCTTCCTCGACATGTACAGTTATATATTCCCGCGCCGTTCCATTATGGCTATCTGTGTCGTTCTCCCAAGGAGTGACGCTCTCGCTGATAAGATTCAACAGGAAGTCTCCTGTTTCTAATGACTTCTGTACCTCGAAAGTAAACTGGTGCAACTTGCCAGGATAGTAAATCATTGATTCTTCGCGCTTAAACTGATAGCTTTTGCCATCAATGGTAATGGAGAACAAGGTATTTCCTGCCGCAATGGTTTGGGGAATGACGATGGCACGGAAAGAAGCCTCACCCCCAGCCCCTCTCCCAGAGGCGAGGGGAGTTATTGTTCCCGTAGTAGTACCAATGGGGGTGACAACACCAGTTTGCAGATTAATGGTACTCTCTGTGATGGTATTCTCTACGAGGACGGTTTTTTCAAGATTGTTCCATTCTCCATCGTCAAAGAAATCTCCCTCTGTTAGTACAACTTTAACACCAGCCATCAAGTGATGATGTTGTAGGGTGACAGCTCCTGCAGTGGGAAAAACGCCCTCTCTTTTCGCCCATAAAAAATCACTCTGTTCATAGCCACTGAGCTTGCGTCCGGTTTTCATTGGGTCACGTTGGTTCTGCTGCACACTGAATGGATAGGATTGGGTGCTACTCAGCTCTGCATCAAAGGGATAGTAACCATATGCATCTATGGGTGTAGTCTTATCCTTCCAATAAATTTGATAACTGCCCGTCCACTTACCCGTAGTCGCATCGTATGTGAAGCGCACGTTATCCGCATGATTGCCAGTTGGTTGGAGTGGCTGAGTCTCGTCGTTCTTGTAATTCACGATGAAAACGCCAATTTGGTCACCATCGGCAAAACCACCATCATTGGCACGGGTGGTATATTGCTGGCTGATTTCTGCCCGCAACTCCATTGCATCGCCACTGTTCGGATTATCTTGCACTATATCCTGGTCGGCACAAGCGGCCAGCAAAAAGCCAGATAAACACACAAATTCTTTATATCTCTTCATAATTTTTATTTGTTAATTATGAATTGTTCATTCATTCCTCTGGTATTTCTATTTTGTCATTAACCATAAAATCTTCAAAAGAGAAGGTTTGACCAGCATATCTTTTTATTCTACGAACAATGCTCTCACGGCTGATGGTATTAAAATACGGAATGGGTACATTACCCATTACACTCATGTTCTCTGAACGATAGGTGCCACGGGCATGATTGTATGCTCCTTCATACATATCCACGTATGCAGCATACTTAGGTTCAAAGATAAGGTGGCTCCAAGGTACCTCGTTCATTTTGCCAGTAGTAGCAATGTTTTCAAACCATCCGAGACGTTTTGCATGCTGATAATCTTCCCATCCTCGGCATCCTGGACACGTGCAGGCATTTAGAAAAGTAAAATGGTTGATTGCTTCAGTTGCCAAATGGCCGAATGCACGACCACCAAGATCACGTAACACTAAATCTCGCTGATCAAACGGATAAACGTCATTACTCTTGCCCAACATAGCCAATGCATATCCGTCATCCGCCAATTTAACGGCATTGGGTAGCTGGTTGGTATTCATCAACATCATCACCACCGTCCGGTTATGGCTGCCACCATTGATACCTTTGGCATGACTTTCGGCATATTCCCACACACGATTTTCGTCAGTATAGAATAGCCAATTGTAGTAATCAATGCCGCTATCGAATCGTGTTCGGCCATCCAAACCATGCTCAGGAGAACAGGCTATGGCAGTGCTGACAGTGAAGTAGTTGCGATAGGTCTTGTAGGGTTCGCAGCTGAATAGATGTTCCATCTGCTCTTTCATGTCACTCAGGTACTGACCCGAAACGATTTCTTCGGCTGTATATCCTTCACCAACGATAAAAAGAGGAACTTCTTGAGGTGCTCCTGCCGAGGCCTGCTGGAGTACATACGTTTCGTCTTCACGATACTCAGCCGAGTTGTACTGATGAACAGTTGTATAGTAAGTGTAGTCTTTCTCTTTCAGGCGGAACACGATACGGCCGTCACGTTCTCCTTCATAATTCATAGGCTTAACAGTAACTGTCAGTTCTTCCTTATAGGTTCCACTGGTTGGAGAAACTATTACCCAGTCTGGACATTCGCTGACCTCCCAAGCACCTTCGGCACGAAGGATACCTTCAAGGGTGCTGCCTTTGTCAAGTGCAACTATCTCTGGGATATTGAAAGCTAATTCACGATAAGGTGTGATGTTTTTGAATTCATTCCATCCGTCAGCGTGGCGATAGGCTTCAATAGAGGCTTCTGGGACCTGTAAAATACATTTATCAAAATCAACCCCAATATCTGACCAAGTTGAATACATTTCTCCTGCATGAAAAACATCCGTTCCTAATGCTGGAGGTTCTGGATTTAAACAAATGATGGTTTGCAAAGCGCCACAACCAGTAAAAGCATTTCGATCAATAAACTCAACATATTTTGGAATCGAAATCTCTTTCAGCATACCACACCCACAAAACATTTCTGCGCTTATATTTTCTAATTTACTGGGCAAAATAACCTTCGTGATATTATTTAAGCTAAAAGCTCCCTCCTCTATGGATAAACATGATTCCGGAATTGCTAAAACTCCTTCTATTCTGGCATTCCAAAAAGCACGTGTACCTAATATCCGCAATTGAGAGGGAAGTTCGATAGGAAAATAAAAAGAACCATCATAAAAGGCTCCATGCCCTATTTCTTCTAAATCATCATTAAAATGAATACTACTTAATAATGGGAATGCTTGGGTCTCAATGCGCTTCACTCCTTGTGGAATACGTAATGGTACACGGTTCTTTAAAGAGACACCGAAAGCATTATATGGAATAACAGAAAAACCTTGAGGAATTTCCAATTCGCCAGTAAAGGAACCATTGCTGCCCAGACCTGAAAAAATGCGTTCATTCAATTCAGTCAGATGTGCAGGAATATGAAATACCCCATAAAAATTAGGGCATCCACCATACCATCCGCCAAAAGCATCTCCACCAATATATTTAATATTATCTGTCAGTTTCAGTTCACATTTCCATCCACAATCAGCACAGGCAGCCCCTTCAATCGTGTCAATTGTCGCAGGCAATATCAATTCAACCCCATTATATTCATTGTAAGCAAAAGCAGACCCACCAATTTTAGTCACCCCTTCAGGAATCTCCAGGGTAGAGTACATCAATCGCATCTCACGAAAAGCATCACCACCTATTTCCTTCAATGACGAAGGGAGTATCATGGATCGGATAGATTTGTTACCATAGAAAGCACCTGATGGTAGTTCGTCGTCTATATAATACTCTACTAACGAACCGTTGTCATCGCTAGTCCAATAAGAATGATATACGTGTTTTATTTTTATGTCTTTCAAGTTCAGGTGCTTTAATTCTGACATTTCACCGTTTATCAAATTAAAGTCAACATCATTAACCTCTCCTGTCACTTTCAGGTTCTGAATGGTCTTATAGTCCAGTCCTGCACGGGTGATACAATCTTTCAAGGTTCCATATTTGTCGCAGTGGACAACAACGTATGCCTGAGCGGAGAACTGGTGAGAAGCTTCATCGTTTACCCAGTCTGTTATGCCGTCATCGCTGACGCTGATGGAGTAATCGCCTGTAGCCTCGCTCTTGTTTACGGAGATAGTGAAGTTATGGAGCTTGCCCGCCTGATAATTCATGGGTGAGGCTATCTTGTGGCTATAACTAATACCATCGATGGTGATGCTGATAAGAGCCTTGCCTGCCTCAACGGTCTGTGGGATTACGACAGCACGATAGTCGCTTGTTTGTTCCAACATACGTATCGGGTGGTCATAACTGCCAGAAGGTGTAGCAGTACCAGTAGAGAGGTCTATGGTGGCTATGCGCACGGTATTATCAATAGTGACAAGACGTGGCAACTTCTCCCACTCAGTGTCCGTCATCCCTTCACCTTTAATCAAATGAACACGTACGCCCGCGAGACGATGCGAGTAGCGTACGATGATGGCTTCGGTAGTTGGTGACACATTTGTTGTCTTGCCCCAAAGAAAGTCTGATGCCTCGTAATTGCCCATTTCTCCCTCACGCTGCAAGTTTTGGTCCTCACTGACTTCGAAACGGTAGGCCGTGGGGTCGCTGATATAATTAGCAGAGGGGTAGTAACCATAGACATCGACGGGGGTGGTGTTGTCGCGCCAATAGATGGTGGTAGGGGCTGTCCAACGGTAGTTCTCGCCATCGAAGGTATAGATAACATTGGAGGCTCGATTGTCGGTGGAAATCTGTTCCGGTTGTCCATCTACATAATCAACAATGTAAATGCCCATTCGGTCTCCTGTAACGAAGCCCTGTTCATTAGCTCGCGTTACATTTTGCTGGTTAATGGAGCCTGTCAGATTAATGGGCAATGAGTCGGGAGAAACCAGCACCTCGCTCAACTGCTCGCTACAACCGAAAAATATCACAGCAGCAATAAGCCACAATGGATTACGTTTCATTGGTATTATTTGCTTTTAGGTTAGATATTTCGTTTTAGTTCAATTCAACTCATGGAAGTTCAGTGGAAGCCATCACCACTAAACGCCAAAGGTATAAAGCAGCAAAATAGTTACTTCACGGCACAAATTTAACACTTTTTTTAATATGAGCAAAGAAAACTGGTGTTTTTCTGCGAAAAAAGGATTCACGGAACTACGAATTTACGAATCTACGGAACAATTATGGTTTAGGGATAAGAGGGAAGAAGGAAGAGGGAAGATTTATGGTTAAGGGTTCAAGGTTAAGGGTTAAGGGATTCACGGAGCAACGGATTTACGAACTTACGGAACAATTATGGTTCAAGGTTAAAAAACAGGTAACACCTCACCTGACATATGCTGAAAGCCGATGGTTATCGGCGTTAGGCAGTGTTACCTGTTTGCTCAACAGGTAACTAACAGGTAACACAACACCTAACTTCATGCAATTATGATGTTGAGATTATAATAAGTTACCTGTTAGTGAGGTGTTAGTGACCTGTTGCGACAACAGGTAACATCAGTTACAAGCGATAACCATCGTGACTCAACGTTCAGCGGGTTAGGTGTTGCATAAAATTTCGCTAACGTTAACGATAACAAACTTCGTACGCTAACCTTAACCCTAACCTTAACTGGTTTAAGATGTTCAAGAGTTCAAGGGGTTCAAGAGTTCAAGGGGTTCAAGAACCTTGGCTATTGACCGTTGGCTTTGAAAAAAAACTTTTGACAAACAACGATTCGGCTAAAACATCAAAGGATGTTCTTTAGCATAAGATTTTTTACTGCCACACTATGCGGTAAAAATTTTCTAGTTAAGCGGCAAGTTTTCTCTGACTGGGCAGAAAAACGAGAATAGAAAAGGATCTTGGAATAATCCTTACATCACCTAGATATCGGAGATTTGTATGTGGCTCCGCCGCTGCGTTCTTTTTCGAGATAGGACTGTAACGTGAAGACTACTTGCGGATGCTGAAGGGCTACATTCTCCTGCTCGTAAGGTTGCTGCATATTATACAACTGAGGTTCACGGGCATAGCCGCTTTCCATATTGGGACCAGCTATAACAGCAGGGCCTTGGCTGGGGGGAATATACTTCCACTCTTTGGTACGAACAGAAAGTGCATGATTGGCTGCCTGCTCCAAAACATAAGGACGATCCTGACGGTCTTCACCCAAAAGTGTGCTCAGACGGTTCTGGCTGTCAACAGCACCGCCTTTAGGAATACGGGCTCCCACAAGGGCGCTGAGCGATGCCAGCCAGTCGATTTGCGAAACAAGGGCGTCTGATTCCTGACCAGCCTGAACTTTCTTGGGCCATGATACTATTGCCGGCACTACGGTTCCACCTTCGAAAGTGCTGTATTTGCCTGCACGATAAGGTCCAGCTGGACGATGACCGCCAAGCAATTCAACGGCTCTGTCCTGATAGCCGTCATCTACCACAGGACCGTTATCGCTGCTTAGGATGATAAGCGTATTCTGGCGCAAGCCCAGTCGGTCCAACTCAGCGATTACCTGACCTACGGTCCAGTCGAACTGCGCAATGGCATCACCTCTGAACCCCATTGGGTTCTTGCCCCTGAAACGTTCGTGAGGGAAGCGAGGCACATGCACATCGTTGGTTGCCAGATACATGAAGAAGGGCTCCTGCTGATGCTTCTGCATAAAGCTGATGGCGTGAGCCGCTATGCTGTCGGCAATATTCTCATCCTTCCAGAGAGCCTTTCCACCACCCTTCATATAGCCAATACGACCGATGCCATTGACTATACTCTGATTATGCCCATGACTGGCCTTCAGGTTATAAAGTAGCTCGGGATTATTCTTTCCTGTGGGCTCACCTGGGAAGTTCTCCTCGTAACTAACCAGAATAGGAGCCGAAGCATCGTAGTTGGCCACATGGCCTTGTTCTATGAAGACGCAGGGAGTACGGTCGGCTGTTGCCGCCATTATATAATGGTAGTCGAATCCTATATCACCCGGATGCATGGGAAGCTGGGCGTTCCAATCCTGCTTGGCATCCTTATCACCTAAGCCAAGGTGCCATTTTCCTATGGCTGCCGTAGCATATCCGGCATTCTTGAAAGCATCGGCAATGGTAAACTGCTCGGGGCGGATTATCATGCCTGCATTTCCTCGTGCAATATCGGTATTGGGGTGACGGAAGGCATATTCGCCTGTCAGCAATCCGTAGCGCGAAGGCGTGCTGGTGGCTGCAATGGCATGAACATTGGTAAAGCGGATGCCGCTCTTGGCCAGGGCATTCACATTAGGTGTCTGCACACGGGCAGCACCAAAGCATTCCAGATCGCCATAGCCAAGGTCATCGGCAAAGATTACAATCACATTGGGTTGCTGACGGTTATTAATGGCTGTGTTCCCCTTCTGGCTCTTGCCGGCAACGGGGATAACGGGCAGTAAAGCGGATGCTAATGTACCCAAGTGGAGGAGGTTATCTTTCTTCATTTTTCGATGTGTTGCCTTTGTGAATAGGCTTCATGCTGCAAAAATATGATTAAATTCCATTCGGACAAAGAAAACGGGTGTTTTCTTTGCCTTCGCTGCTCCAAAATTTGGCTTTTCGCTCACATAATCGTACTTTTGAACTGTGTTCGAACTTACTTTTGCTCGAGAATAAAAATAAAAACGTTTTATTTTGTATTCTTCTCACTTAATCGTACTTTTGCAGAGATAAAAGGATGAAGAATCATTATGGACTATAGCACAGAAACATATAACATGCAGAAATTAATCATTTTGAATTCCCCATTTAGGGTGATGACAGATAAGAGTGTGATTTGGCTTTTTTTGTGGGTCATCATGATGGCCCTTCCCGCTTCAGCGCAGACGCTGACAGTAGATGCAGAAAAAGTTGTTTGCCGTATTGAACCACTGATATACGGTGCAGGAGCAGAGGACGTAAACCACGAGATATATGGCGGACTTTACGACCAGAAAATCTTTGGTGAAGGGTTTGAGGAACCGGCAATAGCCAATTTCAAGGGATTTCAGGCATACGACGATAGGTGGAGCCTGACCTCAGGTATGGCCCAACTGGTTACTTCAAGGCATGGAAAACTGATATACACAGGCAAACAGCTCAGGAACAGCACCATAGAGGTTGAGGTAAGAATAGATAACATTCACGCTATTGCCGGTTTTATTGTCAACGTTTCAGGAGCCGCCGACGGTGCTGATGCCTTTAACGGCTATGAGGTGGCGCTGAATGCACAGAAAGGGTCTTTTGTGTTGGGAAAGCATCAGCAAAACTGGCAACCTATCTCGGATACCCCCATAGCCTTTCATCCACTGGGTGAATGGAACAAGATACGCGTTGTTATCAACGAGGCCAAGCTGAATATCTACCTGAACGACAAGTTGATTAAGGAGTACCAGGACACTGACAGTCCACTGAAATCGGGCTACGTGGGCCTGCGTTCTTTTGGCGGTTCGGCAAGTTTCCGCAATCTTAGGATAGACGGCACTGACATAGCCTTTGAGAGCAATACACCCAATGTCTCAGGTATGTGGACTGCCTTGGGAGAAGGCAACTTCCTGCATGACAGTTCCTCGCCCTTTACAGGTAAATATGCTCAGAAGATAAGCGGAAAAGCAGGAACCGGCATCTATAATATGGGACTGAACCGCTGGGGTATAGGCATAAAGAAAGGAGAGCACCTGAACGTATCGGTCTATCTGAAGGGAACAGCCCACAAGGTGCTGGTCGGCTTGCAGTCGGCTGACGGCACCAAGGAATATGCCCGAGCTGAGATTACGGGCATCGGCAACGACTGGAAACGTTACGATGTAGCGTTCACACCCACTGAAACAGATCCTGCAGGACGATTCTGCCTGAAACTGGGCGAAGACGGAAGCATATGGGTGGACCAAGTCCTGCTCTGCACCAACAACTATCCCTTCCGTTCCGATATAACCGAGGCCTTCCGCCAGCAGCATCTTACCTTCCTCCGTTATGGCGGGACAATGGTGAATGCCAGCGAATATATGACCAGGAATATGATTGGAAGCCGTCTGGAACGCCAACCCTATAATGGGCACTGGTATCTGCACGCCACCAATGGATTTGCCATACCCGAATTTGTGGAGTTTGCCCGACTGATAGGAACGGAACCCACCTTTGCCATTAACATCGAAGACAATCCCGAAGATGTTCTCGCCCTTCTGAAGGAAATAGAGCCATACAACTTGAAGTTTATTGAGATAGGCAACGAAGAATGTATCTCCTCTTCTGCCCTCTCCGGCTACGAACATTATGTGGAACGCTACCTTATCCTGTATAATGCCATCCATAAGGTTTATCCTGCACTGCAATTCATAAATGCTGCCTGGTGGCGCCCCAATAAGCAGGAAACCATGCAGTATGTATTCCAGCAGCTAGACGGCAAATGCGACTACTGGGATTATCACCCCTGGACAGAGACACCCCAGCAGGCACAAAAAGCAGAAGCAGAGATTTTACAAATGCGAAAACTCTTCCTGCAGTGGAACCCGCAAACTACTATGCGCTGTGCCATTTTAGAGGAGAACGGCAACACGCACAATATGGCTCGTGCTTTGGCACATGCCGTAATGCTGAATGTGGTCCGTAGGGCTGGCGGCTTTGTGCCCCTCGACAGTCCAGCTAATGCCCTGCAACCCTATAAGCAAAACGATAACGGCTGGGATCAAGGGCAGATATTCTTCTCCCCTTCCCAGGTATGGATGCAGCCCCCGTTCTATGCACAGCAGATGGCGGCAACAAATCATCAGCCTCTGTTGGTGGAAAGCAGTTGCAGCTCCCCTGTCAACCTTGATTATACCGTAACACGCAACCAGGCAGGCGACACCTTGGTACTTCATGTGGTAAATTACGGAACAGCTCCCCAAAGCCTCACACTCAACCTAAAGAACTTCGGTACCATAAGCAACATACGTTCTGTAGTACTCTGTGGCAAGGCGGAAGCAGAAAATACGCCTCAGCAACCTACAAGCTACATACCTTTTGAGGGAACCGTAGAGCCAGGAAATGCTCTCACATTAGAACCTTACAGCTACACTGTATTTGTAATTGCCAAACGTGGCAATTCTTTATCCCATTAATATTGTAACAGCGTCTCGAACTTAATTCCGATCTACTTCCGCTCGGAAAAGAAAAGAAAAACAAGCTTTTCTTTTGCTTTTCTCTCGCTTAATCGTAACTTTGCAAGCTGAAATAGGTATTTATTGTGAAGGTAAGCATTATACAGCACAATATTGTGTGGGGGAAACCCGCAGAAAACAGGCTCCGGTTGCAGCAGCAGATAGAGGCGCAGCCGGATGCTGACCTTTATGTGCTGACGGAGATGTGGTCGACCGGCTTCGCGACAGAACCTTCGGGGCTGGCAGAGCGCGATGATGCTTCGCTCCAATGGATGAAACAGATGGCACAGCAACAGAATGCTGCCATAGCAGGAAGCGTTGCGGTGGAGGAGGACGGTAAGTTCTATAACCGCTTTTACTTTGTGAAGCCTGACGGTGCTGTAACTGCTTACAATAAACGCCACCTCTTTGCCTACGGCGGCGAGGACAAGTACTATGAGCGTGGCACCGAGCGCGTGGTGGTAGAATGGAGAGGCGTAAGGTTTCTGCTAACCGTGTGTTACGACCTTCGTTTCCCCGTTTGGATGCGATACTGCAAGGATTACGATGCCATTATCTGTGTGGCCAACTGGCCTACGGTACGGATTGAGGCTTGGAAGACTCTACTCCGAGCCCGTGCCATAGAGAATCAATGTTACGTGATAGGTACTAACCGAGTGGGGCACGACGGGAACTGCGATTATAGCGGCGAATCTGCGATTATTCATCCTTACGGACACGCTATCGCGGAGTGCGAAAGAGATAAGGAAGACTGCACGGTGGCATTCTTAGATATGGAGAAGCTGAGGGAATTTAGGAAGAAATTTCCTGCTGAAAACGAAAAAGAAACATTTGAAATAAAAATATGATGGAAAAGAAACTTTTATTAGGTGACGAGGCTGTGGCACTGGGTGCCTTGCATGCCGGACTCTCTGGCGTGTATGCTTATCCCGGCACACCCTCTACGGAAATTACGGAATTCATTCAGTTGCATCCGTTGGCTAAGGAGCGCAAGGTTCACAGCCGCTGGTGCACCAACGAGAAGACGGCTATGGAGGCCGCTCTGGGTATGTCGTTTATGGGCAAACGTGCCCTTGTGTGCATGAAGCACGTAGGTATGAATGTTTGTGCCGACCCGTTTGTGAACAGCGCTATGACGGGCGTGAACGGTGGCGTAGTGGTATTGGTAGCCGATGACCCATCCATGCACAGTAGTCAGGACGAGCAGGACAGTCGTTTCTATGGCAAGTTTGCCATGATTCCAACGTTCGAGCCTTCCAGTCAACAGGAAGCCTACGATATGATGGAGGCTGCCTTCGATTACTCCGAACAGCAGTGTCTGCCTGTGTTGATGCGTGTAACCACTCGTATGGCACACTCCAGAGCTGTAGTTGAGGTAAAGGATGAGGCTCGTAAGGAAAACGAGTTGAACTATAATGCAGTAGCTGCCAACTGGGTATTGCTTCCTGCCAATGCCCGTAAGCGTAACGATAAGGTAACGGCTCAGCAGGCACAGTTGGAGGAGGATGCAGCCAACTCTGCTTACAACAAAATTGCCCTCCCCTTTGGGGGAGCGGGGAGAGGGGCCGCCTCTTTGGGCATCATAGCTTCGGGTATTGCCTATAACTATGTGAAAGAATCAGGTGTGGATGTCCCAATCCTTAAGATTTCTCAGTATCCTCTGCCCAAGAAGTTGGTACGACAGATGCTGGACAGCTGCGAGAAGGTGATGATAGTAGAAGAAGGTCAGCCGTTCATTGAAGAGCAGGTTCGCGGTGTATTCGAGAGCCAGAACATCTTAGGTCGTCTCACAGGCGAACTGCCCCGCACAGGTGAACTTACACCCGACAGTGTGGCAGCTGCGCTAAATGAAGAATTAAGAGTGAAGAATGAAGAATTAGATATTAACTCTCAACTCTCAACTCTCAACTCTCAACTGGTGGTAGCTCGCCCACCACAATTGTGTCAGGGTTGTGGTCACCGCGATGTCTATACCGCCCTTAACGAAGTATTGAAAGAATACGAGAATCCTCGTGTATTTGGTGATATAGGTTGCTATACACTGGGCTTCCTACCCCCTTATCGTGCTATTCACTCCTGCGTGGATATGGGTGCCAGCATTACTATGGCTAAGGGTGCCAGCGATGCCGGTCAGTGGCCTGCAGTAGCTATCATTGGCGACTCTACCTTTACCCACAGCGGTATGACAGGCCTCTTGGATGCTGTCAACGAGAAAGCAAACATTACCGTCATTATCTCCGACAACCTCACTACTGCTATGACAGGTGGTCAGGACTCTGCCGGCACCAATAAGTTCGAGGCTATCTGCCTGGGACTTGGCGTAGAACCCGAGCATCTGCATGTGGTAGTTCCTCTGCCCAAGAACATGCCGGAGATTACCCGCATCATACGTGAGGAAATCAACTACCATGGCGTCTCCGTCATCATTCCACAGCGTGAATGCATACAAACGTTTAAACGACACGCAAAAGAACGCAAACAGAACAATTAATTTTAATTGTCAATTATCAATTTTCAATTGTCAATTATGAAAACAGATATCATCCTTTGTGGTGTGGGAGGACAAGGAATCCTCTCAATAGCCACCATCATTGGCGAAGCAGCCATGAATGAGAACCTATATATCAAGCAGGCCGAGGTACACGGAATGAGTCAGCGAGGCGGCGATGTACAATCGAACCTGCGCATCAGCAGCAACCCCATTGCCAGCGACCTTATCCCTCTGGGAGGGGCAGATGTTATTATCTCTATGGAACCTATGGAGGCCCTACGCTATTTGCCTTATCTGAATAAGGAAGGTTGGGTTATTACCTCCAGCGCTCCATTCATTAACATCCCCAACTATCCCAATATTGAGGATATTAAGGCCGAGCTTGCTAAACTCCCCCATGTGGTAGCCATAGATATTGAACAGTTGGCCAAGGACAATCAGGTGCCCCGTTCTGCCAACGTCATTCTGTTGGGTGCTGCTCAGAAAGCTCTCGGTATAGATTACGATAAACTGGAAGCTGCCATCCGTCGCGTCTTTGCCCGCAAGGGTGATGCCATTGTGGAGGCCAACGTAAAGGCATTATCTATAGGAAGGGAACAGCAAGGTTAGTTCCTTTCCTTCCAGAAGCTGGGCATGAGGAGGAAGAGGATGGTGAAAATCTCCAAACGACCTATTAGCATATAGGCACTCATGAGCCATTTTCCTGCTGCCGGAACATGGGCAAAGTTGCTGGCTGGGCCTGTGCTTCCTGTGGCGGGACCTACATTGCTGAGCATACTGATACTACTACCAAGAGCGGTATCTACATCAGCCCCCAAAAGGCTGTAGCAAAGCATGGCTATTACCACCAGTATGATATAAAGGAAGATAAAGGCTAAGGCACGACGAACTCTGTCGTCTGGAACAATATGCCCACTGATTCTGACACCTATCACAGCCCTTGGGTGTAACAGCAGGACAAATTCCTTGAGTACACTCTTGGCACAGATAAGAATTCTTACCACTTTAATACCACCTGCTGTACTACCGGCACAAGCTCCTATAGCCATAATAACAACCGTTGGCATCCAGAAGGAGGCTCCCCATGCTACATAGTCGAACTTCTGCGCAGCAAAACCCGTGCTGGTCATTACGCTGCTTACATGGAAAAGTGAGGAGCGGAAGGTCTCTTCGAACCCTACTGGCAAAGTCCCTTCTGCACTTGATGGAATGGGGGCAAAATAGAAGAGTAGCATAAAGCCAAAAACTGCAATGGCTATCATGGCAAAGAACGCCCTGAACTCCTCGTTTTTAAACAGAGCACTGCTGCGTCTGATGCTGAGGTAATAGTAGAGTGAGAAATTAACACTGCTGACCAACATAAAGACACAAGCCACATATTCAATATATGAGCTATGGAAAAACGCCATACTCTGGGTGTGGGTGCTGAAACCACCCGTAGCAATAGTGGTAAACGAGTGGCAGACGGCATCATACAAATTCATGGGCCCCATCCAATACATAAAGGCGCACAGGGAAGTCAGGAACAGGTAGATAAGCAACATACGACGGGCTGTAGCACCAATCTTTGGGCGTAACTTATCCAGACTAAGGCCTGTTACCTCGGCAGAGTACATATTACTATTGCGGAATTCATAAACAGGAATAAGGGCAAAGGAAAAAACAACAATTCCCAAACCTCCTATCCACTGTGTGATAGCTCGCCAGAAGAGCAGGGAATGGGGCAGAGAGTCAATGTCATCAATGCATGTAGCACCCGTGGTGGTGAATCCGCTCATGGTCTCGAAGAACGAGCTGGGCAAATCCATCCCTGCGATAAAGAGGAAAGGCACCATTCCAATCAAAGAAAAAATAATCCACGAAAGAGCAACAACAAGGAAACTGTCAGAGCGGGTAAAACGGGCAGACTGTTCTCGCTCGCCCAAATACTTACAGAAGGATCCCAGCACAAGAGCAAAGGCAGCAACCACTCCGAAAACCTTCCAGCACGCCTCGTTGTAGACGAGTGCCACAATGAGGGAAAGCCCCAGGAAAAGGCTCTCCATCATAATAAGGATTCCAAAGATGCTCTTCTTCATTATTTTTGAGTTGACGAGTTGACAAGTTTTTTGCCAACTTTTTAACCTTTTAACTTTTTAACCCTTTAACCCTTTTTCTGGTCTAGCGCATGTTTGGGGTAGTCAATCGTATAATGCAATCCCCTACTCTCCTTACGTTCTATGGCCTGACGGGTTATCAGATAGCCCACATTAATCATATTACGGAGTTCGCAGATGTCCCTTGTGGGTTTCACACGCTTAAAGAGGTGCTCAGTCTCCTCATACAGCAAATCCAATCGTTCCCAAGCTCTGTGCAGACGCAAATCACTACGGACAATACCCACATAGGTACTCATAATCTGATTCACCTCCTTTACGTCTTGGGCAATAAGGACCTTCTCTTCGTTGGTCATAGTACCCTCATCATTCCACTCAGGAACCTTTTCGTTAAAGTCGTAGTCGTCGATGCATTCCAATGAATGCTTAGCGGCAGCAGCAGCATACACAACCGCCTCTATGAGTGAATTGCTGGCCAAACGGTTGCCTCCATGTAAACCAGTACAAGAGCATTCTCCAACGGCATACAGACGCTTGATGCTGCTCTGTCCGTCAAGGTCGACTTTAATACCTCCACACATATAATGGGCACTGGGAGCCACAGGGATATACTGCTTGGTGATGTCTATACCTATGCTCAGGCACTTGGCGTAAATGTTGGGGAAGTGATGCTTGGTCTCCTCAGCATCCTTATGTGTTACATCCAGACAAACGTGGTCCAAACCGTGAATCTTCATCTCACGGTCAATGGCACGAGCCACAATATCACGTGGGGCAAGGCTCAAACGCTCGTCATATTTCTGCATAAACTCCTCGCCATTAGGCAGACGAAGAATACCTCCGTAGCCACGCATGGCTTCCGTTATCAGATAAGCAGGATGAGTCTCCTTGGGATTATAAAGAACGGTTGGATGGAACTGTACAAACTCCATATCCTTTACTTTTCCCTTGGCACGATAAACCATAGCTATTCCGTCGCCCGTAGCAATATTGGGATTAGAAGTAGTAGCATAAATAGCTCCCGTTCCACCTGTTGCCATCAGCGTAACCTTAGACAGATAGGTATCCACCTTTCCCGTCTTAGGATTCAGCACGTATGCTCCGTAGCATTCAATGTCTGGTGTCCTACGGGTTACACGTATTCCCAAATGGTGCTGGGTGATTATTTCAACAGCGAAATGATTCTCCAGAATCTCAATATTGGGGTTATTCCTCACAGCCTCCATCAAGCCGCGCTGAATCTCGGCTCCCGTATCGTCAGCATGGTGCAGGATACGGAACTCAGAGTGTCCTCCCTCGCGATGAAGGTCGAACTCGCCTTTCTCGTTCTTATCGAAATTGACACCCCACTGCACCAGCTCCCTGATACCTTCGGGACCATTCTTCACGACCTGCTCAACTGCAGCTGGATCGCTGATGTAGTCACCAGCTATCATGGTGTCCTCGATGTGTTTCTCGAAGTTATCCACCAACAGATTGGTAACTGAGGCTATACCACCCTGAGCCTTTGCGGTATTTGCTTCCTCTAACGATGTTTTACAGATCAGGGCAACCTTTCCCTTACCTGCGTTAGCAACCTTCAGCGCGTAGCTCATTCCCGCTACACCGCTGCCAATAATCAGAAAATCGAATTTCTTTATCATGATATCCTGCCTATTTTTAAGCCATTTCTGATGCAAAAATACTCAAAAAGTTGTATAGTTGTAACTTTTAGCGTTTTTTTCTTTATCTTTGCAATGAAAAAAAAGAATAAAGAGTGAAGAATGAAAAGTGAAAAATCTTTGTTTTTCGGTGTTAAGGCAAACAAGGGCATACTTCCATTAGCATTTCTGCTTCTCCTTTGCAGTTGCGGCTCGCGCAAATCTGTGCAATATCCCTATAACGGCCCCATCAAAATAACAGAAAACTCAAAGGTGGAATTATCCACACCCGTTGTGGTAGCTGAAGTGGTGACGCCCGTTACCTGGAAGGACACCATACAAGCCAGATTAGACTCTCTTTGCCAACTTCCTCTTTTTGAGACCACACAACTGGGGCTTTACGTTTTCGACCTTACGGAAAAACAGCCTCTTTACGCGGTCAATGCCTCTCATCGCATGCGTCCAGCTTCTACAGAAAAACTGATTACCAGCATCAGCAGCTTGCATTATCTGGGCGGAGAATACAACTTTAAGACGGATTTGAGAGTAAAGGGAACCATTGCAAATGGAACATTGCAGGGCGATGTGTACGTTGTGGGAGGTATGGATCCGCTGTTGTCGCCCTCCGATTTGAATACAATGGCAAAAGCACTGCGTAACGCTGGCATTAACAGCATTACAGGGAATATGTACACCGACTTGAGCATGAAAGATGACCTTCCCTACGGATGGGGTTGGTGCTGGGATGATGACTACGGACCACTCTCGGCCTTGATGGTGAATGCAAAAGATGATTTCAACAGCGAATGGAACAGAGCACTTACCAAAGCAGGAGTGAAACGTAGCAGAGCTGGCGTGAGACAACAGCAAGCACCTGCTGACAGCAAATCAATAGTATGTATTACCCATACCATTGACGAGGTGCTGGAACCAATACTAAAGAACAGCCACAACATTTTTGCCGAATGTCTGTTTTATCAGCTTGCTGCCTATTCGGGACAGAAGAACGCAGGAAGGAAACAAGCGGCAAAGCTAATCTACGACCTGATTGAAGAACTTGGATTGGATTCCGAATCATATCAGATTGCTGATGGCAGCGGACTCTCTCTTTACAATTATGTGTCGCCAGAATTATTGGTGTGTTTACTGAATTACGCATTCAGCAAACCCGAGATATACCAACATCTTTATCCCGCACTCCCCATTGCAGGCGTGGATGGAACGTTAAGTAATCGTATGCAAGATACGCCAGCATATAATAATGTACACGCAAAGACCGGAACTGTGACTGGCATTTCCTCGCTCGCAGGCTATCTTACGGCCAGAAATGGGCATGTTCTGTCGTTCTGTATTATAAACCAAGGCATAAGTTCCGGCAGGTCAGGAAGAGACTTCCAGAATGAAGTCTGCAATGCACTTTGTCAATAGATTATTCAGTTTAACATTATTAATATTAAATCCGTTTTAATATGAAGAAGATTTTTAGTTTAATCCTTGCTTTAGCACTTTACACTGGCAATGCTATGGCATTTGAGTTTGAAAACGAGCCTGAAGCAGGCCTAAGTTGGATGGGATTCTTTGGCATGAACATTTCCAAGCTTCAGAACAGCGGTTACGGCGCAAAAGCTGGAGCCCAGATGGGAATCAGAGCAGACTTTATGCTCCCCAAGGCTCACGGAACTTACCTTACAGCAGGAGTTGACTGGACGATGAAGGGTGGTAAGGTTTCCGATATGTTTTTTAGCATCAATGACCCCACTACAGCCTACTCAGGTACTCTCAAGTATGCCCTTCATTACATTGAAGTTCCCATTCGAGTTGGTTTTCGCTACAACGTTATGGACAATTTAGGCTTCTACGGAGAACTTGGTCCTTATTTTGCAGTTGGTGTAGGCGGTCGTCACAGATGCAACATCGATGGTGACGGTGATGCTGTTAGAGACGCAGAAGATGAACTTGACTATAATGCTTTCAAGAATTACGATTTTGACCCCGGAAATCCCAACAAACTTCCCTTCCAGCGATGGGATGCCGGTATTGGCTTCCGCATCGGTGCCGAGTATGAGCAGCATTACAACCTGATGATTGGATGCGACTGGGGTTTTGCCGATATCTATCGTACCAGTTTACGCGATGACTATTTTGATAATGTAGGCATGTCTCTTCCCAAGGTTAAGAATTTCAACTTCAGTATAACCGTGGGTTACAGATTCTAAGATACATTATTTGATTATGACGATGCGGGTGACAATAGCTTTGTTGCCCGCATTGTCGTTTGCTACCACATGGTAGATGCCAGATGCCACACGATTACCTCGCATGTTACAACCGTTCCAGGTAACAAGTCCGCCAGAAGAAATACCGCTCCATACCAACTGACCGCTGGAACTCAGAATCTTAACCTCAGCATCCATAGTCAGACCCTTTATGGCAATAGGGCCAGTATAGTCCGATTTTACGGGATTGGGGTAAACCAAGACATCGTCCTTAACCAAATCGTCAGCAGCCTCTATGGCATCGCTCATATAACTGCACAAGCCCTTTTCTGTTCCTATGGCTACCTCACCGGTTATGGGATTAACCGCAATGTCCTGAATAGCATCGCTCAACAAGGGAGAATCTTCTGTCGTAAAATGGTGAATAGTCTCTTGCCCGTCGGCAGAAACCAAGAAAACACCATTATTCTGTGTTCCAACCCACTTTCTGTTGGCACCATCAACGGTAATGCACGTTACAGGCAGGCCGCTCAACAGATAATCGGCCAAGCCACTTCCGTCGTTGCGATTCACCTTAACCTGAGTGAAACGGAAATTCTTTTCGAAAACGGTTGTTGCGTCATCAATCACAAAAAGGCCCAACGTAGTTCCAAACCAGATTCTTCCGTCTAAGTCCTCACAGATTCCGTAAAACTCATCAGGATTATACACCGTTTCGTCCTGGTTCACGATTTCCTGATGCAAGATACTCTGATCGTCCTTATTGTTACCAAGTGTTCCCTTGGTATCTATACAACAGATGCCCCTCATATCCAGTCGTCTGCTGGTTACGAATACCAATCCTGAGCTATGCAATAAGATATTATCGCAAAGTGAGGCATGAGCAATTGGCTCACAATAAATAGCTTCCCATTTGCCATTTGGTCTCAACACACGAACTATAGTATCCGTCTGAGAACAAAGCATCCACAAATTATTCTCCATATCATGTTTCAGTCCAGCGCAAGATACATAATTCATGTAGTATTTACTCATGGGCAAGATACTTTGCAATGGACTATTATCACAATTATAGAATTTTACAAACTTGCCGTCTTTGTACTCAAAAAGTCCGTTTCTGTGCAAAGAGGCAAAGTGATGTGTAGGGTCACTGGGGTCTTGCACCAAGTCTGTAGTATTGGCCAGATTGATTCTGCTATATTCTTCTGGGATTTCCGTCATCTCCTCGAAATTTGTCCACTGGTTGTCCTCAAGGTACATAGACGTTGGCTTGTTATAAAAACCTGCAACCGTATTAATACCACCGGCTACTAACAGACGGTTTCCTACCCATTGCAACCTATAAGAAAGGTTGCGCACTGGGCTGTTAGGGATGATTGAGGAAACTGTTACCTGCAATTGTCCGTCTGCCAACTTATAGCCTTGAAGACCTTTGTACTGGTCGCTAACCCAATATGTGCCATCCAAATAGGTTACATCGCTCCATGTGTTGTCTTCCGTGATAACGGAATAGCTGGGCAACGTTGAAGCGTAGCGAATAGCGTCTGATTTTCCCCAAAAGAGCTGGTCGTTTGTTTCACACAGAAAACCTACGGTGCTCTTATCCTTGCAGACTTTCTCGATGGTAAAAGCCTTTTGTGTATCTATCTGATAAAGTGTATCGATACGTACGCCTACCAATTGGTCACCATGAAACAGGATCCGACTCCAATCGATAAATCCATGATGTTTCTTCCAGTTGGCCACATCCTGCATATTATCTGCTTTAGAACATCTGAACAAACCCGTTGAAGTAGCCAAGAAAATATTGTCTGCATTTACCGCAATGCTCTTAGCAGTAAAGCCTAAACGGTATGTGTTCCGAAATACGCCCTCCTTCATATCCACTTCCACGAATCCAAAACCTGTAGATAAATATGCCATAGAGCCATAAATACACATGCCACTAATTTCCTTTCCGAAAAGCGACTTGTCCTTTAGTGCCGAAAGATTCTGCACATTATCATCAGCATCCAAAAGGTCGATATTGCTGTTGGAATAAACCAGAATAACTTTTTTTGCCTCCTGACTATAACCTATATCAACAATATCCACATCATTTAAGATACCCAGATTATCGTATGTTCTGACCTCTGTGTCTTCCGTATTATACGAGAAAAGGTCACCATTTGCCACCGTATAGATGGTTTTTCCCATAGCTACACTCTTCTGAGCATTGTGATAACTGGGGTAAACCTTCCATGAACCTATTTGGGCTGCTTGCAGACAAGTGCAAACAACAAAGAACAACAATATTGTCAGGAATGATGACTTTTTCATAAATGTGCAATTCTTTTGGATTAATTATTCTTCAAAAATTCAACCAGTTTCATAATGGCCCTACCTCTGTGACTGATAGCATTTTTATCTTCAGCCGACATTTGAGCAAATGCCAGACCATTTCCTTCCAAAGGTGCAAAGATGGGATCGTAGCCAAAACCTCCCTCGCCAACCTTTTGCACCAAGATTTCTCCTTCTACAATTCCCTCAAAAAGATGTTCCTCTCCGTTCTGTTCCAAAGCCACAACGGTTCTGAAACGGGCACTGCGATCTTCTGCCTCATCCAACTTATCAAGCAGACACTGGATGTTGGCATCTGCATCATGACTTTCCCCATAACCGTTCATAGCACCAAAACGAGCAGTATACACTCCAGGAGCACCTTCTAAAGCCGTAACCTCCAAGCCCGTATCATCGGCAAAACAGTCTACTCCGTAATGCTCGTGAATATATCGGGCTTTCTGTAAGGCGTTACCTTCCAGCGTATCTGCCGTTTCCGGAATATCCTCATGACAGCCTATTTCGGCCAATCCTTTGACCAAAAACTTGTTGCCCAATATCTGTCTCACTTCCTCCAACTTATGGGCATTGTTGGTAGCCATTATTATTTCTCTCATCTCTTAATCTTATCAAATCCTTCACCAAAGACGCCCTCTACATTGCCCATAGACACAAAGGCTCGCGGGTCTATTTGTCTGATGAGTGCAAAGAGTGCACGGCTCTCAAATTTCTTTGCCAAAATGAGCAACACCTGACGTTTCTCCTTGCTGTAGAATCCCTCTCCATAGAGGACCGTTACGCCACGCTCCATCTTCTGATTCACCTGTGTGGCAATCTCTTCATACTTATCACTAACAATAATGAACTGTACACTCTGTCGGAGACCATTGGTAACGTAATCCAAAAAGAACATAGACATAACCATGGTCAGATAACCCACCACCATTGTCTCCAGATTGCGAAAGATAAAGTAGCTGCCACCTATGATGGCAAGGTCTATGCAGAGCATCAATCGTCCCAGCGAGATGTTCCAGTACTTATTGATACTGCTGGCAATGATGTCAATACCTCCTGTACTTCCGCCAGAAAGGAATACCAGGGCCAGTCCTAAACCCTCCATTAAAGCACCTATCACGCAGGCCATAAACTTCTGGTCACCTACAATGTGCAACAAGTTTTCATGTCCCTGTGCATCAATAGTGGTAATACCATGCTGGAATATATCTATCAAAAAAGATATGACAAGAATCGCTATAACCGTTTTCACGCTGTACTTCCAGCCCATTATCTTAGCTCCCAACAGAATCAGGAACACATTCATAACCAGATACGTTGTACTGGGATGAAGACCTACGGTGTAGTAAATAAGCGTTGCTATACCATTCATGCCTCCGCTGATAAGTTGGTACGGCAGCAGGAAATATACGTAACTCATTACATATATAACAATACCCAGCATCATGAGCAAGTAGTTCTTGGTAATCTGCCAGATTTCTGCTTTTGTAGGTTTCAGTGTCATGCTTTAATTGCTTTAAATCCGTTACCATACACGCCCTCTGCTCTGCTCTGCGAAACAAAAGCGGTAGGGTCTGTTTCTTGGATCATTCTCAGAATCTGTACCGATTCACGCTTATGGACTATGGTAATAAGGACTTTAATATCTTGATGGCTATAAAAACCTTCTCCATTCATAGATGTTACACTATGGCAAGTTTCCGTTATAATGCGCTGGCTGATCTCTTCTGGCTTGTGAGTAAAGATAATAAACTGAACATCTTGACGGGCACTGTTTATAAGCATATCCAGTACATAGGTATAAACGGCCAGTGTAACATAGCCAAATACTACCATACGCCAATCATGGAAAATAGGCCAACAGGATCCAATCACTAAGAAATCAAGATACAGCAGGGCACGGCCAAAGGAAATGTTTTTGTACTTGTTTACCAATGCTGCTATGATATCCCAACCACCTGTACTTCCGCCAGACAAGAAAACAATACCAAGGCCAAGGCCATTAAAAACAGCTCCCAAAACGCAAGCCATAGAGTCCTGCCCTTCGCCCAGAATCTGTATCAGATTGCCAGCATCGTCAGTCATCATCTGCTGACCCATTTCCAGAAAGAAGGAAAGAGCTATAGCTGCGTATGCCGAACTACCTACAAACTTCCAACCCAAAGGTTTAAAGGCAATAAGGAGCAAGATGGCGTTAGAGATAAGAACGGCTGCTGCTATGGGAAAATTTGTCAGATAATAAACAATGGCGAACATACCCGTCATACCACCCGTAGTAATATGGTAGGGCAAAAGGAAGGCGGCCCACCCCAAAGCGTAGACAGCCATTCCAAAATTAATGGCAAGGAAGTCCTTAACAAACTCCCATATTCTGCGATAGTTCACCTTTGGCATAGCGCAATTCTTATTAAGCCTGAGGTTTTACTACGATATTTACAATTCTGCCAGGAATGGCAATGGTCTTTACAATTTGCATTCCATCCAAATGCTTCTGGGCTTCAGGAGCTGAGGTTGCCATCTGTACCATCTGATCGGGTGTAGCATCAGCGGGGAAGTCCATAGCAAAGCGCACCTTACCATTGAACTGAACACCCAACTTCACGCTGCTCTCCACCAAATATTTCTCATCAAATGAAGGCCACTGAGCGTCGCAAACACTGGTATTATTACTTAAAGCTTCCCACAATTCTTCTGCAATATGAGGTGCAAAGGGAGCTATAAGCACAGGAAGTACAGACAGGACCTGTTTGCTACGGCACTTCTGGCTTGACAATTCGTTCACTGCAACCATGAAGGCAGAGATGCTGGTGTTATAAGAGAACTCCTCTATGTCGGCAGTTACCTTCTTGATAAGCTTGTGCAATGTCTTCATATTATCGGCAGTAGCCTCAGAATCATCTGCTGCCAAGTTGCCGTCCTTGTCCCAATACAGACTCCAGAATTTCTTCAGGAAACGGAAACAACCGTCAATACCCGCCACATCCCAAGGCTTGGATTGCTCAATGGGACCCAGGAACATTTCGTACAAACGCAGTGTATCGGCACCATAGTTCTCACAGATATCGTCGGGGTTCACTACGTTGTATTTCGACTTAGACATTTTCTCTATAGCCTGACTTACTATGTACTGGCCGTTATTGTTCAGGATAAATTCACCGTCGCGGAATTCGGGCGTCCACAGACGAATCTTCTCCACATCCAACACATTACCAGAAACCATGCTGATGTCGGCATATACGGGGTCACACTCTGTACCTTGATAATAGTATAAGCTCTTCTTCTTAGCATCATCGTAACGTTCTTCTAAGAGGTCGAAACTAATAAACATCTTAGTACCACGCATACGGTATACAAAACTGGACCAACCCTGAATCATACCTTGGTTTATCAACTTCTGAAAAGGCTCGTCTTTTTTGCTTACGCCAAGGTCGAAGAGGAACTTGTTCCAGAAACGACTGTAAATAAGATGTCCAGTAGCATGCTCGCTACCACCTACGTAAAGGTCTACATTCTGCCAGTAAGATGCAGCCTTCTCGCTCACCAGAGCCTCATCGTTGTGGGGGTCCATATAACGCAGATAGTAAGCACTGGAACCGGCAAAGCCTGGCATCGTATACAATTCTATTGGGAAAACATTCACCTCATCAATGAGGTTTTTCTCTACAACCTTCTTGTTCTTTTCGTCCCAAGCCCACTTAGAGGCGTTGCCCAAGGGAGGTTCGCCGGTTTCTGTTGGCAGGAACTTGTCAACCTGTGGCAACTCAATGGGCAGACATTCTTCGGGAATCATCTGTGGAACGCCATTCTTGTAATATACGGGGAAGGGCTCTCCCCAGTAACGCTGACGGCTGAAGATAGCGTCGCGCAGACGGAAGTTTACCTTTACACGCCCCAGTTTATGCGCCTTCACAAAACGCTTAGTCTCTGCAATAGCCTCCTTGATAGTAAGACCATTCAGGCAAAGACTCTCGCCATCGTACTTTACACTCTTATCTTCGCTTACTGGAGAGTTCATTACAATACCTTCCTTGGCATCATAACTCTCTTCGCTAACATCAGCACCTTCTACCAGGGGAATAATGGGCAGATTAAAATGCTTGGCAAAAGCATAGTCACGACTGTCGTGCGCAGGCACCGCCATAATAGCACCTGTACCGTAACCAGCCAATACGTATTCTGCCACGTAGATTGGACACTTATCGCCAGTAATGGGATTGATTCCATAAGCACCAGAGAAAACACCCGTTACCGTGTGGTCAATCATACGCTCACGCTCTGTACGGCCCTTCACATATTTTATGTACTCATCTACGGCCTTGCGCTGATCAGGAGTAGTAACCATATCTACCAGTTCGCTTTCTGGAGCCAACACGAAGAACGTTACACCAAACATAGTATCAGCACGAGTGGTAAAGATGGTAAAGGACAAATCCTCAGCCTCCCCCGTCCCCTCCAAAGGAGGGGTGACAGAAGCCCCCTCTCCTCGGGAGAGGGTTGGGGTGAGGCTGACTTTAATTTTCACCTCTGTACCTTCGCTACGGCCAATCCAATTCTTCTGCGTTTCCTTGATGCTCTCGCTCCATTGGATGGTCTCCAAACCGTCCAGCAAGCGCTGACTGTAAGCACTAACACGAAGACACCATTGGCGCATCTTTTTCTGCTCCACAGGGTAACCGCCACGCTCGCTCACACCATTCACCACCTCATCGTTGGCCAATACAGTACCCAGTGCAGGACACCAATTTACCATGGTCTCACCCATAAAAGCCAGACGGTAGTTCATCAGCACATCACTCTGCTTTTTCTCATCCCAGCTGTTCCACTCGTCTGCCGTGAAACTCAGTTCCTCGCCTTGTGCTACATTATAAGCATCCAGCCCTTCTGTTCCGTATTTCTCAAAATAAGCAACCATCTCCTCAATAGGACGTGCCTTACCAGAAGTCTCTCCCTCGCTCACAGGAGAGGGGGTTAGGGGGGTGAGGCTATAGAAACTCTTAAACATCTTCTGGAAAGCCCACTGAGTCCACTTATAATAATCGGGGGTACAAGTGCGAACCTCGCGATCCCAGTCGAAACTAAAACCTATCTTGTCTAACTGTTCGCGATAGCGGTCGATATTCTGGAATGTAGTCTTCTCGGGATGTTGCCCCGTCTTGATGGCATATTGCTCAGCAGGTAATCCATAAGCATCATAGCCCATGGGGTTTAGCACATTAAAACCCTGCAAACGCTTGTAACGCGCATATATATCACTGGCTATGTAGCCTAACGGGTGACCAACGTGCAATCCTGCACCGCTGGGATAAGGGAACATGTTAAGCACATAGAACTTCTTACGGCTCTCATCCTCCACCACTTTGTACGTCTTGTTGGCCACCCACTTCTGGTGCCATTTCTGCTCTATTTCTCTAAAATTATACTCTTTTGCCATATTATAATTATGTGTATACTCTTATTTCGGGGGACAAAGATACGAATAAGCGAGAGATTAACGAAATAAAAATGCTTTTTTATTTCTTTATCCGAGCGTGAGTATCTTAGAGACAAAGTCTCAAAGTTACAAAGAACTGAGAGATTAACGAAATAAAAAAGGTTTATTTTTATTTCCCACAAGCAAAAAGCGCTTTACTTCTTACGCTAGTGATAACTTCGGCATGCAGTGATAACTACTTTAACTTCAGACCTGAGCGGTATCTTCTTTTTAAAAATTGACATAAATCAAGAAAAACGCAAAAATTTACAATCTGTCAGTCTCTATGATTTGTGACAAAAAGAAATCCTTTAACTTTGCATACCGAAAAATAGTAAGCACCGTGAAGGCGCAAACTTGTTTGGAATAGAAAAAGCATAAAGCTAAGATATTTCGTTTAGTTAGTTTTAGGTAAAAAGTATTTGAGAGATTAAAGATTAGTCTGGCGGGCATTTTTTCGTGATGAAAAGATGTCCGTCCCTTTTTTTATAAAATGTACAAGTTACAAACGAAAAGAGAGCGTGCCCATGACACGCCCTCTTTTCTAACATATAGGATGAATTTACTTACTTAACAGATACCTTGAACTTCGTTCGAGCTTGCTTCCGTTCGGAAGAGCCAAACGAACTTGGCTCTTCTCTCACTTATTCGCAACCTTTCTACCATCCTGGATGAAGATACCCTTCTGAGCCTTGCTTACACGCTGACCGGCAATGTTGTAGATAGCACCGTTTGCAGTATTGACATTCACGCCATTGATAGCATCGGGATCGCCACTTTCAGAACCTACCTTGAAGCCTGCAGGAGCAGGAGTAACAGTCTTGTTGTCAGTCCAGCTGGGGATAGCGTAACGACTCAGGGTCTCTGTGGAGGCAGATGCAACGTAGAGGTTGCCTGCATAGTCGAATGCCAAGCCTGTGATGCGGGACTCACTAACGTTAATGGTTCTTACAGGATTCATAAAGATCTTGCCGTTAGCCATAGGAACGTAGTTGGTCTCATAAAGAACAATCTTGCCGCTTCCCTGTGGGATAGCAAGGTACTTACCATCAGGAGTGATAGTCATCTTGCCGCTGCTGGTAGCAGAACCATTGTAGTCCTCCTTACCTTCTGCTGCATTGAAGTGCTTGAGAGGAGGATTCTCTGTAGTGTTGCGATTCTGCAGATACCAGAGACCACCCTGAAGATCCTCGTGGATACCAACATCAACAGGAGAATAGGTATACTTACCATCGAGAGGCTCGTAATTAGCAGAAGGAGCTGTTGTCCATTCGGTAGCAGTACCCAGGTTGTAGATAGAGCAGTTGTAGTCGGAAGTGTTATTTCCACCGTTGCTGCGCTTTCCACCTAAGACGTACATCTTAAGGTCTTCGCCCTTGCCTTCGAATGCCAGGCCAAGTGCCATACGGTTCTGTTCCTGATCACCTACATAAGTAACACCTGTAGCCTCATCGAGTGTACCACCCTTGAAGATAGGCTTCCAAGGCTCGTCGAGGTCCTCTGGATTAAGCTCGTAAACAGAACTGTTGCTGGTGCCGGAAGCACGAGCCACGAAGAGACGTCCGTCTGCAGAGAAGCGAATATCCCTGAGGTCGAGCTGATAGGTGCCTGCAATGGCGAGAGGAGTCTCACCCTTGATTTCGAGACCACCATAGAAGCCTGGAGTGCCGTCAGCAGAGTTGATGGGCTGGAAGTTTACATCGAATGCATAGAGAGCACCGGGCTTTGCATAAGAGATATAGGTGTTCTTAATCTCCTCAGGATAAGACTCAACCATGAGAAGCTGGCCGAAGCCCTTGCTTGCTGTATTGTTGTTGATTGTCATTCCGTAGGGACCCCAAACCTTATAGCTGTCACCAATCTTGGTAGGTACGTTAACACCCAAAGCGGTGACATCCAGTTCGTATGTCATATCTGTACCGGCTGCAACGCCAAGGAGACTGTTGTCAATAGCAATCTCGTGACCACCTGCCATGAGGTCGCTGCCCTTCAGTACATGAGAATACTTGAGTTCACCACCTGCATAGAAGTTGATGGCTGCGCTCTTAGCATCAGCATTCAGGGTGTAAGCAACAACTACCTGATTAGCATTGGTGGCTGTGTTCAAGTTAGATGCGAATGCATTGAGCTGAATATTAGGACGGGTATTCACAAATTCATCGCCATACTTCCATACTGTACTACCCTTTAACAGATGAGGTGTAGCATCTGTACCTAACTTCTGGAACCAGTGGGCGTTATCAGCAGTATTACCGTTCAGTGCCCAGCAGATTTCACCACTAGCCAACTGCTCAGCAGAAGCAAGCGTTCCTTCCTGTTCACGGAAGTACTGAGAAACATAGACATTTGTTGGAGTACACTTTGTACCACGGCTAATAGTGCGAGAGTTGTCGCCATCTACACCGACGTTGGTGTATTCATTGAGAATCAATGTATTCTTTATAACCAAGGAAGCATCAGCCCAACCAGCAACACCACCAGCGTACGAGAAGGGACTGTCACCATCACCAATCAAATGAGTCTTTACCAAACAATTGTTGATAAGGCTGTTTGCACTACCATTGCGACCAATTAAACCACCAGAAGAAGTGTCACCGGCAAGGTTGGAGGCAAAGTGCATGGCAACCTCAATCTCACAGTTTTCGATGGTTGAAGAACCAGACATCCAACGTGTAATAGGACCAGAGAACTGATGACTGGTGTAGAATTCACCCGTCAACCTAAAGTTCTTAACTGTAGCGTTCTGCAACTCGTAGAACATGGTTGCAGGCTCGGCATATTCACCAGAAGGAATGTTCTTGTCATCAATAAAGACATTGGCAAGTGTATGGCCCTGACCATCAAATACACCAGCAAAGATGTGCTGAGCATTCTCGCCTCTGTTATGACCGATGGGCTGCATAGCAATACCCTTCAGGTCAATATCAGCCAACAGCTTACCCTTAGCATACTTGTCCACATCGCTGGCAATTGCACGATAAGCAACAAACTGCTTAACAGTAGAAATGAGAAGGTAGCCTTCCTCGTCCTGCTTAGGAACAATGTTGGAGATAATCGGGTTCTTCATAGCTTCAGGATCCAACGCTTCTTCTACGCTATATAAACCTTCATTATAGGCAGCACCTAATTCCTGAGAAGCATCGAAGAGAGCATTAATTTCGTCGTCAGTGAAGAACATGTCACCAGTCTCAACCCACTCACCTGATTCAGGATCCTTCTCTACCAAAGGCAGGTCGCCGGCAGAGATATTATCCACCATGCTGGCAGCCTTGGCCAACTGAATGTAAGCCTGCTTGCCTTCATAAATTCTCTGGAAGAGGTCTGAGAACTTAGCAACAAGTTCTGCCTTGGCAGCAACAGTTCCTGCGCCGTCCACCTGAGCAACAAGAGCTTCAAGTTCTGCCTTCATCGCTGCGGGGAAGTTAGGACCGGCGGCAGCAATTTCATCATCGGGAATGTAATCAAGAATTGTCTGAGCACGGGCTGTCATGTTCTCAAGTACAATATCAAAGGCATTGTTACATTCGGTTTCATCGTCACCGCAATAAACCACCTTCAGTGCACCCCATCCAGTCCAGTCGTTGCTGTACGTAGTACCTGGGTTCTTCATTCCGATGGTGAGCTTACCGTCCTCGCCAACGTTTGCAATAGTATAAGCCTCATAGCGGTTTACTTTTGCAGCGATAGCCATACCGGTTGGACCTTGAACAACATAACCAATAAGACCATCTTCTCCACTAGTAGAGAAGCCGTCTTCATAGATAGGAAGGTCATAAGCACTTGCAATAGTGAGATTACAGTTTTCGCCATCAACAGCTTCATCTACGGGAACCATACCTTCAATAGCTGCAGGGAAGTAGTTGAATACTTCGTTAGCATAGATACCTGCAGCATAGTTGGTGCTGTAGCGGTTGTTGCTGGGACGGAAGCATCCGTTTATACCTACCAGATAGTAACCAGGCTTCATACCCTCAACAGTCTGATACATATCACCTGTTCTGTTCCAGCCCTCAACACCATAGAAGGGCTTGCCGTTATCGTCCTTAACCTGAGCATATGCAGAACTCCAGGCATTGGTCCAGCCTTCTGCCTCCTTGCTGAAGTCGCTATTGGGAATCAGACCGCTGATATCTGTTCCAGGGATATAACCACTTTCGATAGCATCCTGCAACCACTTGGTAACACGATCTGTCTCAGCCTTGATTTCATCAGCTGTTGCTGTGTGCTCCTCAATAATGTAAAGATAAGTTCCGAGAGGATTCTCTTCGGTTGGCTCATCATTTTCATTGAGGTAAGCCTCCAGACCATCCCGAAGCTCTCCGGCAAATGTCTTGTTCTCGTCCAGATATGCCTTAACGTCTGTACACTTGTCGATGTAAGTCTGGTAAACGGCAGCATTCTTATTAACAGCATCCTCTGCAGCAGAAATAGCATCCAAAGCATCTGCCAGTTCGGTGACAGTTGTAACATTACCTATAGCTTCAACAGTTTCCTTAAACTCGTCAATCAAAGCCTGAGTAGCAATTACATCTACAAAAGCATTTTCTGCTTCACTCTGAATAGCAGCAGCTACTACAGCGATGTCTGCTTCGGTAAGCATAGAGTAATACTTACCGGCAGCATAGATAACTACACCATGATTGTCGAATGGATAAGGATGTTCATCCTCTTCGAGGGTCTGATACCATGTTGGGTTGCGGAACTGCTTTTTGTTCAACTTATAGCAGAGAGCACCATTGGCAACCTCCTCAAGAGTAATAGGATTAACCTTGCGGTTTTCTGCCATAGCTCTGTAGTGTTGCTGCTTGCTCTGATCGACATCCTCAATATCTGCTTCATAGCAGTTGGTAACCTTTGCTGCACCGCGAGTGAAGGAGTCACAATCGTAAATACCTGATTCATTGATTGTAAATACACCCCAGCAGTCGTAGACCTCAGAGTCGGAACCAGAGTAACCGCAGATAGCGGCAGACTCGCGACCGGCAAGGATTGTACCAGTAAACCAGCAGTTGCTGATGTGCAGGGTCATAGAACCGCCCACGTCAACACCGAGGATACCGCATATATTCTGCGCATTACCTGTAACATTGCCTTCGTTACCAACTCTATCGATATAGATGTTACCGCTGCCACTGGTACCGCCGATAATGCCGACGAATGCATTACCCGAGATAGAACAGCTCTTGTCCAAAGAGAAGTCATGGATTCTTGCACCGTCACCAATAAGGCTAATCAGGCCAAAATAGTCTCCACCACTGATATCTATACTGCTGAAAGTATGACCCTGACCGTCGAATTCACCAACGAACAGACCTACAGGAACGAAACGGTCGTTGTAGTCAGACATATCAATATCATCCATCAATCTTGCATTAGCATTCGAATGTAAGTTTGCATATTGGCACCACCATACAAACTCTGCACCATCGTGGATTTCGTAGAAGCCATCAACAACATTCAAATAGTCTTCCTGCATATGTCCGCAGACAATACACCAACCGTCCTGATATGTGTGGGGAGGAATAGTTGGTTCACCTGAGGAATCATTGGTATAACCTGCACTTTCCAATGGTGTTCCATCGCACCGGAAGCTTGAGGCTGCAGAATAGATAAGTCCACCGGCCTTCTTGATAGGCATAGGCTGTGGGTCTGTGCCTATCACTTGATAGAAGCGATCAAGACCGCTTTGCTTGCTATTCAGGAAGAATGCCAACTCACCGTTTCCAACACCTTCTTCATTTTCGTAGTGCGTGTATTTGTCGTGGTCTGAAACAGCGTTACCTTCAATTGGATTTAAAACATATACATTTTCAGCAACTATATTACCAGGGTTACGGGCGATATTCTGAGAGTTCTCCGTATCGTCGTCGAAAGTTTGGTTACCGGCACCGATGATTTCACCAAGAACTGCACAATTGGTGATGTATGTCTTTGTAGCAGTCCAGCCAGCAATACCTCCAACGCGTGCACAGTGGGCACCACCTTCCGAACCAGGCAATGTAAAGGTACCGGCATAGATACAATTCTCTACGTGTTTTTCCTTTTCACCCATCCAACCAAAAAGTCCACCTGCCGTGTTGTCACCTACAACAGTGGAAGTAATGTTAACGTCGGAATAAACATTGCGGACCAAAGTCATACGGGCATTACCGGAGATAGAGCCGGAACGTGCTGCATTTGTCTGAATATTACCGTGCAGGATAAGATTCTCAACTTTACCGGCCATCTCGGGGAAGAGAGCGGCTTTCTCGCCCATCTCTGTCATCTCAATAGTCATGGTGTGACCATCACCGTTGAAGTTTCCGTCGATCCAGTCACTGGGGTTGAAGATATAATGGCCTTCCTCGGCAATATACTCAATGTCGTTAACCATCTTCATATTCAGTCTGAAACCCTGAGCAATACGGTTCCAACCTTCTACCTTATCTATATCTTCTTTGGACTTCAACAGGACAGATCTGTCAGTCTGATCAAACTTCTCTGGGTCTTCGAACTCAAACATGTGGAAATCAAAGCAACCACACTCGGTGCAGACACCATACTTGTCGAACTGATGCTTTGCTGCCTGGTCGCTCCCTTCGTTACTGAAGGTAAGAACCAAAGCCGCATCGGTCTGTCCGTTGCAGCCTGTAGAAGCAGAAGCATAAACCCTGCCTGTGCCGAATGCGGCGGGAACAGGGAATGGGTCTGTACCAATTCGCTGAACCCAGGCAATACGGCTCTGGTCGTTGTTCAACTGGTAGCAAATACGACCGTCTGCCAACTCATCATAAGGAACAACGGTGGTAGCTACGTTATCGCTCCACTGGTTTGTTACATAGTTGTTGTAGCAAGCACCATTAGGACGATTTGCATATGGGTCTTCATTGTAAGTCTCCACATTAATGGTTCCCAGGCAGCCCTCGTTACGAGAGATGTTGCTGCTGTGGCCATTTGAGGCATCGGAGTAAGCGAAAGTACAGTCATCGCTAAGTACCAGACAGTTCACAATGTTGGTACGCTTTTCTGCCCAACCTACAACACCACCGCAATTCGTGGTGGTTTCGCCATTAATAGCAATTTTAGCCAAACAGTTCTCAACGGTACAACCGCCCATACCAACAGCAACGATACCGCCGTGAGTAGCATCGCCAGGCACAGAGCTGTTAATGGTAACGTCCACGTAACAACCACGGATGATACCATAGTTACGGGCTACCAAGCCGGCAGCGAACTTGCTGGCTGTGGTAATAGTACCCTGCACCTTCAGATTCTGGATAACAGCACCAAAGCCAGTGTACTGGAAGAGGGCTGCATTGGCAACTTCTGGGTACATGTCAACCTTGATGGTGTGTCCCTTACCGTCGAAGGTACCCTGGTACATTTGCTTATCTGTACCAATCATTGTACCATCCACGCCTCTGTCAATGTCGGTCGTCAGCACGGCATTGGCAAAGACCTCACCACCATTTACAAGTACAGCAAACTCTTCCAAGTCAGCCGCTGTACCTATCTGGTATACGCCGTTCACCTTGTCAAGCGCATACGCAGACATACTTACGACCATCATGATGGCCGTCAAGCTCATGTAAAGTAGCTTTTTTCTCATAGAATGATTTTTTAATTAAAATAGTTAACATTAACTGTAATTTCGGTTTTACAAGTTCACAAAGATAAGAATATTTCACATTGTCTTACAACTTTTTAACGGAAAATTTTACGATTTTTCCAATTGTAGTAAGACTAAGGTGGCAAAAAAGCTAAAAAAGAGTGATTTCTTAAGAACGAAAAGTCTTCTTCGTTAGGAAAAGGGCGACAACACCGTAAAGGCCTAAAGCTACCACCAAAAGAGTTTGGATAGTATGAACCACTAAGACAAAAAGGGCAGCATAAATTTGGCTGACTCCGTATAGCACCAAGACGGTCTTGACAGCAAAATGCCAAGGCCCCGCTCCATTGGGCGTGGGAACCAGAACGGCAAAGCATCCTACCACAAAAGCGACAAGTGCTGCCATTGCCCCTAACTGGGCTGTGGACTGGAAGCAGTAGAACGTTAGGTAGAAATGCAGGTAATAGCTGGCCCATATACCAATGGAATAAAACAGGAACAAAACGGGGTTCTTCACATAACGGACAGAGAAGAGGCCGTCTTTAAGGTCAGCCAGCACAGCACGGGTGCGAGAAAAGAAATTCAGTCGACTCACCAATAATACTATCGTACACAGTATAAGGATGCCGCAAACCAGTGTCACTAACCACCCAGCTGTAGTGAAAGTGCCCAAGAAGCCTTTCAAGGAAAGCCCCGTCTCAGAAAAGAAATTCATGAAGAGGGGAATCTGGCACAATATCGTAATGAGAGCTAACAGCATAACCATAGCACTGTCTATCACTCGCTCTGTAACCACAGTTCCTATACCTTTGCTAAAATTGGTTCTTTCCCAACGGCGAAGGATGCCACAACGCAGCATCTCCCCCACTCGGGGAACTATTAAACTGCTGGCGTAAGAGATAAAGACGGCATTGATGCAGGTATGCAATCGGGGCTTCTCGCCCATAGGTTCCAGCACCTGCTTCCAACGGAGGGCACGAAAGACCTGAGCCATGATGCCAAAGGGGAAACTGAGTAGCATCCACGTCCAAGACATCTCGCTCCCAAATGCCTGCTTGACATCATCCCACTTGATACCACGATACATCCACCACAGAATAGCAGTTGCCAGAATCAGTGGCAAAATTATCTTAGTTGCCGAAGAAAAAACTTTTCTCACCATTCAATTATGAATTGTGACTTATGAATTTATTTTAATATCCTTGATACTACGTATCTAACTTACTTTCGCTCGGATTTCCACAAATTAATTTGTAAAATCACTCGCTTAATCGTAACTTTGCAGCGGCAAAATTACAAAAATATCAGCACGTATGAGAAGCGTTAAGCCAAAAAAGTTTCTTGGTCAGCACTTTTTGACCGATTTAAGTATCGCCAGGGACATTGCCGACACTGTGGACGCCTGTCCGGACATTCCTATTCTGGAGGTTGGACCTGGCATGGGGGTGATGACGCAGTTCCTCGTGAAGAAACCCCGACTGGTGAAGGTTGTGGAGATAGACTTTGAGTCGGTAGCCTACCTGCGCCAGCATTACCCGGCATTGGAAGAAAACATCATAGAAGACGATTTTCTGAAAATGCACTTGGAACGCACCTTTCAAGGAAGCCAGTTTGTGCTAACAGGAAACTATCCTTATAATATATCCAGCCAGATATTCTTTAAAATGCTGGACAACAAGAACCTAATTCCCTGCTGCACGGGCATGATTCAAAAGGAGGTGGCCGAGCGTATTACTGCAGCTCCCGGCAGCAAGACGTACGGCATTCTGAGTGTACTGATTCAAGCCTGGTACAATGTGGAATACTTGTTTACCGTTCACGAACACGTATTTAATCCACCCCCAAAGGTAAAGAGCGCAGTCATCCGCATGACCCGCAACGAGACCAAAGACTTAGGGTGCGACGAGCGACTGTTCAAACGCCTTGTGAAAACCACCTTCAATCAAAGACGCAAAACGCTACGCAACAATATCCGTCCACTCCTTGGCGAACTGGATGCCGAACGCGCAAAGGCTGGTCTGCCCCAATTAGACCATACAGCATTCCTGCAAGACCCGCTGTTTAACAAGCGCCCAGAGCAATTGAGCGTAGCAGAGTTCGTCGACTTAACCCGGCGGGTTACGATGGAGTTCATTGATTTTTCTTACCTTTGAGACTACGTCTCGAACTTACTCACGTTCGGATTTTCTCAAATAAATTTGGAAAATCGCTCACTTAATCGTAACTTTGCAGCCAGAAACAACAAAAAAGCATTTAACAAACAAATAAAATGGACGATTATCACGCGGAGAATTTGAATTTGTAGCCGCCCGGAGCATCAAGAGGAACTCCTGGCAGGCAACACTGTTATGGACCCTTTAAAGCCAGAGTACTGAAAGATGCAAACATACTGGAACACTACGAATGGTCTGCGTACCATCGACAAATGGGAACCCAACTGTTGGGTTCAAGTTACATGCCCCACACAGGAAGATGTTGACTTCTTAGAGAAAACACTGGGAATCCCTGATTATTACATTTCCGATATTGCTGATACCGATGAGCGCGCTCGTTACGACATCGACGAGGGCTGGATTCTTATCATTTTACGTATCCCCTACGTGAAGGAAATGAAGAGCCGAACGCCCTACACAACCATCCCCTTAGGTATTATCATGAAGGGCGATGTGCTGATTACTGTGTGCAATTTCGAAACCAACATGATGATAGACTTTGTAAGCTATCAACAGAAGCGCGGACTGGGTTTCACCGATTCGGTGGATATGATTTTCCGTCTGTTCCTCTGCAGTGCCGTTTGGTATCTGAAACGTCTGAAGCAGATAAGTTTGCTCATCGACAAAGCCAAGCGCAATTTGGACCGAAACGTTAACAATACAGATATCATTGCCCTAAGTCGACTCCAGGACAGCCTTACCTATTTTGTGACTTCTATTCGTGGCAACGAGAATTTGCTCTCCAAACTGAAATTCAAACTGCCCGTTGATGAATTAGACGCCGACATGATTGAGGATGTCAATATTGAGATGAGTCAGGCTCGCGAAACCTGTAACATCTACACCAACATTCTTGATTCCACTATGGATACTTACGCCAGTATTATTAATAATAATGTAAGTAGCGTCATGAAGGTACTCACCAGCATCAGTATTATCCTGATGTTCCCCACTCTCATTGCCAGTCTGTTCGGTATGAACCTTGTAAACGGTATGGAACACGAATGGTGGGGATTTCCCTTTGCTGTTGCACTCTCAATAGGTGTTACGGTGCTCTTCTGGTGGTATTTTAAACAGAAAACGTGGATTTAATCTACTTTTTCGCAAAAAAAAACACGTTTTTTTAGGTTATAAGGGATATTTTACCTTACTTTGCTTTTCACAATCCCAAAAATGGGAGATAGTAACACTTAAATTAAAAAATGATGGACTCTTTAGAGACTAATGTAACTACTGCCCCCGAGCAGTCTTCTGAGATTAATGAGATGAATGCAGCACCTGTAGAACCTGCAGCAGTTGAAGAACCTGAAACAGTTGTTGAAACCGAAACGCCAGCCGCACCTGAGCCTGTTTCAGAAACAGAAACAGCTGCTGAACCAGAACCTGTTTCAGAACCCGAAACAGCTGCCGAACCCGCAGCGCCTGTGTACACCACAAAAGAAGATGTTGTTAACCGTGTAAAAGAAATTGCTCAAAGCGAGAATTTGGCTGAAAAGCAAGAACTTGACTTGCTGAAACAACTCTTCTACAAGTTCCACAACACAGAAATTCAGGAGGCACGCCAAGCCTTTATCGATGGTGGCGGCGAACCTGAGAAGTTCGAGCCGCAGATAGATCCGCTGGAACCTGAGTTCCGTGCGTCTATGCAATTGATTCGCGACCGTAGAGCTGCTGCCCAAGAAGAACTGGAACGTCAGAAGGCAGATAATCTAAAGAGAAAACTGGAAATACTCGAACGCATTCAGCAGTTAGCATCTACTCCAGAAGAAGCCAACAGCACCTTCGATGAATTCAAGGCTCTGCAAGCTGAGTGGAAGGAGATAAAGTTGGTCCCCGCTGAACGTGCAACAGAACTTTGGAAGAACTATCAGCTTTACGTTGAACAATTCTATGATTTACTGAAACTAGGACACGAACTACGCGATTATGACTTCCGCAAGAATCTGGAAGCAAAGACACGTCTGTGCGAAGAGGCAGAGGCGCTGATTCTGGCTCCAGAAGTAGTTGCAGCCTACAATCAGATGCTCATTCTGAATCAGGAATGGAAAGAGACAGGACCCGTTGCCCGAGAATTTCGTGAGGAGATTTGGAATCGCTTCAAGACTGCCACCACTGCTATTTACAAGCGTCATCAGGATTTCTTCGAGGCTCGTAAAGCCAAAGAAGAAGAAAATCTGTCACAAAAGACCGCTTTATGCGAACAATTGGAAGCCATTTCTATAGACGAACTGAAGACCTCCTCTCAATGGGACGAGGTAACCAAGAAAATAATCGAGATGCAAGCAGCATGGAAGACCATCGGCTTTGCGCCTCAGAAAATGAATACCGCCATCTTTGAGCGTTTCCGTAAGGGATGCGACCAATTCTTTGAGAAGAAAGCACAGTTCTTCCAGACTTTAAAGGAAAGCCTTAACGAAAATCTGGCCAAGAAGAAAGAACTGGTAGAAAAAGCCGAATCGCTGAAAGACAGCACAGAGTGGCGCAGTACAGGTGATATCCTCATCAACCTACAGAAGCAGTGGAAGGAAATCGGAAATGTGCCCCACAAGTATTCCGAGGAGCTCTGGAAGCGCTTCGTTGGTGCTTGCGACCAGTTCTTCGAGGCTCGCCAGCAAGCCACAGCAGGTGTCCGTGATGAGCAGAATGCCAACAAGGAGCAGAAGTTGAGCATCATAGAACAGCTGAAGGAGCTGGCAGAAAAGGGAGGCGACGAAATCATGCAGCAGGTAAAGGAACTACAGAAGAAGTGGAACGAGGTTGGACATGTGCCCTTCCGCGACAAAGATAAGCTATACAAGGACTACCGTGAGGTTTGCGATAAGATTTACGGTGCCCTCAATGCCTCTCAAGCTAAGCGTCACCTTAACAATTTCCGCAACAATCTGGCTCAGAAGATTGAAAAAGAAGGTGGAAGTCTCAGCAACGAGCGTCAGCGCATGATGCGTGCTTATGAACGTATGCGCGATGAGTTGAATACCTACGAGAACAATCTGGGCTTCCTTTCCAGCAATAGCAAAAAGGGCAACACCTTAGTTGACAGCATGAAGAAAAAAGTAGAGAAACTTCGTGATGAGCTCTCTCTGCTTGCTCAGAAAATCAAAGCTGTTGACGAGCAAATCGCTAACGAAGGAAAATAACACATTAGTTGTTAAATAAATTTAGGAGGGTCTGACATAAAGTCACACCCTCCTAAATTTTATCTTATTTGTTCCAGCCTTACTTGATGTATTCAGCCAAATCGGTCAAGCGCATATCACCTTTACGCAGGAAGGTGTCGTGCATGGCGAAGGCAGCGGCTAATTCATGATGGGTATGACCACCTCGCTTGCTGGCATATTTCAGGTAATCCTGAAGCATGGGGCGATAGTCGGGGTGAGCTACCTTAATAAGTTCATCGGCCTTCTGCATATCGCTCTTGTGACGGAGATCGGCAACACCATACTCTGTGATGACTGCATCGATGAAGTGGTTGGTGTGGTCGATATGACTGGCGAAGGGAACAATGCTTGAAATGGCGCCGCCCTTGGTGGTTGAACCGCAAGTGAAGATGGAGAGATAGGCTGATGTGGTGAAGTCGGCAGAACCGCCAATACCGTTCATCATCTTAGTACCACAAATCTTGGTAGAGTTAACATGGCCGTATAGGTCGCACTCGATGGCTGTGTTCAAGGCACACACGCCGATACGAGCAATAACCTCGGGGCAGTTGCTGATTTCGGAGGGACGTAGAACGAGTTTGTCCTTGAAGAAGTCCATATTAGCATAGATATCCTTCAGGCACTCGTTGGTAACGGTCAGCGAGCAAGCTGAAGCACTCAGTACACGACCCTGCTTCATCAGACCAACGGGAGCATCCTGCAGTACCTCGGTATAAATGTGGAAGTCGGGAACCTCGGGACACTGACCTAATGCACCCAGTACGGCATTAGCGCCACTACCTACACCGCTCTGAAGGTTGAGGAAGCTCTTGGGGATGAGGCCAGATTTCAGATTGTGCAACAGGAAGTCGGCTACATTCTGACCAATCTGAGTAGTAATGGGATCGGCATCCTTGAAAGCACGAGCCTCATCAGGTACGTCGCACTCAATAACACCGATAATGCGGTCAGCATCTACCTCAACGTATGGTTTACCTATACGGTCGCTTGCTTTGCAGATGTTGATGGGTTTGCGATAGGGATGATCCTCAATCTCGTAAACATCATGGATTCCCTTGCTATCGGGGCTGTGGAAAGCGTTGAGCTCAATGATGATACCATTCTTGGCCAAACGACAAACGGTGGGGCTGATACCACCGGCAGCGGTCAAGTAGATGTGACACTTGTTGCCTACCTTCTCAATGGCACAAGCCTCGATGATAGCCCAATCTACATCGCCCAGATAACCCTGACGGATCTGGGTAGCCATGTTAGAGAGGTTGAGGTCGGAATAGTGCAACTCGTTCAGGTTTACGTGCTTGCGGAAATCAGGGTTGGTGGTGTAAGGAGCGCGGAAATCAATAGCCTGTGCGTTTGCCAATGCACCATCGCAACTCTGACCTGTGCTGGCACCTGTGAAGATGCTAATCTTGTAAGGACGACCGGCAGCATGCTCTGCCTCGGCCTTCTTTGCTATCTCTGCGGGAGTACACTTGGGAACGCCTGCAGGTGTGAAACCACTCAGACCAATTGTCTGTCCGTTCTGGATGAGGGCTGCTGCCTCAGCAGCCGTAATCTTGTTGAATTCCATAATTCTATCTGCTTGTTTTAGTTGATATTCTTTTCAATTGTTTGCAAAGGTACGAATAAGTGTGGAAAATGCCAAATGCGGAAATAACTTATTTGCATTTTCCCATATTTTCAGTTTCAAGTCCTCCACAGAAATTCCTTTTAACTGAGCCACCTCTTTGTAAAGGGGCTCTATTGGGGCGGCTTCATCATCCGTCTCCAAGAACATCTTTTCCAGAGGACAATCGAGCAGGCTTTCCTTGTTATAGTGTAATCCAAAAGAGACATAGATTCCTGCTGAGAGTAGCGATTGCAACTGTTGCGGTTTGCCTCTGAAGCCATGCATAATCCAAGGTTGCTGGGGGTGAACCTCTTTACGAACTCGCAGAATTTCTTCTATGGTTCTTACACAATGAATCACCAAAGGCTTAGCTTCACGTTCGCTTTCTGCAACATGTTGACGGAAAGCCGCTTCTTGGTCTGGTAACGGGATTTCCCATCGGCGGTCCATTCCGTGTTCCTCACAGCCTAAAGAAATTTCGTTTTCACAGACTGGATGATGCGTATGAAAATTAATATAAGGTATAGTCATGGTACAGGATCGTATCCAGAGCCGCCCCAAGGGTGACATCTGAGAATTCTGCGTATAGCCAGAGATGTTCCCTTGAATGGGCCGTGTTTGCGTAAGGCCTCTATGGCGTATTGGCTGCAAGTGGGGGTGAACCTACATGAAGGCGGAGTAAGCGGCGAGATGAACTTCTGATATAACCGTATGGGAAGAATCAGAAGTCTGGCCAGCAAATCAGTCAGCGGACGAAGTATCTGAAACGGATTCATTGACTTTGTTTAACAGAATCTGCATTTTCTCCATAACTTTTGCTGTTGGCAGAAGGTCATTGCTATTCCAGAGAAACGCGATATTAACACCTCCGTTTGCAGGCCTTAGAAGGTGTTTGTTCAGACGATAAGCTTCACGCAGTTGGCGTTTTATCCGGTTACGCTTTACGGCACGCTTAAAAAAGCGTTTAGAGACAGAAACCATGATACGGATTCCTGTCTCTTCTGTTTCCTGAAATACCGCTCTTATGGGGTAATTCAGCATAGATTTATTGCTTCCCTCAAAGAGCTTTTCCAATGCCTTACGGCTACAGAGTCGCTCCTCTTTGGATAGCGTGAAACGTTCTTTAATCAATTCCATTTACCTCTTTCACATACGCAGCAATGGCAGCAGTGATGCTTGGGTATTCTGGTGAGGGAGCTTCAAGGTCGAGGCGAAGTCCGGCATCGCGAACAGCCTTTGCTGTGGCAGGGCCGAATGTTCCTATGGAAATGTTGTTTTGCTTAAAATCAGGGAAATTCTTCAGCAGGGCCTGAATACCGCTGGGGCTGAAAAATATCAGCAAATCATAATCAAATGGTTCGTCTTCAGTAAAGTCATTGCTTACTGTGCGATACATGATACCCTCGGAATGAAAAAGCTTCTTGGCGTCGAGCATCTCTCCGAACTGGCTTGTGTGAACATCACTGATGGGAATGAAATACTTCTCGTTCTTGTGCTTTGCCATTAGAGGAATCAGGTCGTCAATTTTTCCTGTCTCACCAAAGAATATTTTACGCTTGCGATACTGCACGTACTTCTGAATATAGAGAGCAACTGTTTCTGTGATGCAGAAATACTTCATATCTTCTGGCACAACCACACGCATCTCCTTACACAGGGTAAAGAAATGGTCTATAGCGTGTCTTGAAGTAAAAACAACTGCCGTGTGTTCTAAGATGGAGATTTTCTGAGCACGAAATTCTTTTGGCGTAATGCCTTGCACCTTTATAAAAGGACGGAAAACAATCTCCACATTCATACGATCTGCAATGTCGTAATAAGGAGATCTTTCTGAAGAGGGCTTGGGCTGTGATACCAATATCTTCTTTATCATAATTGTCTTAGAATTTTACTATCAATTCGTCTGTCACTCTAATCAGTACTTTGAAAACAGCCAGTAATGGAATGATTTCAAGGGTGCAAAAGTACACAATTAAATGCAAAGTGCCATAGATTTTTGGGAAAAAGATTAGAAAAGTTTTGTATAGATGCAAGAATTTAATCACAAGCCCTATTGTAAGGATAATCCACAGCGGAATGGTAGAAGACAGATTAAGAAATATGGTAGAAATTGTGGCGAAAAAAAAGAGTATTGTTTCGACTGAAAAAAGGAAAAAATAGGATTTTCGCCACAACGCTCTTTTTTGTTTGTCAAAAAAAATCCAATTTACAAAAGAGGAAAGAAGGTTTTTCAAAATAAAATACAACATCCAAATGCCAACATAAATGCCAATAAGCATATAAGGCGATATCTGGCCAAGAAAGAGATGCATCCCTTTTTGTGTAAACATGAACACACCCAATCCGCCCATAACACTCAGAATGAGCGCCATAACCAGAGACATCAGTTGTTCATAGTTGCTATCGCGCTTTTCCTTTTTGGAAATGTTCTTTGTGGGAAAGAAAAACTCTTTGGCCTCCGAGAATAACTGTTTCCTGATTCTTTTCTGTATAATTGCCATAAGCACAAAGCACATCAGGACAAAAAGGACTACCCAGTCGTCACGCCATAATTGGTATGCTCTGGGAATGCCACTAAATCCTGTTTGCCTCACCCCCACCTCAGGATGCATAAGTGAGTCTCCCTGGAAGAACCCCATATCCTCATAAAAAGCAGGTGATGATTCTGGCAAGGGTACGGAATCCGTAGTGATGGAGTCGGCACTTATGGTATCAGCGGTTATTGTGTCGGCAGTTATTGTGTCGGCGGTTATTGTGTCAGTCAGAAGCTCTGTCATATAGCTGCAAATCTGCGTATGCTAGTGTCCCACAAGGGTGTTTCCAAAACCAGTTTCAGTGCCTCTTCCGGTGTGCTTGCAACTTGCCAGATGGCTGAATGCTGCTGCCTCATGAAGTTCATATCAACGGCTTGCTGAAGTGTCTGTATGAGCGGATTGTAGTACCCATTGGTATTCAGGATGACAATGGGCTTCAGGTAAAGGCCCAACTGTTTCCAGGTAATGAGTTCCATCATCTCCGCAAAAGTGCCGCATCCACCAGGCAAAACGATTGCGGCATCACTCATCTCTGCCATCTTCTGTTGGCGGGTATGCATGTCAGAAGTTTCTATAATCTGCGTCATTCCCTGATGGCACCAACCCTCCTTTACCATAAAGGAGGGGATGATGCCTATGGCCTCTCCTCCAGCCTCCAGACATCCGTCGGTAGAGGCTTGCATCAATCCCATTTTTCCCGCGCCATTTATTATAGCTATGCCTTTGGCAGCCATCAGTTGGCCCAGCTTTCTGGCATCGCGAAAAAAGCAGTCGTCAATCTTGGTACTGCTAGCACAATATATACAAATACGCTTTATTTCTGGCATATCCCGAATGCTTCTTGTATTTTCTGAACGTAGTCAAGTTTTTCCCACGTGAACAGTTCTACCGTTACCTCCTTGGTCTCACGATACAGAGATTCGTAGCGTTTGATAACAATTTTGGGCTCACGCCCCATGTGTCCATAAGCAGCAGTCTCTTCATAGATGGGATTGCGAAGCTTCAGGCGCTGTTCTATGGCGTAAGGTCTGAGGTCGAACAGTTCCTTAATTTTTTGTGCAATCTCTCCGTCGGTGAAAGGAACTTTACTGCGTCCGTAGGTATCAACATAAATGCTAACAGGTTCGGCAACGCCGATTGCATAGCTAATCTGTACCAGCATCTCGTCTGCTACACCTGCTGCTACCATGTTCTTGGCAATATGACGTGCTGCATAAGCTGCTGAGCGGTCCACCTTGGATGGGTCTTTGCCACTGAAAGCACCTCCTCCGTGAGCACCTTTTCCTCCGTAGGTATCAACAATAATCTTTCTTCCTGTCAAGCCGGAATCTCCATGAGGGCCTCCAATGACAAATTTTCCCGTTGGGTTAACGTGATAAGTTATCTTGCTGTTAAAAAGTTTGCGGATACTCTCGCTTTTGATACTTGCCTGCACGCGAGGAATCAAGATTTCCTTTACGTCTTTGGCGATACGTTGCTGCATAGCCTCATCGGTATCAAACTCATCATGCTGGGTGCTGATAACAATAGTGTCTATACGCTGAGGAATACCCTCATCGCTATACTCAATGGTTACCTGACTCTTGGCATCTGGACGGAGATAGGTCATTACCTTTCCTTCCCTGCGAATAACCGCCAACTCCATCAGCAGACGATGAGCCAGATCTAAACTCAAGGGCATATAGTTATCGGTCTCATTGGTGGCATAACCAAACATCATTCCCTGGTCACCTGCACCTTGATTCTCTGGATTGGCACGTACAACGCCCCTGTTGATATCTGCGCTCTGCTCATGAATGGCACTCAGGACGCCACAACTATTGCCTTCAAACATGTACTCGCTTTTGGTGTATCCAATGCGATTAATCACTTCACGGGCTATACGCTGAAGGTCAACGTAAGCCTCAGTCTTTACTTCACCAGCCAGTATCACTTGCCCTGTGGTAACGAGCGTTTCACAAGCAACCTTCGACTGTGGGTCAAAAGCCAGGAGTTTGTCAAGTACGGCATCACTGATTTGATCAGCCACTTTATCAGGATGGCCTTCAGAAACAGATTCGGATGTAAATAAGTATCCCATAATACATTTATATATATAATTAATAATGTATGGGGAGAGAAATCGGGCAGAAATGCGTGAGAAACAGCTTTCTATTTCTCGTTTTAGCATTTTTTACTGTGGTTGCAAGCAGCCCAAATCTATCCACATTTGTTTTTTCGGGTGCAAAGGTACAAATAAAAAATGAAGAATGAAGAATGAAGAGTGAAGAATTTTTCTTTAGTTGAAAATTGAAAGTTGAAAGTTGAAAGTTTTTTCGATATTCCGTAATTCCCAATTTTGAATTGAAAATTAACTTTTCTCCTTTAATTTTTCTCTTTTTATCTCCTCTATCTCCCTCAGCGGTATCATCACAAAATCGCGTTCCTGCATGTGGGGATGAGGAAGAGTAAGCTCAGGCGTTTTCATTTCAATGTCATCATAGAGCAGCAGATCCAAATCTATGGGTCGGTCGTGATATACACCATCTTTACTTTTCCTGGTTCGGCCCAGAATACGCTCAATCTTCTGCGTTTTCTTCAGGCATTCAACAGGAGTGAGGGTGGTTTCCACCAGACAGACTGCATTCAGAAAAGTATTCTCGCTCTGGAATCCCCATGGTTCTGTTTCTAGGAACGATGAAGTGCGCAACACCGAGCCTATGTGCTTATTAATAAGCGAAAGGGCTCGGTGAAGCATATCTTCCTTATTGCCCAGGTTTGAACCTAAGCCTATGTAAAGTTTGTGCATTAATCCTGTAAGATTAACATAGCATCTCCGTAGGTGCCGAACCGATAACGGTTCTCGGGATCGTTCTCATTGAACTTCAGCGCCTCTTTGTAAGCCATCATAATCAAATCATATCCACCATAGGCACAGGTAAGCATGAGCAGCGTACTGTAAGGCAGGTAGAAGTTGGCAATCATAGCATCAGCCAGCGTGAAGTCGTAGGGCGGGAAGATGAATTTGTTGGTCCATCCGTCAAATTCCTTCAGTTTCCCATCGGCACTGACAGCAGACTCAAGCACACGTTGAACGGTTGTTCCCACTGCAACAATTTTGTGTCCTTCCTCTTTAGCTTTATTGATAAGATCGCAGGCTTTCTGCTCAACGTGCATTTCCTCGCTGTCCATCTTATGTTTGGTCAGGTCTTCTACATCTATCTCGCGGAAGTTACCCAGTCCGCAGTGTAGAGTCACAAAAGCAAAGTCAATGCCCTTGATTTCCATCATCTTCATCAGTTGTGGAGAGAAGTGGAGCCCTGCAGTAGGAGCAGTAACAGCACCTTCTTTCTCTGCAAAAATGCACTGGAAGTTTTCCAAATCTTCTGGAGTGGTGGGGCGCTTAATGATGTGTTTGGGTATGGGAGCCTCTCCTAAAGCAAAGAGGGCACGTTTAAACTCTTCATGAGGTCCGTCATACAGGAATCGGAGTGTACGACCGCGACTGGTGGTATTGTCTATTACCTCAGCCACCATCGACTCATCTTGGCCAAAATAGAGTTTGTTACCAATACGGATTTTACGGGCGGGGTCTACCAGCACGTCCCACAGACGCATCTCTTTGTTCAGTTCGCGGAGTAGGAAAACCTCTATTCTGGCACCTGTCTTTTCCTTGTTGCCATACAGGCGAGCTGGGAACACCTTTGTATCGTTAAAGACAAAGACATCCTTCTCGTCAAAGAATTGTAACACATCGCGGAATGTTTTTCTGTGCTCAAAGTATTTGCTTTTGGCATGCACCACCATCAGTCGACAATCATCACGGAATGGGGTTGGTTCTTGAGCAATTCTTTCGTCAGTTAGTTTGTACTTGAATTGTGATAGCTTCATGAGATTATTTCGTAAGTGTTTCTTTTAATCGTTTTCTGACTCTGTTTCTATTTCTTGTTTCTCCAGCCATTCGGAGAAATCTTCCATCTTCATGCAATCCTCAACTCTGATATCTCCTACTCGCGTTCTGCGTAATGCTATTAAGTGAGCGCCACTCTGCAGTGCAGTTCCTATGTCTCTGGCCAGCGCCCTGATGTAGGTTCCTTTGCTGCATACTACCCTGATGGTTATCTGCATGGACTCAGAATCGAAGTTTTGCAGTTCTATCTCGTCTATGACCAGAATCTTGGCTTTTAATTGTACCTCTTTTCCTTTGCGGGCCAGGTTGTAGGCACGATGTCCATCTATTTTGCAGGCCGAGAAAGCTGGCGGCACCTGTTCTATCTTTCCCAGAAACTGCGTAAGAATCTCTCTTACTTTTTGTTCTGTGATATGCGCTGTGGGGAAAGTGGAATCGATATTTGTTTCCAAGTCGAATGACGGGGTGGTTGCTCCCAATTGCAATGTTGCCACATATTCTTTGGTGTGGGATTGCAACTCATCAATCCGCTTGGTAGCTTTTCCTGTGCAGATGGTAACAACTCCTGTAGCCAAAGGGTCCAACGTGCCTGCATGTCCCACCTTCAGTTTCTTCACTCCTATCTTGTGGCATAAAGCACTACGTACTTTTGCTACCAGATTGAAGCTAGTCCAGTGGAGTGGCTTATCGAAGTATAATATTTCTCCGGCTTGGAAGTTCATTTTGGTTTACCGTTTACTGTTTACCGTTTACCGTTTACTGTTTACCGTTTACTGTTTACCGTTTACCGTTTACCGTTTACCATTTGGTAACTTTCATTCTTCACTTTTTCACTCTCTTACCCCAAAATCAGCACCAAAATACCTGCTATGGCACAATAGATACCAAAGTATATAAGTTTACATCTCTTAACAATGGATATCATCCACTTGCAGGCAAAGCAGCCTGATACGAATGCTGCCAGAAAGCCTATTACCATAGCCGATGTAGAGAGGGATGTAGAAGCCCCATGTTCAGCCAGATATTCTGCACTGGGAGAAATGAAATGCTTAGCGTCCAGCAATGCCTCTCCCAAGATGGGTGGAATCACCATCAGGAAAGAGAACTGAGCCAGCCTTTCTTTCTTGTTGCCCAACAGCAATCCTGTGGCGATGGTACTGCCACTTCTGCTCAAACCAGGCAAAACCGCTACAGCCTGAGCTATACCTATTATAAAGGAATGTAGGGGCGAAATGTTCTCCTTTTCGTTGGCTTTATAGAAATGTGTAAGCGTGAGTAATGCCGCTGTTATCAGCAGGCAGACACCAACCACCATAGTACGCACATGGTCGTTGGCATAAAGTGCCTCTATGTTGTCTTTGAAGAAAAGACCTACGATACCGACCGGAATCATCGAGATGATGATGTTGAGCGCATACTTTGTCTCGTCGTTCCATTCAAACTTGAACATTCCCTTCAGAATCCATGAAATCTCCTTCATTAGGATTACTATTGTAGCCATTACGGTGGCTATGTGAACTATAATGTCAAATTGTAGTCCGCCAGCTTCTGGATCTATGCTCAACAGCATCTTTCCAATCTCCAGATGGCCGCTGCTACTTACGGGCAGGTATTCTGTAAGGCCTTGTATCAGTCCCAGCAAAAATGCTTGAAGGTCACTCATAACGCTTAGTCTTTCTTATTTTCAACGTTCTTCCTTTCTGCCTTTGACCTGTACATAATGGCCACCATAATGAAGACGAATCCTGCCAAACTGACCAGTGGAGCCACTTTAATGCGACGAGCGCTAAAGATGTCAGCATTGAAAACACCCTCATGACTTCCTTCACCAGCCATCAGAATCAGTCCTACTATAACTATGGCCATTCCTATGGCAAGCAGAATGTAATTTGTCTTTGTAAATGCAAAATTATTCATATCTTTAATTTTCAACTATCAACTTAATAAAGTCTTCTTGTTTTCTTATACAACTGCTGAGTTACAGACACATAGGTGCATACTACAGTAATCAGCAGACCTACTGCCAGCACGCTTCCACCTACAATAAGCAAGTTCTTTTGAGTTATGTATTGCATGATGCCCTCATCGTACTTAGCAGCCCACAGAATCAAACCTAAGAGCACAGCATCAGCTAAGATGGCAGAAATCAGTCCTATCCAGAAGCTGTTAATCAGGAATGGTCTGCGAATGTAGCTCCACTTGGCTCCCACCAATTTCATGGTGTGAATAATGAACCTGTGGTTGTACACAATCAGTTGGACAGTCAGGTAAATAAGGCTCAGCGAAACAATAATTAATAACACAGCTATACCTAACAGAACCAGCGATGCGTATGTAAGGTTGCGATTCAGATTCTCCACCAAATCCTTTTGGTATGCTACTTCATCCACTTGCGGAATCTCTTCCAGTTCCTTCTCTATCCACAGCAGGCTGTCGTTGTTGGAATACTCAGCTTTCATGCTTATTTCCATAGAGATGGGGAATGGGTTGGCTTCCAGGAATTCTGAAGGGTCGATACCCATACTCTCCACATGCTCCTTCAATGCCTGTTCCTTGCTTACATATTCTATGCTGTTCACATACGGCTTGGCGCAAAGTTTCTTCTGCAGTTTCTGGGCATCTTCTGTGGGAACGTCTTCCTGAAGTACCACAGTCACTACCAGATTCTCCTTTACAGAGTCGCCCACCTCATTGGCGGTAAGCGTCAGCAGAATCACCATTCCCAGCAATATCAGCACCATAGTTGTAACAATGGTATTGATGAGTGCCAGTATCCTCCAAGTCGTTGTCTTCCTTTTCTTGCTATTCACGTTAATTTTCAATTTTCAACTATCAACTGTCAACTAAGACACCACTTTCCCTTTCAGCGTAGCGCTGCTACTCTCGGTAATCATTACACGCACTGTTTCACCTATGTGGTGAGTGTCGCGGTCTATGATAACCACCTTATTTTGGCCGGTCCGACCAAACAGTTGGTCTTTGCTGCGTTTGCTTACGCCTTCCAATAGTACGTCAAACTCCTTTCCTATGCAGCGTTTGTTGCTCTCAGCAGAGAGTTCGTTTTGTAGGGCTATGAGTTCGTTCAAGCGGCGCACCTTCACTTCCTCAGGAATATCATCGGGCAGATGCTTGCTTGCGTAGGTGCCAGGGCGTTCGCTGTACTTAAACATAAAGGCGCTGTCGTATTGACATTCACGCATCAGACTTAAGCTCTGCTGGTGATCCTCTTCTGTTTCGCTGCTGTACCCCACAAAGATATCTGTGCTGATGGCGCAATCGGGGATAATCCTGCGGATAGCTGCCACACGGTCCAGATACCACTCGCGTGTATATTTACGATTCATCAGTTTCAGAATCCTGTTGCTTCCGCTTTGAACAGGCAGATGTATGTGGTGGCAGATGTTTGGTTCCTCGGCAATCACACGCAAGGTCTCGTCACTCATATCCTTGGGATGCGATGTGGTAAACCTCACCCTCATCTCAGGAACGGCGCGTGCCACACGCCTCAACAACTCCGGAAATCCCGGAATTTCCGGATTGTCCGGAAGGCGATATGAATTCACATTCTGTCCCAGTAACGTAACCTCCTTAAAGCCCCTGTCGGCCAAATCGCGACATTCGCGCAGAATACTTTCCACATCACGACTTCTCTCGCGCCCTCTGGTATACGGTACAATACAGTAATGACAGAAATTGTTGCATCCACGCATAATAGTAACAAAACCTCCTATGTGCGTGCCGCAGATACGCTGGGGAATAATATCCTTATAAGTTTCTGTAGTAGAAAGCTCTACGTTGATGGCCTTGTGTCCGCATTCCACCTGAGCAATCAGGTCGGGCAGAGACATATAGGCATCCGGACCAACAACAATGTCTGCGTGATATTTCTCTATAAGGTCTTCTTTTACACGTTCGGCCATGCAACCCAGCACGCCAATAATTATTTTGCGGCCCTTCTTCTGAAGGCTGTAAAGGAATTCAAGTCGACTGATTATCTTCTGCTCTGCATTATCTCTAACAGAACAGGTATTCAGGAAAACGGCATCCGCCTCATCCATGTTATCCGTCATCTCATAGCCAGCCATAACCATAACGCTGGCCACGACTTCACTATCGGCTACGTTCATCTGGCAGCCGTATGTTTCAATCAGTAATTTCTTCATTCAGTACCGAAAGCGCATTTCGCGCTGCAAAGTTACAACCTTTTTGCCATATTTCACCTCTTTTTCTTTAGAAAAACCTTCTCAGAAACCATAATTAAGTTAAAAATTGTAAATATGTGCATCTTTCTGCTTTTTTTTCTTGGCAAATTGCTTAATTATCACGACTTTTGCGCTAACATTAGATTTTTTCATAGTTAAGGTTTAGTTTTAGAGGGTAAGGGAGCTGTGAAGCCCCCTTACTTTCTTTATTCTAAATCGGAAATGAAAATTGGTTAAATCATGGTTTACATAAAAAGATATTGCTGATATGAAACATATTCAATACAAAACGCACGGCACTTGCTCACAGTTGATAGATGTGACAGCCGACGATAACAATGTCATCCAACAGGTTTACTTCTTAGGAGGATGCAATGGCAACTTGCAGGGTATCTGCCAGTTGGTGAAGGGAAAGAAAATCGATGAAGTCATTGAACTTCTGGATGGTATACGCTGTGGGACAAAGGGAACTTCTTGCCCTGACCAGCTATGCAGAGCATTGGAGCAACTGAAATAATCAGAAAATCAGGAACGAACACTATGAAAAAAGTTTTATTCTCATGTATCTTTCTGCTGAGTACTTTGGGCGTAATGGCAGACAAGAGCGTAACAAACACCTATGTTGAAAATCCTGACTACGAAGCTCGCTTCGCAGGATGGATAAATAACGGATTTTACTATTCAACCAACTCCAGTTTCGACCAAAAACACGGCAAGATTTATATGGAGCGCTGGGTAACTTCGGGAGGAAAGATTCCCAATGTTGAGATTAGTCAGGACCTGTATCTGCCAGCAGGAACCTATACGCTGACAGCTGGATGTCAGAATATTCAGCAGTCAGGTAAGATAGAAGCATGCACAGGAGCTGTCCTTTATGCTAACGATGAAACGGTGACGGTGACGGAGAGCAAGGACTACAGCGTAACCTTTACTGTATTGCAGGGTGTAACACGCATAGGATTTAAGGTGACTTCCACAAATGCCAATTGGGCGTCAATCGACAACGTAAGGTTGACACTTTTAGATACCAACATAGAAGCGGAATATGCCGAACTGCAAAAGTTGGTTGAAACGGGCACAGAAGTGCTGGGCGAAGGCGAAGGAGCCGAAGACCTGAGCGCAGCTATCAACGGAGCAAAGGAGCTGATGGAGTCAGGCAGTAACGAGAAGATTGACTCTATAGCAAAAAGCCTGAGCGATGCCACCCTGAACTATCGCATACTGAACGCCACAGGTACAGTTCCAAAGATAACCACCAATAAGTTTGTGGCTGCTGGAGCTACAGTACTGTTGGGTCGTATGACATCGGGCTCAGGAGGCGTACTGGAAAAAGGCTTTTGCTGGAGTACAACCCCAGAACCTACTATCTTTGACAATCGCTCCACACATTATTTCTCATCTAATGGAGAAATCTATCGGATGGAAAAACTACAGCCAGGCACCATGTATTATGTCCGGCCATACGTACTGACCAACAAGTACGTTTTGGCATACGGTGATATCATAAAAGCTCCTACCCTTCCCAAGGGAACGGTAACGGCCGATTACGACAATGGCGGCAGCACGGAGGAGAATTACCGTATAGCCTCTGCTATAGAGGAAATAAAATGGCTGTACAACAATCTGTCTTCTGTGAAAGGCATCAACCTAAGCGTACACTATAGTGCAGGCACACCAACAGCCGACTGCTCTTATGGAGGATGGATGCGCGTGGGGGCCAATTCGTCTTATCAGCAAACTGGTACCGTATTGCATGAAACCAATCATGGTGTGGGTGTGGGCACGAGCGATATCTGGTGGGACAGTAACTATCGTGCTGATGGAAACCGAGGCAAATGGTTAGGGCCACGTGCCACACAAATGATAAGGTTCCTGAACAAGGACAAGACGGCCTATATGAATGGCGATGATACGCACATGTGGCCGAAATCGTCATACAGCGGGCCTAACTACGGAATAAACGGAGCACATGAGGACACCTACAATCCTGAGAATACATTATTATATTATGGTAATGTACTCATCACCCATGCTTTGCATCAGGATGGACTGATCTGTTCTTCTTCAGTAGGATTCGCTTCACCTGCCTATACCTTTGAGCAAGAGGATGAAACAAAATACTACATCAAGACCACTGACGACTTAGGCAATGAGACTTCGCTCCTTACCGTAACAGAGAACGGTGCCCTGACGCAGAAAGAAGTAAGGGCAGCTGAGGCTCTGGAGAACGACAGCTTTGCTTGGAATATCATTTACGATGCCAAGACGGCCTACTATGTGCTGCGAAATGTGGGCACTGGGAAACTTCTTTCCTGTTCCGGCCAAACGTATAAAACTGTCGCCCGCACCTCACCCACTACTATAGAACAGGTGCAACTGCTGCCTTCGAGAACAAACTTCAAGAAAGGGAAACTTAACACTTCATCATATTGGATTACTATCAAAAAAATGGCTTTGACAGTTAAAAGCAAAACTGCCCTGAGCGGAGCCAGCTTTGATGCCTCAGACAAGAATACCAAACAACATTGGCTTGTGCTGACAGCAGACCAATTTGCCGAATTCGATGACTATTGTGTAGAAAAGGAAACAGGCATCGGCTCAATTAACGGACTCACCCCCGACCCCTCCCTGTTAAGGAGGGGAGAAATATACAACCTTAGCGGTCAGCGTTTGAGCAAGGTTCAGAAGGGTATAAACATTATTAATGGTAAGAAAGTCTTGTATTAACAGCTAAAGTCTAAGATAGGCGGCATCTCAGAAATAAAAATAAATCATTTATTTTGTGTTTAGCTCGGTTTGCACTATCTTTGCACCCTGAAATTCATTATACAAGGTATGGAACAAGCATTATTCATCTATAACACGTTGAGCAGACAGAAGGAACTCTTCCGTCCGCTTACCCCTGGCAGAGTAGGTATGTATGTGTGCGGCCCCACCGTTTACGGTGATGCCCACCTTGGTCATGCCCGCCCAGCTATCACTTTCGATATTCTTTTCCGCTACCTGCAGCATATTGGCTACAAGGTGCGTTACGTGCGTAACATTACGGATGTGGGCCACCTGGAACATGATGCTGACGAGGGTGAGGATAAGATTGCCAAGAAGGCCCGCTTGGAGCAGTTGGAACCTATGGAGGTGGCTCAGTACTACACCAACCGTTTCCACGATGCTATGGCAGCGCTGAACTGTCTGCCTCCCAGTATCGAGCCCCACGCCACAGGCCACATCATGGAGCAGCAGGAGTTGGTAAACCAGATTCTGAAGAACGGCTATGCCTACGAGAGCAATGGTAGTGTCTATTTCGATGTAGAGAAATACAACAAGGACCATAAGTACGGTATACTTTCAGGTCGCGACTTGGAAAACGTCAAGGATGCCAGTCGTGATTTGGCAGGTGTGGGCGAGAAGAAGAATCAGGCCGACTTTGCCTTATGGAAGGCTGCTCAGCCCGAACATATCATGCGCTGGAAGAGCCAGTGGAGCGACGGATTCCCCGGTTGGCATTGCGAGTGTACGGCTATGGGACGTAAATACTTAGGCAACCACTTCGATATTCATGGTGGTGGTATGGACCTGATCTTCCCCCATCACGAATGTGAGATTGCACAGGCTGTGGCCAGTCAGGGCGACCAGATGGTTCACTACTGGATGCACAACAATATGATTACCATCGACGGAAAGAAGATGGGTAAGTCATACAACAACTTCATCACCCTGCCACAGTTCTTCGATGGCAGCCATCCTCTGTTGCAGCAGGCTTACAGCCCCATGACCATCCGTTTCTTTATCTTACAGGCTCACTATCGCAGCACAGTGGACTTCGGCAACGAGGCCCTGAAGGCTTCCGAGAAAGGCTTTGCCCGACTGATGGAAGGTTACAAGAACCTGAAGCGTCTGCAGGAAGGTCAGAAGGTAAAGGGAATGCCTTGGATTGAGCAGCAGTACGTGGACGAACTGCGCGTGAAGCTCTACGAGGCAATGAACGACGACCTGAACACACCTATCGTTATCAGCAACCTGTTCGACGCCTGCCGCGTTATCAATACCCTAATCGACAAGAAGGCCAGCATCAAGCCCGAAGTGGCAGAAGCGCTGTTGCAGCTGTTCAGCACCTTTACCTTCGATATCTTAGGTCTGAAGGAAGATACCGGCAATAGCAACAAGGCCCGAGAGGATGCCTTCGGTGCCGTCGTGAACATGCTCTTAGAGCAGCGTCAGCAGGCAAAGGCCGAAAAGAACTGGGCGCTCAGCGATAAGATACGTGATGACCTTGCAGCCTTAGGCTTCGAGGTTAAGGATACAAAGGACGGCTTCAGTTGGAGCCTGAATGTGTAAATATTTTTTTAGAAGCCTTCATTGTCCCTTATTTACTGCCACGTTAGGAAAAACTTTCTCCCTAGTTAGAGAATTTTTGCCGCCTAACGTGGCAGTAAAAATTCTTATGCTAAAGAGCATATTTGCTTCTTTTGGGGTGTTTGTATAATGTCAAAATATTTCTCTTTGGCTATCTCAGTTATCTCAGATCTCAGTTTAATTTTGGCGTTGGATACGGATACAGAAATACAGTTTCTTTTCAGCAAGTTTTTTCCAAATATCGATGACGGATGACAGATGACAGTT
>JAFSRW010000051.1 GCA_017445925.1 Bacteroidaceae bacterium | reverse complement strand
TTGAAAGTTGAAAATTAATTTCAGTAGTTAAGAATTCGGAAGTTAAGTAGTTAAGCCATTACCATTACACGTGTATAACTATCGGCTTTAACTTCTCAGGCCGCAAGGCCGATAACTCCTTTAACTTCTTTAACTTCTCAAAAAAAGCTATTAACCTATTAAACTACTAAGCTATATGAAAAAAGAGACTTGGAAGACTATACTTCACCTTGTAGCAAGCATTATTGCTTCTATCATTACCGCACTGGGTACAACCAGCTGTATGAGGTAATCAACCTTAACGCTAACCCTAACGTTAACCGTTTAAGAACTTTGACCTTCGGTCGAGCCTGCTCACACTCAGCATAATTGATGCAAGCATCATTTTGCTCTCGCTTAATCGCAGCCTTGGCTGTTGGCTGTTGGCCTTTGGCTTCGCTAACCGCTAACCCAAAGAAGAGGGTGTGCTCAAATAATGGGCACATCCTCTTTTTTATCCCCAAAAATGTATTGAGAACTATGAGACGGACTAAAACCTTTCACACCAGAAACTTTCTGCTTGGAAACAAGAGAACTATGAAACGGGGGTCAAAGAGCACGCTTTAAGTGCTGGTGTATCTGATTCATGAAATCATTTTGCTGTTTAATCAAAGCGGACATTTAGGGTGCGAGGCAGCCAGACCCGGTAACGTTCGTTCTTGTCCCACGTGTTTCCTGCTGAGGCAAAATCGCAGAAGTGTGTAACTTCCTTGTCTATCTCCTGCTCGGCGTATGCTCCCCGTAGCATCTTTAGACGGAATGCCATCCAAATGTCCTTAGGAGCATCTATGGGTTCCAAGTCTACAATATTCCCGTCGTGTGTGGGAATGACGCAGTTCTCATCCACGTATCCGTCGCGGAAACGGCTGTCGCGAGCTAAAACAATGGGTCCACGCTCTATAGCCTGCATGTTGTTAAGCTTTTGTAGACGGGCTGTCAGATCAAGATGCAAGGTCACGCGGTCGCCTGCTTTCCACGTGCGGTTAATCAGCTGATAGCTTCCGCTCTTAATACCCATAACAGGTTCCCCGTTTATCTCCACTGTGTTGTGCTGACTCCATGCAGGAATGCGGAGTGCCAAGGTAAATGCTTCCTGCCGTGTGGGTTGGATGGTGATATTTACGTAATCCTGACGAGGGTATGAGGTTTCCTGTTCTATGGTAACAAGATTTTTGCCCATTTGTACCTGAGCGGTAGATGGAATGTACAGGTTTACATCTAACCGGCCTTTCTTCGGCAGACGATACTGCACACGTGGAATCATAGCGAAGGCACGTGTCCCGTTGGCATTGCAGCAGTTAATAGGCAAGTTGCATTGGTGTTCTCCCTCATGCCGATAACCCTCTAAGGGCGTGTATTTCACAATCTGAGAACCGTCCACCTTCATGCTTGCCAAGAGAGCATTATATAGGGTACGTTCTATCTGATCAACATAAATAGGGTCGCCCGTAAACTCCAGCAGGCGTTCGCAGAACTGCATCCAAGTAAAGGTGACGCACGTTTCCATCGTATGCATGGCCACTCGTTCTTGCTGTGACTTGCCACCATACCAGCATTCATAAGAGGCCCCTGAGCCACAGATGTTTATTTCTTCTGCAGCGATGTGTTGGTAGGCTTTCTGGGCCGCTTGGAGCAACTGATTGTCACCTGTTTCGCGGAAAAGCTCCAGCATACCTATGTAGCACGACATCATCTCGTATGCCTTCTGTCCATTCTTGGCGCTCCACCAATCGCTAAGACTTGAGAGTGGGAAGCGCTTCCCAACCGGCTCATCGGCTTTGGCAATAAGGCGTGGACCGTGTGGGCTCTCAATTTCTTCCACTATATACTTGGCAAACTGCAGATAGCGTTCATTGTGCGTTGTCTGATACATCATCATCACTGGCTCCAATATGCTACATGGAGGCATTCCCATGTAGTACCCACACTGAATAATGCTCTTCTTGCCCGGCCCTATCTGTGTGAGGGTGTAGTCAAGCAATCGTATGGCAGCCTGCAGCGAAGGCTTATACCCCGTCTCGTGGTACCACTTCAGCAATCCCAAGATGGTATATTTACGGCCCCATACATCCCAGCCTGCCAACTGATGCTCTTCATCATAATCTCCTATATATCCGTTGGGCAGTTGACAAGCTATCAGTCTTTCCTGTGCCTGCTGAATAATGTTGTACAGCTGTTCGTCATGTGTATAACGGTACATTCCTATAGCGCCCTGCACCCATTTCCCCCAGAACTCTGAGCCCCAGGCATTGTTTACCTCGTCCTGTACACGGAACACACTAATCAGGGTGTCCAGATTCTCCGTCTTGACACGTCGTTCCAGACATTGGTTGTATTTTTGCCCGATGTAACCATCCAAAAGAACGGAATTAACCCTTTGCACGAATGGTTTTTCGGCACACAAGCTGAGGGGAAAGACTGCATAGAAGACCGCAATCAAACCCAAGAAAATCAGACTTCTTTTCATTAATGATTACAGGCGTTACTTCACAAGCACTTTTTTACCGTTAACGATATAAAGACCTTTCTTTAATCCATTGAACATTGAACATTGAACATTGAGTTTGCGGCCTGTGAGGTCGTAGATGTTGTCTGATTGACCATTGAACATGGAGGTTGAAGCACTATCAATAGTCCTAATGGCATCGGGGTCTTCCTCTATGGTACCCAGTTTCTCAACGTGTATGGCGGCAAGAGCTACATCCCAATAACGGAGCTCGGCAATGTCCACAATTCCTTCCTCGCCATTATCGTCGGCAAAGAAATAGGCCACATCGTGAAGTACCCACTTGTCGGAATTGCCTGAGGAGGAGGTGCCAATCCTGTCTCCGTCGAGATAAGTGGAAATGCTGTAGTTATCAACGACAAAGACGATGCGGTGCCATTTTCCTTCGACTATGGTTCCGCCATAGCCCAATCCGCTTGAGTTGATGCCCAGTTTCTGCTGCGGGCTGATGAAGAGGCTGGCATCCTTATTGTTCAGGGCTTGGCTCTGGAAGAGTGCATTGTAAATGGTAACGTCCTTGGGATGGATGTCCATCATAAAGGTGAAGGTTGACTGATCGTCCTCCTGATTGTGCAAGAACTGCAGATAGGTGTCGACAGGAACGGTAATGGCTTTATTGTCGTCTGTAGGTCCTGCTGTAGGAACAATGCCGGCTGCAGCAAGGTCATCTGTGGCTACAGGGTAACCGTCTTCGCCTTTGACTGCACCTCGCAGGGTGGCGGTTCCTGTGCCTGCCAGAAGGTCGGTCTTATCATCGAAGGTCCATACGCTAATGGGGTCTTCCATGGGGTCGTCAATCCAACCCTGCTGTACATCGCCTAGAAGTGCTACGTGCTCGTCGGTTAGAGGAACATCCCAGAAGCCTACCTCGGCAACTTCGTTATAGCCGTCCTCGTCGTTATCGTCGGCAAAAAGAAGCGCATCGGGGCGTAGGGTCCATAGGGTGAGGTCGGCCACGGTGCTTTGGCCCACTCTCTTCCCGTCCAGATAGGTAAAGGCAAAGCCTTCCTTAACAACAAAGACGATGCGGTGCCATTTACCGTCTTGCATGATGCCATGATAGCCTAATCCATTGTTGTTCAGGCCAACAGCTCCATTCTTAATAAACAAGCATCCGTCGGTGGTATTAAGCGGATTGGTCTGTAAGAGTGCACGATAGCCATCCAGCGTCAGGGGTCTTACATCAAACATAATGCTGTAGTCTGTAAGCTCGGCGAAGCCTGTATTATTGGTTAGCATGAGGTAACCTGGTACAGGCATGGTTATGGCTTTATTATCGTCTGTAGGTCCTTCTACGGTTTCTATTCCAGCCTCTGAGGGGTCTTCGGTGGTCTGCGGACCGTTCTCGGTCTTAAATGCTGCCTTTATGGTTGCGGAACCTGTGCCGTCCATGAGGTGAGAGGGATCGTCGAACGTCCAGTTACCTGTACTCTCGGGCAGTTCCTCGCCCACCTTGATTTGTAGAACATTCACTTCCTGTAGGGGGAAGTATTCTGCATTGACCTCGATGATGGCGCTTCGGCGACCAGCCTCTTCCAGAGGTGTGGCACGGAACTTGTATTCCTTTTCGCCACTGACGAATGCGGTATCGACGGGCTCTATCCATTCGGGAAAGTCGAAGGTAAAGGGAACATTGGAGTTGACAGAGATGGTAAAGTCGGTTTTCTCAAGGAGGCGCACACCAGAGGTCTGTACTGCGAAGTATTCCTCTACATCCTTATAGACATCACCGAGCCTCTTGGCCTGAGTAGGGGAAAGGGGAAGGTCCCAGAAACGCATTCCGGCGATATCGACCAATCCCTCCTCGCCGTTTTCATCGGCAAAGAGGAGGGCTTCGTTGGTGATGGTCCAATACTCTTGTTGGGAGGAGGACTCGCCTACTTTTTCGCCGTCGAGATAAAGGGTGGCACGGTTGTTCTTAACCACAAACAGCAAACGATACCACTTGTCGAGTTGCAGGTTACCTACATATCCGATAGAACCACCACGTCCTACTTGGTTATTCTTGATAAAAAGTCCGGCATCTTCCTGATTTGTAACGTCGTGTTGAAAGATGGCCTTGTAGCCGGTCAGGTCGGCGGGCTTTATATCGATGAGAAAGGTGTAGTCTTGAAGGACATCTGTGTCGGCATTGGGCGTAAACCAGAGATAGGCATCCTTAGGGACGCTGATGGCTCCGTTATCCTCCACAGGACCTGCTACGGGGTTAATCCCGATGGATGCGAGGTCGGAGTTCTTCTCCGGGCCTTCGCTGCCCTTAAAAGCTCCCTGTAGTATAGAGGGAAAGGTGCCTCCGTCCAGAAGATTATTTGCATCGTCGAAAGTCCAGGAACCCAGTACTTCGGGGATATCATCGCCCATGAATACCACAACCTCAACATCGTGTGTGCCAGCCTCTTCGCTTACGACCTTAATGGTGCCCTCGCAACGTTCGTTCTGCACATCGGTCTTTGCGCGGAAGGTATATGCTCTCACACCCAGGAAAGGTGTTACATCGACGGGCTCAATCCAATCGGGGAGCTCGAATGTAAAAGGGACATTGGCATCTATTGTGATGGAGAAGTCCTGCTCGTTTACCAGTCTGACGCTTGGGGTCTTAACGGTGAGGTAGGGGTCTTGCTGCCCATCGTCGTATGGGTCAAGTCCGGAGAGGCTTCTCACCTGATTTTCTGAGAGAGCTTTCTCCCAGAAGGCTATCTCGGACACTTCGGTAGCGGTCATCTCGCCGTCTTCGTCGCAGAAGAGATAGAATCCCCATGGGTCAAGTTCCCAACGTAAATCTGTGGTTGCCTTTTCAATGACTTTCTCTCCATCTACATAGACGAAGACCTTATCGTCGCGGTTCAGCATGACGATGCGATACCAGGTGTCGTCCTTGATTTCACCAAAATATCCTCCCATGGCATTTATGCCGATGGTGTTATTGTGAATAAACAGGTCGCCGTCGTTAGTATTGCCTTGATTGGTCTGGAGCAATCCGTTGTAAGAAACGGCATCCTTCATTTTTATGTCCATCAGAATGGTGTAGTTCTGAGTGGCAGTGCCGGCAATACGATTCACCCTCAAAGCGGAGTTTTTGGGGACCAGAATGGCTTTGTTCTCAGCGGTGGGGCCTTCGGTTGGCTGAATGTCGGCATCTTCCAGGCTCTCAGCCACTTCGACCTTCTTGCTGCCAACAATGCAAGGCGTTAAGGACAGGTTGCCTGTTGTGGGTTTTAGCAGGTTCTCAGTATCCTGGAACTGCCATTGGCCGTCCGCATCGGGAACGGTATTGCCTTCGGTAGCTTCAAGGGTCTTGAAGGTTGTGGTAAGTGGTACGGAGGCATTGTCGTAAGAGTCGAGGGCCACAACTTCCAGTTCGTATTTTGTTTCGGCAGTAAGATTAGATAGATTAATGCTTAATGTCTTGGGCGCATCAGGATTCAGGTAGAATTGTGAGAATACGAATTTCTCGGAAAGCACCAATCCGTCCTTGCTGAGACGGATGCGATAGCGGAACACGCACTCGTCATCCGTAGCCTGCGGGAACGAGGCGGTGACTTCGTAGGCCAGAGGCTTTACTGTTATCTCAGCACTCTTGGTGAATACGGGAGCCGACTTACCTTTCCTCAGGGGATTGTTGTTGGGATTGTCATCGGCATCGCGGATGTCGGCATATTCGAACTTTGAACCGTCGAAGGGAGCCTTCAGTACCCAGTGCTCAGCACCGATTTCAAGGTTGCGATAGGTGTCGTAGCGGGTGATATCGATATCGCCATTCTCCAGCTCGCTTACAATCAAGCCTTCGGTAACATAGGCGTAACCTTCGGGATGTATACCTGCGTTGACGGCTCCTGGGTTAACCTCGGAATAGGTAGTGCTGGCCGTATTGATAACGGTATAATAGTTGTTGCGTTCTGAGTTGGGGTTGGCACCCTGGTGAATGCTTCGCGGGTCGCCCAGAGGATAATGGCTGTGTCCGGCAAACACTACTGCCTGTGGGTATTTGTTGAGCACAGGGTTCAGCACCTTCATACCCCATGCGCTTCCCGACTCATATTCCGGCCATGAACCATAGACCGACCAGCGTGGAGGAACATGGGTGAATACAAAGATGGGTTTGCCCGGGCATTCCTTGCTTGCCTGCTCCAACCAAGCTTCCAACTGATTTACCACATCCTGAGGATAGGCGGCAGTGCCAGTGGCGGCACTACTGGTATCGTTGCTGGAACTGGTGCGCATACTGATGGTGATGAAGGGATAGCCCTTGATAACCTTGTATTGATGCAAGGGATAAGACTCATTGTTATTGAAGGATTTCAGTCCATTCTGGTAGTTCGCTGTTCCGTTGGCATCCATATTATCATGGTTACCCATCAGGAAAAGGAACGTTCCTACGGGGTTAGTGAAGTTAGTCTTGTCAGAAAAGACACTTGTGAGCATCTGGTATTCAGAAGTTTTTCCAGCATTGGCAAGGTCGCCAACAACAGCCAAGGCATCGAGCGCCCCATGAGAGGTGAGGTTTCTCAGAGCCTGTGGTACCTTTACCATAGCTCCCTCACCAACATTGTTCTCGAAGTGGACATCGGAGATGACGCCAAACGAGAGCCGGTCACTCTCTTGTGCCCAAGCACTAATTCCTACCATGCTTAGCAGTGTAGTAAGGAAAACGGAAGTAATTCTCTTTCTCATCTTACTTGATTATTTAGTTAACACAGTTATTTATGCTTTTACGTTGGCAAAGATATGATTTTTTTCTGAAATGAAAAAAAACAATAGATTTTTATTCAACAAAAAAGAGATTTGCGATTACTCGTAAATCTCTTTTCTGTAGCGGGAGTGGGTCACGATCCCACGACCTCCGGATTATGAATCCGACGCTCTAACCAGCTGAGCTATCCCGCCATTTTTGCGTTTGCGGTTGCAAAGGTATGGCTTTTTCTGCTTTCCACCAAACTTTTGGGCAGAAAAAAAGAAATGAAATTGATTTTATTCGGCAGTTTGCCTAACTTTGGAACTGTACCAAACGTTGCGTATGTCGTTTAGCCGTTCTTTTATCTCTCTGTCTGACAAGCCGTTCCTCAGACGCTTGCCGTTGAGATAGAGGTTGGATGAGTGTGACACATGATTCAGCGTGTCACCATCAATAATAGGCATAACGGCATAAGACTGGAGCGAACCATATACACTGGGATTGAGAGCAATAACGTTATGGTAACGGGCATGGGGTGTGCTCTTGAGTTGACCACCAGCTACTACTCCTCCTGCATACTGGCCGGATACATTTCCGGTGCTGTAGCAGCCTTCCATAACAAATGGGGCTCGTACCTTTCCAACCAATCCTCCGGCATAGCTGCTGATGCTATTCACATCTACAGAGGAATAACAATTGTTGAGGATAGACTTGCTGCCCACGTTGCCAACAAGACCTCCAGCATAACCCTGTCCGCTAACTCTACCTGTAGCATAGCAGTTTTCTATAACAGATACGTTGGGATATGCTGAATGTCCCAGATAGCCAGCTATCGCGCCAGCACCGTAGCCGGTACAGAAGATATTGACATTCTCGAAACCTACATTCTTGCAAGCACCACATAATACGCCAAAGAAGCTTCCATAATAACAGGTACGTGCAGTAGTAAGGTTACGGATTACATGCCCATTACCATCAAATGTTACCCAAAGAGAATATTCGTCAGCTCTGTCGTTCAAAGGCATCCACTCAACACTCTGTAGGTCGATATCGCTGGTAAGTGCAAAATAAGTCATCTTATAAGGAGTAAGAGCCGACTTCATATTACACATCTGGCGTGAGTTGCTGATGAGATACGGATGTTCTTTACTACCGTCTCCACCAGAGAATTTAGCAGCATCTCTGGCTGGTGTAAAACGAGCCATCTCATTGTTAGAATCAATCTCCACCTGATAAAGACCTGCCTTAAGCCCCTTGCTTACATTCAGTTGAATAGTATGATTTCCACCACGGTCACTTACCAACTGTTCCAATTCGGCATAAACAGCTTTGGAAACGGAGTTGCTCCTATTGGTCTCCTGGGCCAACTTAACTTCGTCCTCGGTACGTGCTCTGCAATAGGTGTTGCCTGTAAGCGTGTTGTAAACAAGTTCATCGCCGGCTTTCATGTGTACTACTTCGCCAGTCTTATTGTCAGTAAATTCCACAATTCCTTTGTCGAGTGATAGGAGGTCCTTGTGACTGCCTTTCTCGCTGACCAGATAGAATTCAGTTCCTAATACGCGTACCTGCTCTTTCTCTGTTGAAATCAGGAAAGGATGGCTGGCATCTGACGTAACACTGAAATAGGCAGAGCCCTGGAATTTTATATTACGGTTTCCACGTACGAAGTCGCTTGTTGAATAGGATAGCTCGGAGTTTTCCTTTAATATCACCTTTGTCCCGTCGGGCAGTTGCAGCGTTGATGTTTCACCAGCTACTGTAGAAGCAACCATCTCTCCATCAGTCAAATTGCTAATATTGTAGTACATGATGGTTGTGCAGGTGAGCAGGATGGGGAACAGAATAGCAGCAGCCCACAACATGGCATTGCGAACTGTTGACTGGTGACGCTGCATCCATGTAGTATAAGGTATAATAGACCGATTAAGCACACGCCTTTTGAAACGCAGGAAAGCGGCTTCTCCATCGTAGGCTTTCTCAATGATAGAAGAACCCATCCATACCTCTTTCATGCGTACAAACTGGCGGGCATTCTCTTCGGATTCCTTAACCCATTGCGCGAGGGCATCAGCATCCTCTTGCGAGATTTCTCCCGTAAGATAATCAATGATATGTAATGATATATCTTTTTTGTCTTTCATTCTATTTTTCATGTATGACTTCATAGATATGACAAATTAATTACCTTTCTGTGTCAGGTCAATACCATAAAAATTGTTAAAAAGGTTAAATACTTTGAAAATCTCTGTTCAATCAGCTTGAGCGCTTGCTGAATACGAACCTTAACAGTATTGGCACTGACACCATCTTCAGCACCTATCTGACGATAGGTCATGTCCTGAAAACGGCTCTTGATAAAAGTTGTTTTAACAGGCTCGGGAAGATTCTCAATGCAATCGCGCATCAACCCTTCCAATTCATTGTCGAGCAGTTTTCCTTGCGGTGTAACTGTGTCGAGCCCAGAAAGAACCTCGCGTGCATCCTGTTCGCCTAACGTACTGAAAGTTTGTACGGAGCGAACAGTCTTGGAGTTAAGCAGGTTAAGGCAGTGGTTACGCGTACTCATCATCAGATAACTTCTGAGATTGGAATGAATAACAATCTCGTTGCGCACCTCATAAAGATGACTGATAACGTCGGAAACGGCAGCCTGCGCCAGAAATTCATCAAGGAGAATGCTCTCTGCCAGGATACACATAGGTCCATAGTACACCTTGAACACATACCTGTATGCATCCTCAGTGCCTTCTACAAGGCCACGAATAATGGATTTCTCGTCAGTCTGCATTACTCTGGTTTACCTCCTTCAACATAAGGCCATCCGTCTTTGCCCCACTGGATGCGAGACATAAACATTGGACGTTGTTCCGGACGACGGCTTTCACGTACATGACAGTGATAGAAGATGTATTCGTTGCCGTCAGATGCCGTAAATATCTCGCCACAATGGCCAGGTCCAAAGAAATTATCCCCTTCATCACTATGTATGACAGGTGTGGCATAACCCTCTACCATGGGTTTGCCTTCCTTGTTCACAAATTTGCCTGTAAGTTTTTTGCTACGCCCTACCTGTAACTGGTAAGTATGATTACCGAAGAAGCCTGAGCTGACGAACAGATACCAGTACCCCTTGTGGTAATGAAGGTAGGAGCCTTCAAAAACTTTTGAACGGTCAGGGCACTGATGAACGGTCAGGCCGGCTACATGCTCATATTTGGCTCCTTCTTTCAGGGAAAGACCGTCTGCAGCAAGCTCAATACGGTGAATGCCACCAACTGACCCAAAGAAGAGCCACACTTTTCCTGTCTTGGGGTCTGTAATAACTTCAGGATCAATAGTATCCTCAATGCCCGTTTCTTTTCCTCGGGTAATGATTCCTTTGAATTGGAATTGGCATGGTTCTACTTCTTGCAGGACGGCAATGTTACTGTCCTCGGCACTATTATATAAGGTGAGGTACATGAGACGTTTGCCGTTAACTGTTGCCACATCGGGAGCCCAATAATTACGTGAAATACCAGATATAGTCTCCCAAGAGGAATTATCAATAGGTGAGATCTCAGAAATTTGCCATTGAAACAAATCGTCGCTTACCAAACAGCGTCGCGGATTGGTAGCTATACAATAATAGCGTCCATCATCTGCCTTCCATATAGTTGGGTCGGGCCAATTGCGGGGCCAAACGGGATTTTTTACCTCCTGAGCACATACTAAAAGTGACATCAAGAAAATGGGAAAAAAAATGAATAAGCGGCAATTTCGGGTCATTATTGTTTCTATGGTTTTTTTCATTACGGGGGACAAAGTTATAAAAAAATCTGTTTTTTAATAAAAAATGAGGTGAAAAATGTGGCTCATTGATAGAAAATATGTACTTTTGCACTCCATTTTATATACACGTACGCATAAACAAACATTATATATGGCAGAAACGAGAAAAATCCAGCGAGCTCTGGTATCCGTATTTCACAAAGACGGATTGGAGGAAATTCTGCGCACTCTGAATGCGCAAGGTGTTGAATTGTTGAGCACCGGTGGTACTCAGACCTTCATTGAGAGCCTGGGTATACCATGTCAGAAGGTTGAGGATGTAACCACATACCCCAGCATATTGGGTGGTAGAGTAAAGACACTTCATCCCAAGGTATTCGGTGGTATTCTGGGTCGCAGGGAACTGGAGTCCGACCAGCAGCAGATGAAGCAGTATGAAATCCCAGCCATTGACCTGGTAATAGTTGACCTCTACCCCTTTGAGGACACGGTTGCCAGTGGTGCAAGTGCAGAAGATATCATCGAGAAGATTGACATAGGTGGTATTAGCCTGATTCGTGCTGCAGCCAAGAACTTCCGTGATGTTATTATTGTTCCTTCGAAGGCGGAATACAAGCCATTGTTGGATTTATTGCAGAAAAAGGGTGCCCAGAGTGAGATTGAAGACCGCAAGTGGTTTGCTACCCGTGCCTTTGGCGTAAGCAGCCATTATGATACTGCCATCCACAGTTGGTTTGTTGGTTAGAGATTAAAGGTTAGAGGTTATAGGTTATTGAGTAAAGTCTATCAGCCTAAAGCCCAATTATCAATTTTCAATTCTCAATTTTCTATTATAACACATGAAGTGGTTTTCACTTAGCAAAGAACTTGCAATGGACTTAGGTACCGCCAACACCATCATTATCAGTGATGGCCGAATAGTGGTGGACGAGCCCAGTGTAGTAGCCTTGGATCGCCGTAGTGAGCGTATGATTGCCGTGGGTGATAGGGCTAAAATGATGTACGAGAAAACAAATCCGGAAATTCAGACCATCCGCCCGCTGCGTGACGGCGTGATAGCAAACTTTAATGCTTGTGAGCAGATGATGCGTGGTTTGATAAAGATGGTACATTCAGGAAATCGTCTGTTCTCGCCCAGCATGAGAATGGTTATAGGTGTACCCAGCGGCAGTACTGAGGTGGAACTGCGTGCCGTAAGAGACAGCGCAGAGCATGCAGGCGGTCGTGAGGTTTACCTGATTTATGAACCTATGGCTGCTGCTATTGGTATCGGACTTGACGTACTGGCTCCTGAAGGAAATATGATTGTGGATATAGGCGGCGGAAGTACTGAGATTGCGGTGATCAGCCTTGGCGGTATTGTTGCCGACAAGAGCCTGCGTGTTGCCGGTGATGTGCTGACAGCTGATATTCAGGAATATATGGGTCGCCAACACAACGTTAAGGTAAGTGAGCGCATGGCTGAACGTATTAAGATTCACGTGGGTGCCGCTCTTGCCGATTTGGGCGACGATGCTCCTGAAGATTATGTAGTTCACGGCCCTAACCGCATTACAGCGCTGCCTATGGAGGTTCCTGTATGCTATCAGGAAATAGCTCATTGTCTGGAGAAGACCATTGCCAAGATAGAGGCTGCCATCCTGAGTGCTTTGGAAGAGACACCGCCTGAACTTTATGCCGACATTGTTAAGAACGGTATCTATCTGGCTGGTGGAGGTGCCCTCCTGCGTGGTCTTGCAAAACGTCTGACTGACAAGATAAACATCCCCTTCCATGTGGCAGAAGACCCTCTGCATTGTGTGGCAAAGGGTACTGGCGTTGCGTTGAAGAATATTCACGAATTCCCATTCTTAATGTAATTTGCGAGAACTACTTGACAGAATATCACAAAATGTCCACTGGGTTATTTTCCTGCTTTTGGAGGTACTCAGTGGATTCATGCTTTTCAAGTTCAACCACTACCAGGGTAGCGTATGGTTCACTCAAGCCAACACTGTTGCCGGGAAGGTTCTGGAATGGGAAGCCAAGGGACTGCAATATATGAATCTGGGTAAAGAGAATGCCTATCTTGTTCGCCAGAACGTATTATTACAGAACAACCTGAATGTTTTGCGCCATGAGCTTGCTGAGTTAAAAAAGGATACGTCTGTAACCCAGCGATATCAACTGGATTTGCTGAAAGACATGGAGATGATACCTGCACAAGTTATCTCGAATAGTGTCAAACAGCGTGATAATCTGATTACTATCAATGTGGGAAGCAACGATGGTGTGGAGCCCGAGATGGGAGTAATCAGCGGAACCGGTGTGGTGGGAATTGTCAGCAAGGTTACTCCCCACTATGCCCTCGTGTTATCTGTCCTCAATAGCAGGAGCAGTATTAGTTGCCGACTTAGGGGGACAGAGTACTTTGGTTACATGAAATGGAACGGAGGCAATCCGTTACAGGTTTCAATGGATGATGTACCCCGTCATGCAAATCCACGAATCGGTGATATAGTGGAGACGAGCGGCTTCAGTAGTCTTTTTCCTGCGGGTATTTTTTTGGGTAGAGTGGCCCAGGTACACAATAGTGGTGATGGTCTGGCTTATTCGCTGGAAATACAGATGAGCACAGATATCGCCCATGTACAGAACGTTTGTGTGCTGAAGCATCAGATGAAGGAAGAATTAGATACACTCAGAAGGGAATGATAGTTACACAACTAAAACGGTTCGTCCTTATGCTGCTGTTAGTGGCATTTCAGGTGTTGGTGTTCAACCATCTGCAAATCATGGGTTACGGAACTCCGCTTATCTTTGTGGTCTTATTGCTCTATATGCCCATGGGAACCATAAAGGCAACGGTTCTGCTATGGGGTTTCTGTACGGGTATGCTGGTTGACATCTTTACCAATACCCCGGGAGTAGCAAGCGGTGCTATGACATTTGCCGCTCTTATTCAGCCAACTTTATTAAATTTAATGGCACCCAGGGATGCTGCGGAGGATATCACACCTACCATGCAGACTATGGGGACGTGGAATTATGTAAAGTATGTGATGATTATCTTCCTGATGCACCATCTGGTATATTTCGGTTTGGAATGTTTCTCTCTCTACCACATGTCGGATGCCGCCTTGCTGATGGTGGCAAGTTGGGGTAGCAGCGTTCTGCTTGCCCTTTTCCTCGAATCTTTCCGTAATAAGAAATAATCAGCCCCCCTCTCAATATGGCAGCCAATTACGACTTAGAAAAAAGGAAATACATATTGGGTGGTGTGGCATTCCTCATCATTCTGATTTATCTGATTCGTCTCTTCACGCTGCAACTGCTAAGTGACGATTTCAAGAAGAATGCTGATAGTAATGCTTTCCTGCGTCGCATTCAATATCCTGCCCGTGGTGTTATCACCGATCGTAACGGAGAATTGTTGGTATTTAACCAACCCGCTTATGATGTGATGGTGATAATGAATGAACAGATAGGTGTAGATACGCTTGATTTATGTCAGAGTCTGCATATCACCAGAGAGTGGTATGATCGTCGTATGGAGGAGATTAAAGACCATTGGCGCAACCCTGGATATAGCCGTTTCACCCAACAACTCTTTATGAGCCAGCTCTCTACCGAGGAGTTCAGCCGCTTCCAGGAGAAACTTTTCCGTTTCCCTGGCTTCTATATACAGAAACGTAGCATACGCCAGTATCGTCACCCTTATGCTGCTCATATTCTGGGTGATGTGGGCGAGGTGAATCCTCAGGATATAGAAAACGACAGTTACTACCAAAGCGGTGACTATATCGGCAAATTGGGGGTAGAACGTAGCTATGAGAAGGATTTGCGTGGCGAGAAAGGCATTGAGATTCTGCTGAGGGATGCCCGAGGTCGTATCAAGGGACATTACCAGAACGGGAAATTCGATTTAGCTCCTGTGCCCGGACGAAACTTGAAACTAAGCATCGACATTAAGTTACAGGCGCTGGGCGAAAGATTAATGAAAGGTAAGTTGGGCAGTATTGTCGCCATAGAACCTTCTACGGGCGAGGTCCTCTGCATGGTATCAAGTCCCACCTTCGATCCTAAGATGATGGTTGGCCGGCAGCGTGGCAAGAGCCATAAACTCCTAAGTCAAGATCCGCATAAGCCTCTGCTGAACCGAGCTATCATGGGACAATATCCTCCTGGCTCAACTTTCAAAACCAGTCAGGCACTGACTTTTCTTCAGGAAGGTGTTATAAATCCGGGAACGGCTTACCCTTGCAGTCACGGATTCCATAACAGAGGCCTTACTGTTGGTTGTCACGGACACGGGTCACCGCTTCCGCTAATTCCTGCTATAGCAACATCCTGCAACGGATATTTCTGTTGGGGGCTGTATCATATGTTCGGGAATAGAAAGAAATACTCAACGGTTCAGGATGCCATGACTACCTGGAAGGATTACATGGTTTCCATGGGATTTGGCTATACGTTGGGCATTGACCTTCCTGGCGAGAAAAGAGGTATGATACCCAATGCGCCCTATTACGACAAGGCTTATCGTGGCGACTGGACCGGACTAACCGTTATCAGTATTTCCATCGGTCAGGGCGAGGTTAATCTTACTCCTCTCCAGATTGCCAATTTAGGCGCTACCATAGCTAACAGAGGATACTATATTATTCCACATGTGGTGAAAGAGGTGCAGGGACAGCCGCTTGATACCACGTTTACAAAAAAGCATTATACAAAAGTTGAGCGCAAGAACTACGAGTATGTGGTGCAGGGTATGCGTCAGGCCGTATTAGGTGGAACCTGTCATACCGCCAATACCAGTATGTATGAAATATGTGGAAAGACGGGAACGGCACAGAATCCGCACGGACAAGACCATAGCGTTTTCATGGGATTCGCTCCTCGTGAGAATCCCAAGATAGCTATTTGCGTTTATGTAGAGAACGGAACATGGGGAGCCACATACGGTGTTCCTATTGGTGCTTTGATGATGGAACAGTACATTAACGGGCACCTTTCGGAGAGTAGTATGCAGAAGGCAAGCGCCTTTGAACATAAATATCTTTTTACCCCAATAGATTACAATGCAACGGAATCTGAATAGAAAGAACCAAGGACCTAACCTATTGAGCTCCATCGATTGGCTCACTATACTTATTTACCTTATGCTACTGGCTATGGGTTGGATGAGCGTATGCGGTGCCAGTTATGATCTGGATCAGGGTGGTAGCATTGTCGATTTCTCCACCCGAAGCGGTATGCAGATTGTATGGATTGGCACATCGCTCATTTTGGGTACGCTGATACTTATGACTGACGATCGTCTGATAGAATCTCTCTCATACATTATTTATTTAGGGTTTCTCGTGTTGTTGGCGGTTACGCCTTTCCTTGCCCATGACATAAAAGGTTCTATGTCGTGGATTAAAATAGGTAGTTTCAGCATCCAGCCAGCTGAGTTTGCCAAGTTTGGAACAGCATTATGTGTGGCCAAAGTGATGAGTACGTACGAGTTTGATGTGAGCCGATGGAAAGATTTCGTTATAAGCGTTGCCCTAATTGTTACGCCCATGGTGCTGATAATATTACAACGTGAGACGGGAAGTGCCCTGGTTTATAGTGCATTCTTCTTGATGCTTTATCGCGAAGGAATGCCTGGCAGTATTCTTTTCTCAGGTGTTGCGGCTGTAATATATTTTGTGGTTGGTGTGCGTTTTTCGGAAGAAGCGTTGATGGGAGTACCCCAGATGACGTTAGGACAGACGCTGGTGCTCATACTTGTTCAACTCTTCACAGTAGGAATGGTGTGGGTATATACCAAGAACAAGGCAGAAGGATGGCACATCCTGGGGTGGGGGACATTAGCCACAACCTTGGCCTTTTTATTCACACGTTATATCATGCCGTGCAATGTGATGTGGGTTCTACAGGGTGTTTGCGCGATTTCTATCCTATACTTGCTTTACCGTGCCGTGCGCGACAACATGATTCGCTACTTCTACATTGCTATGTTTGCCTTGGGGAGTCTTGCATTCTTCTATTCTGCCAACTTTGTGTTGAACAATGTGATGAAGACACACCAACAGACTCGTATCCGTGTGCTTTTAGGTTTGGAAGACGATCCCAGAGGAGCCGGCTACAACGTTATTCAGGCTAAAATCGCTATCGGTTCTGGCGGTTTGGAGGGGAAAGGCTTCCTTAATGGTACCCAGACAAAGCTAAAGTATGTGCCAGAACAGGATACAGACTTCATCTTCTGCACTGTAGGCGAGGAGGAAGGTTTCGTAGGGTGCGCTGCGGTGTTGATTCTTTTCTTGGTTCTAATATTAAGGCTGATTCATCTGGCGGAGCGACAACCCTATACCTTTGGTCGCGTGTATGGCTACTGCGTCATGAGTGTATTCCTCTTTCATGTATTTATTAATGTTGGAATGGTACTAGGTCTGACACCCGTGATAGGAATTCCTTTACCCTTCTTCAGTTATGGAGGTTCCTCGCTGTGGGGCTTCACTATCCTGCTATTTGTGTTCCTGAGAATAGATGCAGGGCGCAACAGAATGAAACGTTAACGGATAACATGAATGCCCACATCCATGATGCCGGGTAGTATTTCTCTATGCATCAGATGGCGTATTTTTATTTCGCCTGTCTGTCCTTTCTTCAAATCCAAGGGTAGGCCCTGTGTCTCGTATTGGAAATAATTGATGCCATTTTCAGTGAAGTCGCCACTCTCATCAGCCAGATGGTATCTTATGGTGTCCACTCTGTGTCCCATAGGGTTCTGATAATTTTGTTCCACTTCCATTATCAGCATCTCATAGGGGAAACTGTTCGTAACCCTTAGACCCACTAATACACTGCAGTTGTCATCTGTGGTTAGGTCAGGAAGATTAAAGGTCAAAGTATCTGTTCTATCCCAACAATTCCCTTTTACTGGTTGGTAGGTATGCATCAAAGTGTTCCTGTCGCAACTGGCTAGTAAAAGTATATATATGAGAATAAAACCTACCCACCTATGCATTCTGCGGTTCTTTTTCAGATGAGGGAGATTCTGCTTTGTCTTCACCATCGTTGTTACGGTGAGATGATTTTTTCTTCTTTTTCTTCTTTTTCTTTTTGTCGAAACGATTCAAGTCGTCCTGGGTGGCAAGGTCAACCGGTCGTTCTATTTCCTTATGTCCACCTTCTTCCAGTGTAACGGGTTTCTCCCCCTTTTGGTTCATTGCTAAAACCTCAAGGGCACGTTCTGCGGGAATAGTAACCAGATTTGCAGCCAATCGTTTGTCGGTAGAATAGGTTACCATGCCACTTAACACATCAGCCTTAAAGAGATAATGCTCGCCTTCTTCACTAATTAGTATTGCATCGCGTTGCGGCAGTTTTTGGCCTGCTTCTATATACTGATCAACCTCATAGTTCATACAGCATTTCAGTTTGGCACACTGACCAGCTAACTTTTGGGGGTTCAGGCTTAGGTATTGGAAGCGGGCAGAGCCTGTCCCAACGCTTATAAAGTTTTTCATCCAGGTAGCACAACAGAGTTCTCTGCCACAAGGGCCGAATCCACCAATACGTCCTGCTTCCTGACGGGCACCAATCTGCTTCATCTCTATGCGGACACGGAATTCTTCGGCCAGTACCTTGATGAGTTGGCGGAAATCCACACGTCCGTCAGCAATGTAATAGAAGATAGCTTTGTTGCCGTCACCCTGATATTCTACATCACCAATCTTCATCTCCAAACCCAGGTCTTTGGCAATCTGACGGCTCTTAATCATGGTCTCATGCTCACGAGCTTTGGCTGCCTCATAGCGTTCTAAGTCGTTTGGACGTGCAACACGATAGATTCGTCTTATTTCTTCGTTACTCTTCAGGTTGGCCTTCTTAATCTGCAAAGCTACCAGCTTACCCGTTAGAGTCACCGTTCCTATATCATGGCCGGCTGTTGCTTCTACTGCCACAAGGTCGCCATTCTGCAAAGGTAGGTTGTTGACATTGTGGAAGTATCCCTTACGTGTATTCTTAAACTGGACTTCCACCAAGTCTGTAACCTCTTGATTGTCTGGGATGTCAGCAAGATAGTTGAAAGTGTTCAACTGTCCATAGTGACCCGTATTGCTGCCTTTGGCGCAGAGACCACGTCCCTTGCATCCGCATTTATAGTTGTATTCCATTATTTCTTTAACAGTATTATCATTTTAAGGGCGAAGTCAAAGAATACCATTTGCGCATTTACGTTCTGTTCTATGTCGCGCTGCGCATCAGAGAGCTCGTCCATAATTCCTATTACATTTGTCTCGTTTATGAAGGGAGAGAATTTCTGGCTGAACTGCTCCTCTTCTTTTGTCATATAGCTCATTTCTTCCTTGTGGAAGTTGTACATAAAATTCTCACGCAGCAGACGCTGGAAGTACTCCAGCATTCGCTTCTGGCGTTCACGTCCCAACTCTCTCACGCTCTGTGTCCATGCCTGCAGTTCCTTTAGGTTTCTCATGTAGCTGCTTCGCATCAACTGAACAAAAAGTTCAAAGAACTGCTGTTGCTCATTACCAGCTTCCAAGCGTTTCAGTGCTTCTGTATAATTGCCTCGCGAAATATGAGCAATGTTTTGAGCCAGCTCTTCTGGTACGGCATGTAGTGACATCAGTGCATTGGCTATTTCCTCCTCCGTAAGCGACGGCACATTGATACGCTGCACCCTGCTCTGTATGGTGCCCAACACCATATCAGGGTCTTCGCTTACCAATAGGAAATAGGTATGCAAGGGTGGTTCCTCTATCAGTTTCAATAATTTGTTGGCAACTTCCTGACTCATCTTCTCAGGTAACCACATCAGTACCACCTTTCTGCCTCCCTGACTGGATTTCAGTGCCAGTTTTCTTTGAAGCGCATCACTTTCCTGTACGTAGAAAGTTATCTGCTGGTTTTCTGCTTTTATATCGTTCAGCCATATTTCTGTATCAAAATACGGATTCTCCAAAAGCTGTTTGCGCCATGCCTCCAGGAAATCATCAGAAATGGGATGGTCTGAAGACTTTCCCTTGTATACAGGGAAGGAAAAATGTAGGTCGGGATGAGCCCAGTTGTCCAGCATACGACATCCCGTACACTCACCACAGGCATCCTCGTCTGCAGGTTCTGTACACAGCAGATAACGGGCAAAGGCCAATGCCAAGGGCAACTTGCCTGCCCCCATAGGACCACAGAACATAAGGGCATGAGGCAGTTGATTCTCTCTCACCATCTGCAAGAGATGCTCCTTAACGCCCTGCTGTGCTATTACCTGCTGAAATCCGTATGCCATTTTTGTTCCTTAGTATATCTGTTTGGCAATCTGAGCTATGCTGTCAACGGCGCTTACCGTATAGAAGTGCAGACTGGGAGCCCCCTTCTGCATTAACTCCCGGCATTGCTTTACGCACCATTCAATACCCACCTGCTTAATCTCCTCATCCGTCTTGCATTTTACAGCTTCAGCATAAAGGTCGGAAGGCAGATCGCAATGAAATGTCTTGGGGATAACAGAAAGCTGGCTCAACTTAGCCAATGGTTTTAATCCTGGTATGATAGGTATATTGATGCCTGCCTCACGCGCCATCTCCACAAAACGGAAATACTTCTCGTTGTCGAAGAAAAGCTGCGTTACCGCATACTGAGCACCCATATCTGCTTTCTTCTTTAGTACCTGAAGGTCGGCCTCCAGGTTGGCGGCCTCCTCATGCTTCTCGGGGTAGCAGGCTACTCCGTATTGGAACGGAACACCTGGAACCTTGATAACAGAACCATCCCAGAACCGGCCGGCATTATACTTGTTAATCTGCTCTATCAGTTCTGTCGCATGAGAAGGGCCGTCACCTGTTGGCTGAAAACTGGCATCCTCTTTGGCTTTGTCGCCTCTAAGCACTAGTAAATCGTTTACACCCAGGAACTGAAGGTCCAGCAGCATATACTCCAGATCTTCCCTGTTATTTCCGCTGCACACGATATGAGGTACCACATGTAACCCGTATTTCTGTTGGATGGATGCAGCAATGGCAATGGTACCAGGCCTGCGACGGATACGCTGACGCTGCATCAACCCGTTGCCCACCTCGTAATATACGTACTCGCTTCTATGCGTGGTAATGTTCACATATCGGGGATCAAACTCCAGCAGTTGCTCTATCGTGCTGAACAGATTCTGTGTTCCTGTCCCCTTCAGCGGTGGAAGCACCTCAAAGGAGAAAGCCGTACCTTGTCTTTTATTAATAATGTCTATAACATTCATGTTTGTCTACAGGAAGATCAGTTGTACCAGAATGTAAATGGGCAGACAGATAATAAGCGAGAACTTAAACATATAGGTAAAGAAACTGGGCATGCGTACACCGCTCTGCTCGGCCATGCTCTTAACCATAAAGTTAGGTCCGTTGCCAATGTATGTCAAAGAACCGAAGAATACAGCGCCCATGGATATGGCTCGCAGCAAAGGCTCTGCTACGCCTGCCACCAGATTGGCGGATCCTGGGTCTGCAAGCGTGGTGGCAGTGGTATGGAACACCATTGCCGTGGGTGCATTATCCAGGAAGGCCGACAGGAATCCTGTACAATAAACAAACTGCCAGGGTTCTGTAATGGGCAACGGATTCTGCTTTAGATACATCAGTGCAGGAATCATAGTCGCAAAGATGCCGCAGAATACACAGGCAACCTCCAGAATGGGTGTCCAATTATAATTATTGTCCTTCCTGACTTTCTTCTTTGTTGTCACAAGGGATAGAATGATAATCAATACAAAGGTCCACTCTCTGAGTAATTTCAGATAGAAGGGAGCATCAGGCTCTCCCATAGCTGGGATGTAGGTCTTGTTGATGAACATGGTGCTTAGAACCACGCATGCCAACCATATCAGGTTAATAAGACCCGTATAAGTTACCCTCTCCACTTCTTCTTTATCCGCTTGTATCCTCTCCTCCGATTCTTTCTTGTAGAATTTGCTGTCCATTGTATAGTAAACGGCCAGCATCATCAGTCCTGTTGCCAACCACTCTGGGGTCATTCCCAAGAACCAGCCAAAGGGTGTTCCCTTCTGGAAGAGCAGGAACAATGGGGGATCGCCTAACGGAGTAAGAATACCGCCGCAGTTGGCTACCATAGCTATAAAGAACAGTACCGTGTGGGTGGTGTATTTACGCTGGCTATTGGTCTGCAGCAGCAAACGGATAAGCAGCATGGCTGCACCCGTTGTTCCCATAAAGGAAGCAAACAGATAACCTATCGCCAGAATGGTGCAGTTGACCCGTGGCGTAGCCCTCAGGTCACCTTGTATACAAATGCCGCCCGTGGTCACATACAGCGCCATCAGCAGCAGGATAAACGGCACATAGTCATAAATCATCTGATGCTCCAGCTCATGCGATAATCCATGCATACAGAGCCATACTGCAACGGGGACACCCAGCAGGAAAGATACCATCAGTTTATGGATATTCTTTTCCCACCAGTGTTCCACTTTTGTAAGCGGGAATATTGCTATGCACAGAAGCTGACACACAAAAGGTATCAGCATCCACATAGGTATTATATGTTCCATTTCTAACGTTTATCGGTTATTGGTTATCGTAACTCTCAACTCTCAACTCTCAACTCTAAACTATTTATTAGCTCTTTTTCTTTCCAGATGATCCAAGATTACCTTGCGCATACGCATGCTCTTGGGAGTTACCTCCACGTACTCATCCTCCTTGATGTACTCCAGAGCTTCCTCCAGCGAGAAGATGGTAGCAGGGATAATATGAGCCTTCTCATCTGTTCCGCTGGCACGAACATTGGTCAACTGCTTGGCTTTGCATACGTTTATCACAATGTCGTTGTCGTGCACATGCTCACCCACCACCTGACCGGCATATACCTGGTCTTGGGGTTCAATAAAGAAGCGACCTCTATCCTGCAGATGGTCTATGGCATAGGCGTAGGCGTTACCACCCTCTAAGGCGATGAGCGAACCGTTAACTCTACGGGTTATTTCACCCTTGAAAGGCTGATACTCCTTGAATCGATGGGCGATGATAGCCTCACCCTGACTGGCTGTCAGCATGTTGGTGCGCAGACCAATGATACCACGACTGGGAATATTGAATTCAATGTTCACGCGTTCGCCCTGACTCTCCATACTGGTCATCTCACCCTTACGTCGGGTTACCATATCTATCATTTTGCTGGCAAACTCCTCTGGAACATTGATGGTCATCTCCTCAATGGGTTCACACTTCACACCGTCAATCTCCTTGTAAATTACTTGGGGCTGACCCACCTGCAACTCATAACCTTCACGGCGCATGGTCTCTATGAGCACACTTAGGTGCAGCACACCGCGGCCACTTACAATCCAGCGGTCGGTATAACCTTCTGGCACTTCCACACGCAAGGCCAAGTTCTTCTCCAGCTCACGTTCCAGGCGCTCGCCTATGTGCCTACTGGTACAGTACTTACCTTCCTTGCCAAAGAAGGGAGAGTCGTTAATGGTGAAGAGCATACTCATGGTAGGCTCGTCAATGCTGATGGGAGGCAGCGGCTCTGGGTTCTCAAAATCGCAGATGGTGTCTCCAATCTCAAAGTTTTCCAAACCCACAATGGCACAGATGTCACCACTTGAAACCTCTGCGATTTTTTGGCGCCCCATGCCTGTAAACGTATGCAACTCCTTGATTTTTGTTTTCTCCTTACTGCCATCGCGATGAACGATGGTAATGTTCATGCCTTCCTTCAGCGTGCCACGATGTACACGTCCTACGGCTATACGACCCGTATAGTTGCTGTAGTCCAGACTAGTGATAAGCATCTGGGGCGTTCCCTCCAGCACTTCGGGAGCAGGGATGTATTCCAGAATGCTATCCAGCAGATAAGTAATGTTATCTGTTGGCTTGCTCCAGTCCTCTCCCATCCAGCCCTGCTTGGCAGAACCGTAGATAACGGGGAAGTCCAACTGGTCCTCTGTTGCATCCAGGTCACACATCAGGTCGAACACCATTTCATACACCTCTTCGGGTCGGCAGTTCGGTTTATCCACCTTATTGATAACCACCACAGGCTTCAGGCCAATCTGCAACGCCTTCTGTAACACAAAGCGAGTCTGAGGCATGGGACCCTCGAAAGCATCCACCAACAGAAGGCATCCGTCGGCCATATTCAGCACACGCTCCACCTCGCCGCCAAAGTCGCTGTGTCCCGGCGTGTCAATGATGTTTATCTTAGTGTTCTTGTAGTTAATACTAACGTTCTTCGAGAGGATGGTGATTCCGCGTTCACGCTCCAACTCATTGTTATCCAACATCAATTCACCTGTCTGCTGGTTCTCGCGGAAAAGGTTACCAGCCAGCAACATCTTGTCCACCAACGTAGTCTTACCGTGGTCTACGTGGGCAATGATTGCTATGTTTCTAATACTCTGCATATATTGTTTATTGTTTTACCTTATAGCCGGCAATTTTGGCCATACCCGGAGCTATTTCTATATTGTCGATACGTCCCTGGAATATTTCTGTACCAGGTCCGATAGCATAGATGGGTACATAGCCGTTTGAATGGCCACCGCTGGCCCAACTGATCATAGCCACCTCACTTAGGATGTGCTTGGTGGTCTCGCACAGGTCACCAATGCGGTCGTTCACTTTCTTATCTTCCTTTATAGCTTTCTCTATTTCCTTCCAACGGTTCTGAATACGTTCTTTCTGCTTGTCGTTCAGGTCGATACCTGCGCCAAAGCCCATCTCTTCCTTCAGCACCTTATCTACTGCTTCCCATGTAAACTTCTTGGGAGCCTTCTTGTACTGCTCTCTCAGCATCCACTTCAACTCATTGATGCTCTTACGCTGGTACTTCAATAGGTCGGTATGAATCTCATAAGGTCCAACACCCATTACCAGACCGCCAGTCTCGTGGTCGGCGCTGATCACGATGATAGTCTCATCGGGGTGCTGCTCATAGAACTCATAAGCTACCTTAATGGCCTTATCAAAGTCAATAACCTCATTGATACAGTTACCGATATCGTTGCTGTGGCAAGCCCAGTCAATCATACCGCCTTCTACTTCGAAGAAGAAACCGTCGGTGTTCTTTGAGCTCAGGAAGTTGATACCGGCGCGTACAATCTCCTCTAGTGTCAGGTCATCCTTTGTCCGGTCCAGTGCGTAAGGAATCTGGTCGCTGGCCAGCTTCTCGTTTGCCTTATCGCTCTGAAAGAGACAGAGTTTCTCTGCCTGACGGCCCTTCTTCATATACTCCTTATAACCCTTAACAATGGTGTAGCCGGCAGCCTTAGCCTGCTCGTGCAGTGAGGGCTCACCCTCCTTGGTATAGGGGCGATGGAAATCGGAACCACCAAAGAAGTCGAATCCGCTCTTGCACAAGTCTTTACCCAATTCATAGTACATGTTACGGTCGGGCTGATGGCCAAAGAAGGAGGCGGGGGTTGCATGGGTAACAGCTACCGAGGTAGCCACACCTACGGCCTTGCCAGAGTTCTTAGCCCACTGAGCAATGCTATAGCAGGGAGTCTGCAAATCCTTCAATACGCCAATGGCGCCGTTCTTGGTCTTCTTTCCGGTAGCTAAGGCTGTGCCACCGGCAGCTGAGTCGGTGACACCATTCGTTGCAGAATAGGTATTCACCATACCCACAACGGGGAGACTCGACATCAAGAGGGGTTCAAAACCTATCTTGCCCTTCAAGGCAGCCTGATAGGTTTCTGTAACGTTAATCTGGTTCACACCCATGCCATCGCCAATGAAGTAGAATACGTACTTTACTTCTGCCATAGCGCTAAGACTCATAAGAACTGCCAACAGGCAGCCGAGGATTCGCTGTTTCATAATAGTATCGTTTTTTATGTTATTTTTGATAAAGATTCTATTTGCGGCACAAATTTAGCACTTTTTCTGCATTTTTTGGCCGATTCTGAGAATAAAGTGGTAATTTTGTTGGCAAAATCGCATTTTCCTATGGAAAGGAGCCGTCAAATATACAAAGTTACGCTGGTTGGAGGCGTAGTAAACGTGGTTCTGCTGGTTTTCAAGTTTGTTGCCGGAATCATGGGCCACAGTGCTGCAATGGTGGCTGATGCCATCCATTCGCTCAGCGATTTTGTGACGGACGTCATTGTCATTTTCTTTGTTCATATCAGTGGAAAGCCTCAGGATAAGTCGCACGATTACGGCCATGGCAAATACGAGACGCTGGCCATGACTATCATTGGCATTGCCTTGTTGTTGGTGGCCATTGGCATTGTTTATGGAGGTGCCACAAAGGTTGTTGCTTGGGTCGGAGGGGCGCAGTTGCAGGCACCCGGATTGTTAGCTTTGTGGGCGGCAGTGTTGTCAATTGTCCTCAAAGAGAGCACGTTCCGTTATTCTATGGTCGAGGCCCGAAAGCTTCACTCGCAGGCGATAGAAGCCAATGCATGGCATCACAGGAGCGATGCTCTTTCATCCGTCGGTACGGCCATTGGTATTGGCGGCGCCATATTCTTGGGACAAAAGTGGACGGTGCTCGACCCTATAGCATCCGTCATAGTGGGTCTGTTTATCATAAAGGTTGCCGTTTTTTTGTTACGCGACGGCATTGGCGATTTGATGGAACACTCCCTGCCCGATGAAGTGGAGAACGAGATTCTTCAGTTGACGGCTTCTGTCCAGGGTGTGGCTGAGCCGCACGACCTGCGTACACGCAGGATAGGCAACCACTATGCCATCGAGTTGCACATCCTTATGGATGGCAATATGCCGCTTCGTGAGGCGCATGATAAAGCTTCAGAGGTGGAGGACTTGCTACGCAGCCATTATGGCGAGGACACACACATTGCTGTGCATGTGGAACCGATGGAGAGCCCCCTCCCCGCTCCCCCTTTAGGGGAGTGCCTAAGAGAGGGCCTAGGATAAAAATAACAAAAACTATATAAAATGAAGAGCATGTTTTTTTCAAATCTAAAGCACTCCCCTAAAGGGGGAGCGGGGAGGGGGCTCCTTATTATCCTGCTGGCAGTATTCGTCATGCCGGTGAGCGCGCAGGATTTGGCGCAGTATAAGAGAGTGATTAAGGAACTGGCCAGTGCCAGGTATCAGGGTCGTGGCTACGCCAAGGGCGGTGCCAACAAGGCTGGGAAATTCCTGCAGAAGGAATACCAGAAGGCAGGCGTGGATGAAGTCACGCGGCAACCCTTCAAACTGGACATCAACACCTTCAGCGGAAAGATGGAGATGGAAAGCCTTACCCCTAACCCCTCTCCAAAAGGCGAGGGGAAAGGTTGGGAAACACTTCGCCCTGGCGTTGATTTCTCTATGCGAGAGTATTCACCTGGTGTGCATGGCGAATTCCCCGTTTACCATGTGGATACGCTCAACTACGATGCCGACCGTATGTTTGCCGACCTTGCCAAGCCTGAGTACGCTAATGCCCTAGTGGCTTGCGAGTTCTGGTTCACCTATCGTCACAGCAAGGATTTCCAACGGCTGCAAAAAGCAGGTGAGTGCAACAATGCCGGACTTATATTCACATGGCCCGCTCCCATCAAGTTCTTCAAGGCATACGGCCATCGTGTAGTGGATAAGCCCATCATTTGGGTAACACCCGAAGCTATAAAGGATGTGCAGCGCGTCCGTCTGAACGTGGATAATGAGTTCCTGAAGGACTATGAGTGCTTCAATGTCATTGCCAAGGTCGAGGGACAACGACACGACAGCTGCTACGTCTTTACGGCACACTATGACCACTTGGGTAACCTGGGCAAGAAGGTCTTCTATGCCGGAGCCAACGATAATGCTTCCGGTACCTCCTGCATCGTTACTCTGGCCGCTTATTACGCCAAGCACAAGCCCCAGTACGACATGTATTTTCTCTCCTTCTCAGGCGAGGATGCCAACCTGCGAGGCTCGGAATTCTTTGCCAACAATCCCATTGTGCCCTTGAGCCAGATAAAGTATCTTCTCAATATAGATATGATTGGGGATAACAGTCCAGTTCAGTACTGCGAGTGCAGCGAGGAGGGTATGCGTGGCTATCAACTCTTTGAGCAGATAAACAATCAGAAGCATTACTTCACTAGTCTGCATCGTGGTGATTTGGCGGCCAATAGCGACCATTACCCCTTCGCCACCCGTCATGTGCCTTGTATCTTCTTGGAAAACGAGAAAGGCGATGCTTTCCAGTATTATCACACCATCTACGATACGTACGAGACTGTAAAGTTTGACAGCTACGAACCCGTCTTTCGTCTGGTTCGCGACTTTATAGATAGATACTAACATAAAGAGAAAAGACCAGCCTCACGGCAAGTCTTTTCTTGTCACTAGATTAAGAAAATAGTAACATGCTTTTTATACCTAACCATCATGAAAGTATAATATAAGTCACACTGCTGTCAACAGCATGATGACCTATAATGGTGTGCATTATTTTACCAATCTTTCATTTTTCGGTTGCTTTTATTGTAATCTGGTTGCAAATATACAGGGTTTATCTCATAACCCTATAGCGTATAGGTATGGAAAGTTTGAAGAAAAGTCGGATTTAGTTTGTTTTATTAATCAGATATACGTACTTTTGTGGAAAAAGAGTGCAAAATGAAGGATGAAAGTCATTTTATAATAAAGTCGTCTGATAGGTTAGATGAGAAGGGGTTGGTGGTAATTGATGATTTCACCCGATTCCCCCTATATGGCGAGCCCTCCTTATCACCCTTTTTCTTTATTATCCTCAACCATCGTGGCTGGTTAAAATGGGAATATGACTTTAAACCTTTTGAATTCAAGGAGCATGATTTAACTCTTATTTATCCCAATCATGTTATAACCTTCCTGGAGTCGAGTGACGATTTCCTGGCAACGTTGATTGTCTTTACACGTGATTTTTTGGATTTCCTACGCCAGATGTACCCTCACCATTTCAAGTTTTCGTACCATTTCCACAACATCTTTCACCTTAATGAAGATCAGTATGATGGGTTAAATATTTGTTTTAAGCAGCTCAAGCTTATCAGCACACTCGAACATCCCGAACAAAAGGAATTGCTTGCTGCGCAAGTTGATATTTCAGCTCAGCTCACAGAATTCTATTTGAAAGAAAACAATAATATCGTTGATGACAAGAGTGCTACACAACAACTGCTTCTGCGATTCCATGTTGCCATTGCTGAGAATTATTGTAAAAGTCGGGAAGTGAGGTTCTACGCAGAGAAGCTATGCCTCTCGCCTAAATATTTTGGGACAATTGTTCGTCAGGCAACGGGTATTAGCGCAGGCGAATGGATAGCATTGTATGTTATGGTGCAGGCCAAACATCTGCTACGCCATCATCGTGATATGACTATCCAGCAAATCAGCGACCGACTCGGGTTCTCAGACCAAACATCTTTTGCTCACTACTTTAAAAGCCGCTCAGGACAGACGCCGCTGGAATACAGAGAAGGGAAATTGTGATTTTTTGTTCCAAAATTGATGAAGGGAACGTTTTTTTTCTTACTTTTGTGGCGAACATATAGATAAGTTATATCCTTTTCCATGAAAATAAGTTAAAATTTTCAAGAATATTATAGACATGAAGAAGATTCTTTTATTTACAGCATTTCTTTTGCTTTGCACCTTTACCAACGCGCAGCGGAAGGTAGAGATAGCAGAACCCGTTCAGCAGAACCTTGCTGATCCAAATGCGCGAGTTATTAAACGTAAAGTTGCTATTGGACGCTTCAGTAACGAAACCCAATATGCCAAGGGTATATTCTACGACAAGGAGAACGACCCTATGGGAAAGCAGGCATTGGACATCCTTTCGGCCAAGCTGGCTGCATCAGGCAAGTTCATGCTTCTGGAGCGTAGCGACCTTGCTGCCCTGCTGGAGGAAGCTAAGAAGGGTGATAACGCCCTTGCCACCATCGGTGCCGACTACATGATTATTGGCTCTATCACAGAGTTTGGTCGTAAGAATGTGGGTAAGTCGGGTGCCTTTACCAGCACCAAATCACAGGTGGTGGAAGCTGCCGTTTCGGTTCGTCTGGTGGAGGTCGCCACAGGTCTTATTATTTATTCCGACGAAGGCAAAGGTATGGCAGAGCTCACCACCAAGACAACTCTGGGTGTGGGCGGTAGAGCCGACTACGATGCTTCACTTAGCGATAAAGCTATCTCGGAAGCTATAGGACAACTGGTGGAGAACATCATCAACAAGTGTACCGATAAGCCTTGGCGTACTTATTTCCTCTCTTACGACAACGATGCACAACTGATTGCAGGCGGCGCCAGCCAAGGTATTAAGGTAGGAGATACCTTTGCCGTAAAGACCAAAGGGAAAAAGGTGAAGAATCCGCAGACGGGCGTTATGATAGAATTGCCTGGCAAGCAGATAGGCTCTGTTACCGTATCGGCTACCGGAGGTGATACGCCTGAGACGGAATACTCCTTTGTCACCTTTATCTCTAACGGAGGCAACGTGGATGCCAGCCATCTGACAGACTATTACATTGAAGAAATCAAATAAATGCTCCCTACTATGAAAGCAAGAACTTTATATTTATTTGTGGCACTTGCCTGCCTTTTGACAGCATGCAAGGTCAGCTATCCCGTGGCGCAGCAAAGCGGGAAGGAAGATATGGCATACCTGGTTTTTGTTGGTCCTAAAGATACATACGGCAACGGGAAATATCCCGTTCAGGTGGATATTGACGGCACCAAATTTGATGCTAAGGTGGTTAAACCTAAGACTGCTAACCGCAAAGGAACCCAGTATGGCGTAGCTACGGGTCGGAGAAATATCACGGTAACCTTTGAAGGAAAAACCATCTATCAGAAACAGCTCTTCCTGTCGAGTCAGGAGACTAAAATCATTAATCTGCCATGAAAAAGATAATCGTCGCAGCCCTTGGCGTAATTGCGCTCTCTTCGTGCAATACACAGCAGACGCTGTATAGTTGGTACGACTCTGAGAACGCCACTTACGTATACACTAAGCGTACCACAGACGAGACGCTCGAAAAGGCTATGGCCCAGTATCAGAAGGTTATTGCCAAGCAGAACGGATTGCGTAAGACCGTTCCCCCTGGTGTAAATGCCGAATACGGCTATCTGCTCTGCAAGGCCGGCAAGAAAGAAGAAGGAATTGCCCTGTTACGGGCTGAGATTCAGGCCTATCCGGAGTCTGAGAAATTCATTTCGCGAATCATTAACCAGTTGGAAAAATGAAAATGAAGAAGTATATCATCCTTGGCCTCGTAGCGATGCTTGTCTCATCGTGTGCCCAGCAGTCTCTTGTTACACGTGAGTCCCAATATCCGCTCATGTATCAGGAAAGGCCACTCTCTATAGTCGTTATGCCGCCCATTAACCAGACCAACCATGTGGAGGCAAAAGACTTCTTTTATACCACGCTTTATGCACCTCTCTGTGAGAAAGGTTATTACGTTTATTCTCCCATGATGACGATGGAGATGTTCCAGACGGAAAGTGCCTATGACGCAGAACGGTTCTTAGAGGCCGACCTTTCCCAGTTCCGTAATGTGCTGGGAGCCGATGCCGCTATGTTTACCATTATCAAAATGTGGCAGAGAAGCCAAGTTGGCGGTTCCCTTACAGCTGATGTGGAATATATTTTGCGTTCTACCAAGACGGGTCAGACCCTCTATCAGAGAGAAGGAAAGATTAGTGTAGATACCAGCATCCATACCACAGGAGGAGGATTATTTGGCGCATTGGCAGACATAGCTGCTACTGCTATCAATACGGCAGCTACCGACAAGATTGTTGCTGGCCGAAAGTGTACCGTGTACGTACTGAGTGATTTACCCGAAGGCAAATATGGTGCCCATTACGATAAGGACCAGAAACTGGGTGCCGGAAAGAAATTTGTTACGGCAACAGTAAGATAATTTAAGTTTCGGAGGTTTTAGGAGTTATCGCTTCGCTAAGGAGTTAAAGGAGTTATCGGGCTTTCAGCCCTTAGGAGTTATCGCGGCTAAAGCCGCTAAGACGTTTGTCCTACACATGCTCTCAATTAATTCTCAAGAGGTATAATGTATCGTCTTTAACTCCTGTCCGAATGGACGAGCGAAGCGATAACTTCTCAAACTTCTCAAACTTCTCAAACTTCAGTAAGATAATATTGATGAAATACCGAATTCTTGTACTGGCGTTAGCTACCATTAACATGCTGGTGGCTTTTTCCCAGAAAATAGACCTGAGCGGCACGTGGCAGTTCCGTTCGGAAAGAGAGAAGGGCACGGTTAAGCTCCCGGGCTCTATGTTGACCAACGGTAAGGGCGATCCTGTAAACGTAAATACCAAATGGACAGGCTCGCTCTACGATTCCAGCTATTACTTTAATCCCTATATGGAGAAGTACCGCGTGGAAGGTAAGATGAAGTTTCCCTTCTTCCTGACTCCTGAACGCCACTATATAGGTCATGCGTGGTACGAGCGCATAATCAATGTGCCGAAGGAATGGAAAGGCCGTCAGGTTACCCTCTATCTGGAACGCCCGCACATTGAAACCACAGTGACAGTCAACGGGCATGAGGTAGGGCATCAGATGTCGCTATCGACCCCTCACCAGTTCGATCTTACACCTTATATATTATTTGGGGGAAAGAACAAACTGAGCATTAAGGTGTATAATGGTATAGAGAATGTGTGCGTGGGACAGGACTCCCATTCTGTCACCGACCAGACGCAGGGCAACTGGAATGGCATCATTGGCAAAATAGAGTTACAATCGGGTCCCATTATCTGGCGCAAGCGGGTGATTCCACATTGGGAAGACCACACTGTAGACATTGTTGTCAACGACTCAACTTATCATCTGGCTTTAGGTGCCGACACCATGCGATGGGATGAGTTCCATCCCCAACTCTATACACGTACCGTAAACTATCAGGGCACGCCCGTTAGCGTGACTTTCGGCCTGCGAGATATACATGTGGAGGGGAGCAAGATACTCATCAATGGTCGCCCGGTATTTATGCGTGGCACCGTGGGAAACTGTACCTTCCCTGAGACGGGCTATCCGCCTACCGACGAAGCGGAGTGGGAGCGTGTTTTCGGTAAATGCAAGGAGTATGGGCTTAATTTCATCCGTTTCCATTCTTATTGCCCACCAGAAGCAGCCTTCAATGTCGCAGACCGTTTGGGATTGTACCTACAGCCCGAGGGCCCGTCGTGGCCCAATCACGGAGTAAAGTTGCGTAGGGGCATGCTTATCGACCAGTATCTGCTGGATGAAGGTCGGCGTATGATTGATACCTACGGGCACCATCCCTCTTTCTGCATGATGGCGGCAGGTAATGAGCCAGCTGGCGACTGGGTCCCCTACTGTCAGGACTGGGTGAAGACCATGAGGGAATACGACCCAACACGACTCTACTGCGGAGCATCCGTAGGTGGCGGTTGGGCTTGGGACGAAGGTTCGGATTATCATGTCAAGGCCGGAGCACGTGGACTGGATTGGGACAAGGTGGCACCACACAGCGATGATGACTATTATGACCAAATTCTCTTCCCACGCAACTATAAAGGAAAAGAACCCAACAACGAACCCATCATTGCCCACGAACAGGGGCAATGGTGTGCCTTCCCCGACTTCAAAGAGATTTCGCAGTATACGGGAGTGTACAAGGCTCGCAACTTTGAGATATTCCAGGACCTGCTGCGCGACAATGGCATGGCATCACAGGCAAGCCGATTCCTGATTGCCAGCGGACACCTGCAGGTTTTAGCATATAAATATGAGATAGAACGCAATCTGCGCACCAAGGACTACGCTGGTTTCCAACTACTGGGACTGAACGACTATAGCGGACAGGGTACGGCGTTGGTAGGACCATTGAATGTGCATTGGCGCGAGAAAGGCTATTGCACCAAGGACGACTGGACGGAGTTCTGTTCCCCCATCGTTCCACTGGCCAAGTTCCCCAAATTTGTCTATACAAATGACGAAACGCTGCAAGTACCCATAGAGGTATATAATGCCTCGGACCAAGCACTTAAAAACGTAACAGTCAACTATCAGCTGTTACCTGCCAACTCTCAACTCTCAACTATTGAAAACCTTCCTATCGGCAAGAACACTCAACTGGGTTCGGTGAACCTTTCATTGGCACAATTCACAAAGCCCACTAAGCTGACGCTAACGGTTCAGCTTGCAGACAACATCAAAAACCATTGGGACTTTTGGGTTTATCCCAAGACAATCGATACTTCTCTCAACTCTCAACTCTCAACTCTCAACTTTATTGAGACAGACAGTCTCAATGATCAGGCCATTAAGGTCTTAGAGCAAGGCGGCGACGTATTGTTGACAGCTGGCGGTAAGATTAAATACGGCAATGATGTGCGTCACACGTACTTGCCTGTTTTCTGGAACACCTCATGGTTTAAGATGCGTCCGCCTCATACTACGGGCGCGTATATTCAGAACAATCATCCTGTGTTCCATGACTTCCCCACTGACGACTGGCAGAACCTCAACTGGTGGGAACTGACTAATCGTACGCAGGTAATGAATCTGGCAGAGTTTCCCAAGGACTTCCAACCCATTGTACAACCCATTGACACTTGGCATGTATCTCGCAAATTAGGTATGCTGTTAGAGGTGCGCGTGCTCAACGGTCGTCTGCTGCTGACCACCTTGCCTATTAGCCAAAAGCTAATAGCCAACAGCCAACAGCCCGTGGCTCGTCAACTGCGCTATTCTATCCTACGCTATATGGCAAGTGCGGATTTCAAGCCAGCCACAAAGGTTGATGTTGATGTCATCCGCCACCTCTTTGAGCGCGAAGCCCCCAAGGTAAATATGTACACCAACGAGTCTCCAGATGAGCTGAAACCCAAGATTGGAGGGTAGGTTTTGGTTATTGGTTAAAGGTTAAAGGTTATTGGTTAAAGGTTATAGAAGACTAAAACAAAAACAAAAAGAGTTATCGTTATCGTTATCGTTATCGTTGAAAAAAAAATCAGAAATTGTGTAGTTTTTTGTCGCTTCTTGCGACATACGTGTAGAAAGAAGTTAAACAATTAAACATTTTACACAATGAAAAAGATTATGATTTGCTTGGCAGTGATGTTAACCTCAGGTCTCACCACAATAGCCGCTAAGAACGAGAACGATGTTAAGCAGTACACACTTTCTAATGGTGTGAAGGTACTTTTCAATCAGACAAACGACTGCACAGATGACGTTACCATGTATGCCCTCAGCAATGGTGGCACCTCTCTCTATCCTGAAGTGATTCCTGCTAATTTGAAGGTGATGAATGAGTGTCTGGCTGTCAGCGGACTGGCAGAATACAGTCAGAAGGAATTGCAGAAGACATTGGAAGAGAACAACATCAGCGTTACTCCTCATGTGGGTCGTTATGAAGAGTATATTACCTCACATGCTTCAGCAGGTAATCTGGAAACGATGTTCCGTATGAACAACCTCTACTTCACTTCGTTGCGTACCGACCTGAATGCCTTCACTTCATGGCGCGACAGTATGCGTGCTGAGATTAACAGCAAGGACAAGAATGCTGCCCATGGTCTGACCGGTGCCGATCTGGATGCCATCAATTACGACTTGGTAATGCAACTGGTTGCACAGCGTTTCAGCAATGTTGGCGACTTCACCTTCGTCATTACAGGTAATGTTTCTGAGGCTGAACTGATGCCACTGTTGAACAAGTATATTGCATCACTCCACACAAACGGTAAGTATGAGGTGCCCAACTTTGATGCCGACGACAGCTATAGCCTCAGTAAACGTTAAGAAGGTTGCGCCTACATCTCGTATTTCATAAGGCGCTCGTACTCTACCTCTTTGTCTAAGACTTCAAGGAATTCGTTCAGGACGCTCTCGTCTATGTCGCCCAGTTCGAATTCCTTGACTGCGTCTTTACGTATCTCGGCAATCCAGGCTCTGCGGGCTGTGATATAGTCCTCCATCACACGTTCAGCTATCTCTGGTGTTATCTCACCTTCTATACCGTAGTATTCGCGGATAAGACGGTAGCTCCATGCCCAACGATATTCCGAATAGTTCCTGTTGGCCTTAATAAATTCTTCACGAATGGCACCTATGGTGTTCAACTCACCACTCTTTATGGCTTCTACGATGCGCTGTTCCTCAGTAACGGGGATAAGCAGACCGCTCAGGTCGCTCCACTTGCCGGTACCTACACTGGAACGGGGCACCTCTAAGATGTGACGTTTCATAACGGCACCCATGTAGATGCGCAAAGCTATATCATAGTACTTGATACCTTTCTTAAGAGAAGAGTTCTTAATGACGTAATCATGGAAATTGTATGTTGCCACATCGCCCGAGATCTCACGCAATCCCTCCAAAGTTCGCTTGGCCACCATGATATCGCCTACCGAGAAGGGTGAGAGCCAGTCGAAGTTGACGATTGAGTTGCGTGCTTCGTCGGGACGCTTGTCGCGCTTGGGCCACTTGCGGATATCTCTGTACAAACCAACTGTTGTCAAGTTACGACCTGGAACCAAGTACATCACGTCACCGTAAGCAATCAGGTACGAGAAGGGTAACTTTGTGGTATCAGGGTGGTGCATCAACTTACCAAAACATACGCTGAACGTTCCAATATGAGCCGGCATAAGAATGTAACTGCCACTGGCAGTTTTGGTACCGCGATCCAAGACCCCCCAGTGCATAGGTCCCATCTTATAGGCATGGTTAGAAAAGTTTGTAGCCGAACCTGCGTTGTAAAAACTGAACATACCACCAATAAGTAATGAACTCTTATGGTGGCTGGCAGAAAAGGGACCGCAGAAAGCGGCACAAGCCTCGCCGTTGCTCATATAACAGTTGGCAAAGAACAGACTGCTTTCAGCCGTAAATCCGTCGGTAATGGTGCAGGCTTCACCCACAAAACAGTTCTCCAACTTGGCATTGTTCAGCACAGAAGATCCGTTATATATTACCGAGTCTTCACAGATAACACCTACCCCCACCTTGACAACTGCATCCGGCATGCTCTTGAGGGTGCAGTCTTGGAGTCGTAATGCTCCGTCTATCTGGCATCCGTCACTGATGTGGCAGTTCACGATAGCTGTGGTATGTGTGATACGCACATCGTTTCCGATGGTTGTAATGGGCTGATTAGTTTGCTCTATTCTCTTCTGTATAATGGTGCGGATAGTGTTGGTGAATACCTCATCATGTTCATATTTCACCATCAGACTGGCCAACTGAGCGTTCAGACCATCGAAAATCATCACATTACCGTCGCCTACCTCATTCAGGACTGCAATAACTTTTCCCTGTCCGAAAGTGGTATCTGTTGTGGTGTTGATAATACCCACATGCTCTATAAGACAATCATTTCCGATCACAACATTGCGTAAAGTGGCATAGCGGATGCCCGAGTGTTTGGTAAAACCAGGGGCCACCTCTACATCCTTCTCATATACACCTAACGTGACGTTGCCGTAAAACTCTACATTATTTATATACTGGGGACTGAATCCTTCCCCCACTTGAATGCTTGACCAATCCTCTGCCGTACATCCATGATGTGACAAAATGGTAATCTCTTGTTCTGTAAGTTTTCTCATATATGGTTAATATTTTACCTTTTATTATTAAGGGTTATAGGTTAAGGGTTATAGGTTATAGACTTATCCCATAAGCCCCATAAGCCCTATGGGCCTCATAAGACTTATAATCCCAGATCTAGTTATCGTTATCGTTAACGTTATCGTTAAATAATTCTTTCATTCTTCACTCTTAATTCTTAATTCCCATAAAGGCTCGTGCTTCCTCAATCATAGAATCTATGCCTTTTGCTGCTTTCTCCGCATCTAATGCACAGGGGATATCGGGTGCTATGCCGAACTCTATCTGCTGCTTCTGTGCATCGTAGCTGGGGCTGGCACTAAAGCGAACGCTCCATCCTATAGGTATCTCGCTGGAGAAAGGAAGTCCTGAACCGCCACCTGTGTAGTCGCCCATGATGGTAACCAGAGGCATTTCCTTCATGTCGCGCACAAAGGTGTTGGCGGCACTATAGCAGGAACGGTTGGTAAGTACTACGCAGGGTTTCTGCCAACGAACCCCTTTATTCGGCGTTATGTATTCAGGTTCTAAGGGGGAGAAATCATTGTGCCCTGTTCCAGTCTTGTGTGACCGGTAGCCCACCAATACTTTCTCGTTGGTGAAATGGCTGGCTAACATCTCCACATTATCTAAGTTCCCGCCTCCGTTGCCTCTGATATCCAGAATCATGCCGTTGCACATACGTAGGGATAGAAACATGTCATCCAGATTACCTTCGCCTATGGCATTCTGGAAACTCTCGTACACCACATAGGCTATATTATCGGATAGGATGCGGTATTTCAGTCCCGCAGCCAAGTTATAATCAGTTTGCAGATAGGCGTTGCGTAACTCTTCGTCCAGATTCAGCGGGTAATCATCCTTCCACGACCAGTTTCTGCCCAGATCCAGACTAGTGGAAATGTTCACATGCCCGTCTTTCAGTTCGCCCAACATTTGGCACAGCACCTCAAAAAGCTGCGAACGTGTCATCTTGGGATTTAGGCGGGCACTGTACTTGGCATGAATATCGGCCCAGGAGATGCCCAGTTCCTTTTCTTTATAGTCCAGAAAGCAGTAACGCTCGTCAATGAGAGTCCACAAGGCATCCAGGTTGGCCTGAGGCGAATCATCATATTCCGATTCTCCTTTCTGGCAGGAGCATAGACCCAGCAAAAGGACAAGCAGCAACAACAGTTTATCTTTCATTTCGCTTAATAATCTTTAGATACCTGACATAACCAATCATAAAAGAATGGTTGAGATCATGCATACGGATGCTGTTCACATGACTCTGGCGTATATCTCCCATATATCCGAATCGTAGGGAAGCACGGTTGAACTCCAGGTCGAAGGTCAGTAACTGTCTGAAACAGAGTGCATTGCCTGGATGCGAGAAACATACGTTGTGGTCGCGACTCCCTTGGGAAATATCGTAATAGCTTTGTCCGAACTGGGGACTGAACATACAACCCATCAAAGGCAAATCTGCCTGATAGTTTACCAGAACAGGAAGTTTACGAATCTTAAACCTGTAGCTGCCACCAGCTGAAGCAGAGATATCTATGCCAAAACGTCCCTGAGCGGGATTGTTGGAGTTGCGGGCTATATAGAGGAACCCCAGATCGGCACCCACCAGACCACCTGCCTTCAAGGAAAACTTGTCGGAAAGCTTCCAATGATAATGCCAACCGGCATCATAGGCCAAACGTCCGCCCCATGCAGTAGCTGTACGGGCAGGATTCTTGGTATGCGAAAAGGCACCTTGCAGCAGACTCTGGAAGGAGAGGTTGCCGTCGGCCCAGTGTGTCATACGTTCCCTTGCTGTAAGGAAACTGAGTTGAAAGCCCGTGTACTCCATAGGAGAGAGATAGGTATCAAGCTGATTGCTGAATCCCACACCAAAGAGCGTAGATCTGGTATAGTCTTGTGCCAAACCTGCTATAGCTATCAGGCATAAGCTATGAAGGAGAAATAACCTTTTAATCATCAAACAAATGTAACTGTCCGTTCATCTCATCTGCCACATCCTGCTGGCTCTTACCTGCGAAGTCGTCGTCTATATCCTCTACCTCAGGAGATGTTTCTTCTGCTTTCTCCTCGACTTCTACCTCCCCTTCACGAGGGAGGGTAGGGGAGAGGGTCTTTATTGGTTCCAACTCCTCCACTTTGGCCACGTTATTGGTCGTCACGCGTTTGCCGCGAGCCTTGAAACTCTTAACGGAGATAAACTCCTCTGCATCTACCTCTATGGGTTCGCGGAAACTGTCGTTGCCACCCATGGTTACCAGCAGTCGGGGGAATGCCACATCTGTAAGGATGAGCATCTGGTTGTCAGGATTCTCGCCTAGGAAGTTCTGCCTGCGAGTGGTGGCCTCCATGCCAAAACGTTTCACATAGAGGAATCCACTTTGGTCTTGGTCAAAGAGGGCAACAGTCCACACCTTGCTGGCATCGTACTTCTCAATGCGCAAGAGGTTATCTTCGAAGTGGTTGTTCAGATCGAAGTTGGTCAGATAGAAATCGCCGCTCTTCAGAATTACCAGAATCTGATCGTCGCTGTTGAATTCGCCTAAGTAGTTGCCCTGCTCATCGTAGTTCAGACGTTTCACGTCGGGGTCGTACCACACTTTCCGACCACCCAACGTGCTCACACCATGACTCTTCAGGGTGATACGGCTCACATCCAACTTGGTCAGCATGTTACCCATACTCTGACGCCCCTTAATGGCCAGTTCCGAAAAGTCTTTGTCAAAGAATACTCGCTTCAGTTTGGGGTTTGGTTTCAGGATGACCTTAATTACCTCTGCTTCGCCGTTGGGATTGGCGGTGAAGTACAGCACCTTGCTGCCAGGCTTGCCCTGAGTAAGGTCGTACTCACGGTCGCGTGTCACGCTGGTCACATTAAAGCGTTTGATGTAGCAGATGCCATTCTTGCCATCGCGATAGACCACATTATATATGGTACGTGAATCGCTCTTGCGGAAGATGGCTAAGTGTATTACTTCTGCCTTTTTCTTTTCAGCTTTGCTGCGTTCCGTTTCACCCACAAAGATTTTCTCGGCTATGCGCACAACCTTGTAGGTTCCGTCCTTGTAGAAGACAATCACATCATCAATATCCGAGCAGTTGCAAACAAACTCATCCTTCTTGAGGGATGTTCCTATGAAACCTTCCTCGCGGTTGATGAACAGCTTCTCGTTGGCCTCAACTACCTTGGCAGCGCTGATATTATCAAAGTTACGGATCTCCGTCAGACGTGGATGGTCCTTACCATATTTCTCTTGTATGAAGCGGAACCAATCGCAGGTCACTTCCACCATGTTGGCAAGTTCCTTGTCTATCTGTTTTACTTCATCCTTGATACGGGCGATGTTCTCCTCGGCCTTGTCCTTGTTGAATTTCAGGATTCGGGCCATCTTGATATCCATCAAACGGAGGATATCATCCTTTGTCACCTCGCGTACCATTTTGGGGTACCAAGGGGTCAGACGTTCGTCAATCCATTCGCAGGCGGCATCCATCGTCTTGGCATTCTCGAATTGCTTGTCTTTGTAGATGCGCTCTTCAATGAAGATTTGCTCCAAGGATGCAAAATGCAATGCCTCCATCAACTCGCCCCTGCGGATGAGTCGTTCCTGCTTCAGCAGGTTCAGGGTGGTATCAACATTCCTACGTAGCACATCACTGACCGAAAGAAAAGCGGGCTTGCGCTCGTCTATCACGCAGCAGTTGGGCGAGATACTGATTTCGCAGTCGGTACAGGCATACAGGGCATCTATGGTCTTGTCGCTGCTGGCTCCGGGAGTCAGATGGATAAGAATCTCTGCCTTGTCGGCTGTCAGGTCTTCTACATTTCTTATCTTAATCTTGCCCTTCTCGTTGGCCTTCAGGATGCTCTCTATGAAGGTGCTGGGCTTGCTGGCTGTTCCTGTGGTCTTGCCGTAAGGAATCTCTGTGATAGCCAACGTCTTATTATCACGCTTTTCTATTTTGGCACGAACACGAACCACACCGCCTCGCTGCCCGTCGTTGTAACGGGAAACGTCTATGCTGCCACCTGTGGGGAAGTCGGGATAGATATGAAACTCCTCGCCATGCAGGTACTGGATGGCTGCTTCGCATATCTCATTCAGGTTGTGAGGCAGAATTTTACAGTTCAGACCCACGGCAATACCCTCGGCTCCCTGTGCCAACAGTAAGGGGAACTTAACGGGCAAGGCGATAGGCTCCTTGTTACGCCCATCGTAAGAGAGTTTCCACTCGGTGGTCTTGGGATTAAAGACTACATCAAGGGCAAATTTGCTTAGGCGTGCCTCGATATAACGACCCGCAGCAGCATCGTCACCCGTGATGATGTTACCCCAGTTTCCTTGGCAGTCAATCAATAGGTCTTTCTGTCCCAACTGTACCAATGCATCCTTGATGCTGGCATCGCCGTGGGGATGGAATTGCATGGTATGACCCACAATGTTGGCTACCTTATTGTAACGACCGTCATCCATGCGCTTCATGGAGTGCATGATACGTCGTTGAACGGGTTTGAATCCGTCGCCGATATGGGGGACTGCTCGTTCCAGAATTACATACGAGGCGTAATCCAGGAACCAGCTTTGGTACATTTTGTTAAGGTGATGGGTAATCCCATCCATCATGTTTTCGTTCTCTATCATCAGAAAATTCACATTTTGCCGACAAATGTAGTAAAAAATCCTGATTCTGCCAAATCGGGAAGCGAAAAAAGCCTTTTTGCCCCCTTAAACCCCTTGCCAGCCAACAGCCAATAGCCAACAGCCAATAGCCAATGTACTTGAACCTCTTGAACTCTTAAACTCTTAAACTCTTGAACCCATAGGTCCCATAAGCCCCATAAGCCCCATGACTTTGGCTATTGCCTAAAAAAAGAACAGTTTCTTTTTTCCTGCTCTCAACTTTTCGTAAATTTGGCTATCGCCGAACTTACTCCCGTTCGGAAAAGCAAAAGAAAAACGCTTTTCTTTTGCTTTTCTCTCACTTAATCGTAACTTTGAGACTTTGTCTCGAACTTACTCACGCTCGGGAATAAAAATAAAAGCAGTTTTATTTTGTATTCCGCTCGCTTAATCGTAACTTTGCCAGCAAAAATATGTATAACTAAATGAAAAAGATTCTATTTTTATGCCTAATGGCCATGGGATTGACATCCTATGGGCAAGTTTCAAAACCTATCTATTTAGACGAGAGTAAAGACATTGGGGAACGCGTGGAAGATGCACTGAAACGCATGACGCTGGCTGAGAAAATTGGTGTAATTCATGCACAGAGTAAATTCTCCAGTGCTGGTGTGAAACGCTTGGGAATGCCCGATTTCTGGACGGATGACGGTCCTCATGGGGTTCGTCCGGATGTTCTGTGGGATGAGTGGGAACAGGCCGGTCAGACGAACGACTCCTGCGTTGCTTTCCCAGCCCTGACCTGTCTTGCAGCTACCTGGCATCCTACTTTCTCTTATATGTACGGTCATGCTTTGGGCGAGGAGGCATTGTATCGCGGCAAGAGTATGATTCTGGGCCCCGGTATCAACATATACCGCACACCGCTGGGCGGACGTAACTTCGAGTATATGGGCGAGGATCCCTATCTTACCTCGCAAATGGTAGTGCCTTATATTCAAGGTTTGCAAAGCGTGGGTGTGGCCAGTTGTGTAAAACACTACTGCCTGAACAACGATGAGGAATACCGTCATCAGGTGAATGTGAAGATTTCCGACCGTGCTCTGCGTGAGATTTACCTGCCTGGCTTCGAGGCGGCTATCAAGGAAGGAAAGGCCTGGGGTATCATGGGTGCATATAATTTGTATAAGGATGAGCATAACTGCCATAACAGCATCACACTGAACAAGATTCTGAAACAGGAATGGGGCTTCGACGGCGTGGTAGTGAGCGACTGGGGCGGAGCACACGACTTGGACCAGGCAGTCAGGAACGGTCTGGATATGGAATTCGGTACCTGGACAGACGGTCTGACCATGGGTGCTACGAATGCCTATGACATGTATTACCTCTCTAAGCCTTACCAGAAGGCTATTCTGGAAGGTAAATATACCGAGAATGAACTGGACGAGAAGGTTCGCCGTGTGCTCCGTACGTTCTTCCGTACGACGATGAACCGTCAGAAACCTTATGGTTTCCTCTGCAATGAGGAACATTATGTTACAGCTCGTTTAGTGGCTACCGATGGCATCGTACTCCTGCAGAATGAAGGAAATGTGCTACCCATTGACCCGGTCGGCAAGAAGATTCTGATAGTGGGAGAGAATGCCATCAAGATGATGACCGTCGGTGGTGGCTCCAGCTCGTTGAAGGTGCAGCACGAAATCAGTCCCTTGCAGGGTCTGCAGGAACGTCTGAAAGACAGTAACTGCCAGATTGAATTTGCACGTGGCTATGTGGGTGATGTAACCGGCAACTACAATGGTGTGACCACCGGCCAGAACCTAAAGGACGACCGTTCTCCCGAGGTGCTCATTACAGAAGCCGTGGAGAAAGCCAAGACAGCTGACTATGTGATTATTTTCGGTGGCCTGAACAAGAGCGACTATCAGGATTGTGAGGGACACGACCGCAAGACCATGGATCTCCCTTACGGACAGGATAAGCTGATTACGTCTTTGGCTGCTGTGAATAAAAATACCGTCTATGTAAACATTAGCGGAAATGCTGTCAGTATGCCTTGGAAGAAGCAGGTGCCTGCCATTATGCAAGGTTGGTTCTTAGGTAGCGAGGCAGGTAAGGCATTGGCTGCCGTGTTGGTGGGCGATACGAATCCTGGCGGTAAATTACCCTTTACCTGGTACGAGAGCCTTAAGCAGGTGGGGGCCCACTCCTTTGGTGAGGAGGCGTTCCCAGGCGTATGGCGTAACGGTGAGAAAAAGATTATCGACGAGGAGTACAAGGAAGGCATATATGTAGGATACCGTTGGACTGACAAGCAGAAGCTGAAACCTGCTTTTGCCTTTGGTCATGGCTTGAGCTATACCACCTTCAAGGTGAGCAACCTCAGAGCAGCAAATACGTTTACTGCTGCCGGTATTATGACTTTCATGGTAGATGTTACCAATACGGGAAACAGAGCGGGAACTGATGTGGTACAGCTTTACATCAGCGATGTAAAATGCAGTGTGGATCGTCCTGTGAAGGAACTGAAAGCATTCCAAAAGGTTTCCCTGAAGCCCGGTGAAACGAGAACCATAACCCTGAAGACCGACAAGCGTGCCCTTTCGTTCTGGGATGAAGAGACCAACGACTGGAAGGCAGAGCCGGGTGAGTTTATCGCTCAGGCTGGTGATGCCTCGGATAATCTGACCTGTAAGCTGAAATTCACCTTAGTTGAGAATTGAACAGAATAAATGTAACTGACATAACTGCACCTGAGCTGGCGCCATACGCTACGCTGACAGAGGCACAGTTGCGTAACAGACTGGAGCCGGAAAAGGGTATATTCATCGCCGAAAGTCCAAAGGTGATAAAGGTGGCGCTGGAGGCGGGATATGTGCCGCAGTCGTTTTTGTGCGAAGAGAAACATATCGAGGGCGATGCCAAGGAGATTCTGGGAACCGTTTCTGAGGATACTCCTGTTTATACCGGATCGCGCGATCTGCTCGCCAGCCTTACTGGTTATACGCTGACGCGTGGTGTGCTCTGTGCCATGCACCGACCAGCACCCCGACCGCTTTCCGAAGTGCTGAAGGGAGCCCGTAGGGTAGTAGTGGTGCATAGCGTGTGCGATACCACCAACATAGGGGCGATTTTCCGTGCAGCAGCTGCGCTCGGCATGGATGCCGTGTTGACGACGGAGGATGCCTGCGACCCATTGAACCGTCGTTCTGTCAGGGTTTCTATGGGAAGCGTCTTCCTGGTTCCATGGACGTGGATACCAACGGGTGTGGAAGGTTTGTGCCAGTTGAATGACTTAGGTTTCAAGACCGCTGCTATGGCACTCAGGGACGACAATATAGATATTGATGACCCCAAGTTGAAGGCAACAGACCGCTTAGCCATCATCATGGGGACAGAGGGAGAGGGTTTGCCGCAAGTCACTATCGATGCTGCCGACTATGTGGTTCGCATTCCTATGTATAATAATGTTGACTCGCTGAACGTAGCAGCAGCAGCGAGCATCGCGTTTTGGGAACTAAGAAAGTGAAAATAGTAGTTTTAGACGGATATGCAGCTAACCCAGGGGATTTGTCGTGGGATGGCCTAAGGGAATTGGGAGAGGTGACGGTGTACGAACGGACATCTCCCGAGCAGGTATTGGAACGTGCCCAGGGAGCACAAGTGATTCTGACCAACAAAGTGCTTATTACTGCCGACCTGATGGATCAGTTGTCGGAACTTCGTTACATAGGCGTATTGGCTACGGGCTATAATGTGGTGGATATTCCTGCAGCAAGGAAGCATGGCATAGTGGTAACCAATATCCCTGCTTATAGTACCATGTCCGTCGCTCAGATGGTGATGGCGCATTTGCTGAACATCACCAATCGGGTAGCGTTGCACAGTCAAGCCGTAAAGGAGGGCAAGTGGCAGACCTGCAAAGATTTTTCCTTTACGCTCACTCCACAGATAGAGTTGGACGGCAAGACCTTTGGTATTGTCGGCTTAGGCAACACAGGAACAGCTACCGCCCGTATAGCCCAAAGCTTTGGTATGCGGGTGCTGGCATACAGCAGTAAGAGCCGGGAGGTATTAAATGAAAAAGGCATTGAGAAAGCCGAGAGTTACGAACAGTTGTTCCGTGAGGCCGATGTGCTGAGTCTGCATTGTCCATTGACCGACGAAACCCACCACCTGGTGAATGCCGAACGCCTTTCATGGATGAAGTCCACCGCCATACTGATTAACACGGGAAGAGGTCCTTTGATAGACGAGACAGCATTAGCTCAAGCCCTGAACGAGGGTCGTATTATGGCAGCCGGTGTAGATGTCTTGCTGCAGGAACCCCCACGTAAGGGCAGTCCCCTCATCGGTGCCCGCAACTGCTTCATCACCCCCCATATTGCATGGGCTACCCAAGCAGCCAGAACCCGCCTGATAAACATAGCAGTAGCAAATGTGAAAGCATTCATGGAAGGGAAACCACAAAACGTGGTAGGCCCATAAGGTTAATTAGCCTCATAGGCCTCATAAGCCCCATAGGTCTCATAAGCCCTATAAGTCCCATAGGGCCTTAGCCCAAGAGAGTAATCTCTCTGAAAAGAGGATTGCTCTCGAGCAAAGCTGGATTCCCTATTATAATAAGGTGTTCCTGTGCTCTTGTCATGGCTACATTCAGTTTGCGGTCAATGAGTTGGCCGTCTTCCACAAATGTGTTGTTGGTCAGGAAGCGTAGTTGGTAGTATTTCAGGATGGTAAATCCATAGATGATGTATCTTCGCTGGCTGCCTTGGTAACGCTCTACCGTATCTATGGTAATATCCATCAGTTCGGGTATGCCTAATCGGGCTATGGTATTGCGCACGGTAGCTATCTGGTTGCGGTAGGGCACAATGATGCCTATGGTATCTTGGGCACTGAAGCGCTCCTTTTCTATCTTGTATATGCGTTCCACTAAGGAGGCAATGATGTCGGCCTCGGGTTGGTTGACCTTATCAGAAGGCGAATGCTTGGGTGTCTTGCTGGGCAGGAACATCACCCTGCGTGTCAGCAGTTGGTTGGTTAGCGCATCCTCTGTTCCGCCTTCTGTAGGCAGTTGTGCTATCTGGTGGGGTAGGGGAACCACCTGAAGTTTTCCCTTATAGAAAAGGCGGTTGGGCAACTCCATAATCTCTTGGTGCATACGTCCTTGCCGTGTTAGCATATAGGTTACGCTTGGGTCATCGCCATACAGGTAAAGGAGTCGTTCAAAGAGCGAGAACCTGCAATTGTACAAGCCTATCTTGTGGAGTAAAGGATCATTGACAACCGACTCCTGTTGGGTCTGTTGCACGACAGCCGGAAGCTGTTTGTGATCGCCTATCATCACAAAGCGTTTGATGGCAGGTCCCGTTTTATGCGTAGCGCTGAGCAGTCCAATAATGTGTGGTTCCAGAATCTGTGACGCTTCATCTATGATGGCCAAAGAGAACTGCTTGTATTTGAAGATGGCTTGGGCGCTGTTCATGGCTGTGACGGTACCTACGATGACTCGTGTTTGAACAATCAGTTCCTGCAAGCTCGCTAAATCTGCGCACTTCCTGACCTGATTGTCAAAAAGGTAAGGTTGGTATTGTGGTTGGCAGGCCAAAGCATTACCGATGCGCAGGAAGGGAACATGAGCACCATGTAGTTTGCTGCAAATCTCATCCACGGCCCTATTGGTATACGAGAGCAGCAGCACGTGGGTATCTGGGTGCATTAGTTCTTCCTGAAGGGTGTTGAGCATACCGAATGAAGTTTTTCCACTTCCCGGCGGACCGATAATCAGGAAGAGTTCGCGAGCCTGTCGGACACGCAACGTGAGCTCGTTGAACGCCCCGTATTCTCCTTTTATGGAAAGGCTCTCATCCACCTTAGGCCGACGGGCAGCCATCAGCAGATCACGTCGTTCCTTTGGCGCGGAAAGGAAGGCATGCATACCTCGGTATAATGCGGTGTAGGACGACTCAAAGAAATCGTGCTCCACTGCCCAGAAATAATCTTTATGTCGCAGAAAGACAAAGGCATCCACCTGTGTCTTGCGTAGGTTCAGGGTAATCATCTCGGGCGTGATACTGACAATGCTACAGCGGAACACCATGGTATTGCAGGCATCGGGGAGGGTATCGGGCTCATAAGAATAAAGGATGACGATATCGCCCGGTCGGAAATTGCTCATATCGTTCAGTTCCTTTCTGTGGAAGCGCAGCACGACCTGTTCCACCTGTCCCTCTGCCCCTTCTGCAGGGGATTCCAAGCGTAACTGGTGGTAGATGTTGCCGGCAGAGAGTTTCTCTTCCAAGCTGTCTATCCATATGCTTGAGAAGCCGGAGTTTTCCTTCTGCTGATTACCCAACTTGCTCAGCTGATGTTCCCGTGCTATGAAGGTAAGCATGCGGTAGTAATAAGCTTTTTCCGTAGGATTGGCTTGTCGGATGGGAGCTAAAAGTTGCTCTATCTTGGGTCGTTGGAACTCCTTCCACAAGCGGTTCTGTACGCCATTCCGGTTCAGTTGTTCCGGCGTAAGGGTTCCCAATATATTGAAACCTCCTTCGGCCAGTCGGAATTGGTGCCATACCAACTGGTTACGCAGGCGGAAGGCATGAAAAAGCAGTTCAGGTGCAAAGCCCAAACCTAAGAGTGGATGTGCATACTTGGAGTACAGCAGGAAGGCGTGTAGCTGGTGATTGTTCTGCTCATACTGTTTGCGGTAGTTGTAACGTAGCAGCGCCATGTAGAGCAGGAGTTGTATGTAATGTGGCCGTTGCGGTTTGGGCGTTGATGGATCGGCATCCCCTGCCACAAAAGCACCGCTGCCTGATTTCTGTTCCACCAGTACACGGAGGTCGAGTTGCAACATATCCATACGTCCCTGCAAGCCCAACATCGACGAGAAGAAGGAAGGCTCCACCATCACTTTCGTGGCATCGAAACTTCCTATCTGTGTGGGCAGGTCTTGTCTGATGGCTTTACGGATGTTCTGTAATTGATTCTGTGCATTGGCATGAAAGCATGCACTGGGTGGAATAGAGAGTAAACTGAGGGCATTCTGCTCGAAGAACCGTCGTGCAGAGATGTTATATGTATGTTCCTCATCTTGAGTATGAAGCGTTTCATCCAACAACTGCCCGGCTAAGTTACCCAACATGATGGCCTCCGATTCGGCAGGCGGCTCTATCATGTGCAGCAGATAGACGAGGGGTGAATCTGAGAAAATGTCCATGCACCGTGCTATCTGCGAGATATCCACCAGATAGTCGGGTTCTAAGATGATAAGTTCCGGGAAGAGTGTCCCTTTTTCATCAACACGCGGCCTAATAAGATTCAACTGCATACCAGGCTTCAAAAGCGGAATAAGATACGACCAGTCATTCCCGTTAACGTTCCCGTTCTCGTTGACGTTGACGTTAACGTTCTCTACGCCGTCGGTTTCTATCCTTCCCCAAATGGACTCGTCATCCCATCTGTCCACAATCATTCTTACACATTCTGCCAACAGCATCTTTTTGGGTCGGCGCTGTCTCTTGGCAGGGAAGAGGGCGGCAAGGGCTTCCGGTACAGGAATGCCATACAGATGCTTCACAAAGAGGCTGAGGGCCTGCCCATCGTCAGCAAGCATACGTTGCTGTTCCTCCATGGGGAGTTCCTGTTTCTTGAAGCGGTTCAGACGTACACGCAGGTCATTGACCATACGCCATAGCCTCTTGGGGGCATTGTGCTCCTTCAGCAGGTAGTCGGTCTTGGCAAATGGCCCCACTAAATGAACAGGTAGCTGTGCCGTATGTTCATCCAACAGATGTAAGAACAGTCTGTTCAGACGAACGTATGCGTCACTATCTCCCGTCCGTTTCAACAGAACAGCCCGGATATCGGCATAAAACTCCGCTGCAAACGTTTTACTTTCCATCCTCAACCATCAACTTTCAATCTATTTCGCAAAAATAACTGAAAAATCTGGCTTGCACAAGAGAATGTGAAGAAAAAGTATTATCTTTGCCTGAGTTAAACAACTATTCGTCTATTATGAATAAGTTTCTTTCGTTTATTATTTGCACATTTATTTCCCTGAACCTGACGGCTCAGGCAAACCTTCCGTCTACCTTGGATGGTTGGGCAGACCGTCTGCAGAAATTTGGGGCAAGCATCCCGCAGGAGCAGATATTCATCCATACCGATAATACCTGTTATTTCCTAGGCGATACATTATATTATAAAGCCTATGTCCGCAGAAGCGACGGCAAACCCTCCAGGGTGAGCAAGGTTCTGTACGTCGAACTGCTCAACCAGGACGGCTATCTCGTGCAACGCCAGTTGCTGGAGCTGGAGAAGGGAGAGGCACACGGCGATTTTGTGTTGAACGATACGCTTTATGGTGGTTACTATGAGTTACGTGCCTATACCCGTTGGCAGTTGAACTGGGGCGAGACACAGCATCCGCATACCGATTATGCCGAGAAGTGGTTCTTCAACAAGAAAATGGCGAAGGAGTACTATCGCGATTATGAAAAACTTTACAGCAAGGTTTTCCCTGTGTTTGATAAACCCAGGGCACCAGGCGAGTATGAGCATTTCATGACCCTGCGTCCCTTGCGTCGTCAGTACAAGGCCGACAATGAGTTGCCCAAGGCAGTCGTCCAACTTTTCCCCGAAGGCGGTCATCTGATAGCAGGTGTTAAGAACCGTGTGGCTTTCGAGGCTAATGATGATGAGGGTATGCACATTGAGGGTACCTTGGCTATTATGGACGGATCTGGCAATAAAGTGGCGGAAGCCAAAACGGAGCAACGTGGCAGAGGAAGTATAGAATTTATTCCTACCAGCGGAACCAAATACACAGCTGAGTTTTCTTGGAAATATAAAGCAGGCAAACCGAGTCTGCCCAAGATAGAGGCAGACGGATGTGCCATGATGCTAACTCAGCAGAATGGGGAGGCGAAAGTTGATCTTGCCCTTGCCGGCACAGCGGCTAACGAGCCTCTGGGTATGACGGTAATGAACCAGGGTCAGGTGTTAGCCTTTGAGGAACTGGGCTCAGGTGCCACCTTCTCCGTTACCCTGACTCCAGACAAGTTGAAGACGGGTGTCTGTCAGGTTACTGTCTTCAATGTAGAGGGACGAGTCTATGCCGACCGCCTGTTCTTTATCCGCCAGAATGATTTTCAGGCACAGAACATAACTTTTGCTGATATCGACGATACGCCTACCAAGCCTTTTGAACCTATCAGCTTGCGGGTTCAGTCCAATGCACCCAACGAGACTGTCAGCATCGCTGTTCGTGATGCGGCCCATACGGAGTACATCTACGACTCAGGCAATATTCTTACTGAAATGCTGCTGACTAGTCAGATACGCGGTTTTGTGGAACAACCCGAGTATTTCTTTGAGAAGGACGATGCCGAGCACCAGCGTGCCCTCGACCTCCTGCTTATGATACAGGGTTGGCGCCGGTTCGACTGGCATACAATGGCCACGCCGGGTGCCTTTATCCTGAATCATATGCCTGAGATGACACCGCTGATGACAGGCGAGGTCAACAAGTACCAGTCGGAACATATGGAGGATTTGTTTGCCCAGGCTGGCGAGAAGGCTGTTAATGCTGATATGCCTGAGGCAAAAGAATCTAAAGAGGAAAATACACCGACGCCCAATTACACGGAGAAGGATATGTCGGTAAATGATGACAACAGTGAGATGGCAACGTTGCACGATGGCTTTGGTCGTTTCAATAAGAGTGAGGGTTCACTGAAGAACGAAGTCAAGGTGCATGCCAAATTCACGAAGCCCTCAGATAAAGGGACCGACGGGGTAATAGGTGAAATGGTCACCCAGAAGGGGCAGTTCAACATTCAGAGCCCGCGTTTCTATGAAGGCTGTATCATGGAACTGGCAGCCTCGGATACCACCAAATGGAAGCAGAGCAAACATGCCTGGTTCGAAGGTGGTACCACCAAATATGGTGGCATAAACTATCCGGAGTTCTATGTCCGCCTACGTCTCATCTATCCTCGATTTGTAAAGCCTTATGACTGGTACCAGGAACATCTGGCACAGGCCCCCAAGGGAAGTGTGATGGCAGAGGACTGGTTGAACGATGGATCGCGAACGCTTCATGAGGTCACCATCGGAGCCAAGCGTACCATGCTGAGGAAATTCGATGCCAGCAAGCCAGCCTTTGTGATAGATGCATACACGGCACTGAACGAGGCCATCGATGCTGGTCTGTGTACAGGTTACTTTATCGGTCAGCAGCGTTTTACGGTCGACGTGTCACGCACCTATATCGGTGATATGAATATGGAGCGCCCCTATGACATCGTAACCCGAATGAATACAAAACTGCTGAGTGATGAGTCGGCGATGCAACAGAACAGGATGAGTACGGGCATGGATGCCAACGGGTCTGTACCTACCTGGACCAGTAATATCTCTACCCGGGAGCAGGAGAAATTCAACCAGTTCGCTAATATAGATAAGGTATATATCTATACCGACTATAGTCCGCGACGTGAGGGCGACAAGCATTTTGAGGGGAGCAACCAGCCACAGGTCACCATTGACCTGCGAACGTATTCCGATGAAAGCATGCGTCTGGTTCGGCGCGATCGTTACCTCATTCTGCCGGGATTCTCTGCCCCCGATGATTTCTATCAGCCCGACTATAGCAAGAAACCGCTGCCGGACACAAAGGACTACAGGCGTACCCTGTACTGGAATCCCAACCTGAAACTGGATGCCTCTGGCTCAGCAAAGATACAGTTCTACAACAACTGCAAGCCCACTCAGATTGCCGTTAGCGCAGAGGGTATGGCAGCCGACGGCACCCTCCTGACAGGTAAAAGTATGCCGGAAGACAGATAGTTACTGCGCCCGCCGATTTTGTCGGCGGGAATTTCCCAATTTCCCAAATTCCCAATCTACTAAACGACTAAACTACTAACCTACTAAACTAAAATAGCATGGATTTAAAAAACATTGTTGCAAAATTTGCCATTCGTGGCAACGTGAGTGAGATAAAGCCTTTGGGCGAGGGTCTTATCAATGATACCTATAAGGTAAAGACAGCCGAGGCCTACCAGCCCGACTATGTGCTGCAACGCGTGAACGATGCTGTCTTCCCCGATGTGGATATGGTGATGCGTAACATCGATGCCGTGACCACCCACATCCGTAAGAAACTGGAAGAGAAAGGGGAGGATGATATAGACCGTAAGGTGCTGACCTTCATTCCCTTAAAGGAGGACAGCAAGAAGTTGTATGCCAAGGTCGATGGTAAGTACTGGCGTATCATGATTTTCATTCCTGATGCCATTACCAAGCAGGCTGTGAATCCTGAGAGCAGTCGGGCTGCCGGTAAAGCTTTCGGCAACTTCCAGGCTATGTTGGCAGACATTCCCGTTCAGTTGGGTGAGACCATCAAGGATTTCCACAATATGGAATTCCGCCTGCAGCAGTTGCGTGAGGTGGTAGCTGCCGATCCTGTGGGACGTGTCAGTGAGCCCCAGGTGCAGAATATGCTTAAGGAGATAGATGCCCGAGCCGAGGAGATGTGCAAAGCAGAGCGTATGGGTCGTGAAGGCATTCTGCCCAAACGAGTATGCCATTGCGATACCAAGGTGAACAATATGATGTTCGATAAGAACGACAATGTGCTTTGTGTTATCGACCTGGATACCGTGATGCCCAACTTCATCTTCTCTGATTATGGCGATTTCCTGCGTACAGGTGCCAATATGGTAGCAGAGGACTGTCCTGATATGGATAAGGTGCAGTTCAACGTGGAGATCTTCAAGGCCTTTACAGAAGGGTATTTGAGCAGTGCCTCCAGTTTCCTCACCCAAGTGGAGATCGAGAACCTGCCTTACGCCGTGAAACTCTTCCCCTATATGCAGTGCGTACGTTTCCTATGGGATTATCTGAGTGGTGACAAATACTGGAAGTGCCAATATCCAGAGCACAACTTTGTCCGTGCCAACAACCAACTCCACCTCTTACTCAGCATAGAAGCGCATGAGGAAGAGATGAATGCCTTTATTAAACGATAACGTTAACGTCAACGATAACCGAAGAACTTTGGCTATTGGCTCTTTAAACGTTAACGTTAACCCTAACCTTAACCCTAAAAGTTATCGTTAACGTTAACGTTAGCGTTTAAAGAAGTGGAACCAATCCACATCCACCCATCCTCCGCTCTGCTTGGTAGCATAGTTGAAGATGGCGAAGCGATTGCCCACGAAGTGTTCCAGATTAAAGACCATGTGGAAGCTGTCACCTAACGGCTTCCACTCTTTTCCGTCCTGTGAATAGAGGAAGATAGCGTTATCTGTGGTAAAGTCGGCATCGGCACGCAGATAGACAATGTCTGCATTGTAGGCAACGCGTGCTTTCTCCTCTGTGCGATCCGTCATAAGCAAATAGCGTTGTCCGTTCTCTACAACAACCTCTATGGTACCTGGCTTTGAGCAGTAAGTAGATAGTCCGGCGTGGTCGCCTTCCTTCATCTGGCTGATATCCATGCGTATGCTCGCTTCCGACTTCGGGCCATAGGTTCTTTGGGTAAGGGTGTTACGAGCCTCAAAGATATTATTGACTACCTTGCCGGTCTTCAGTCGCATGAAACCCTTGCGTTCTGTCAGTGACCACAGACTGTTATCGGGATTGTGGTTCCACTCCCATACGATGTCCAACTTGGACTTCTTGAATTCGTCGCTGGCAGAGATGCGTTCCTTGCATTTCTTGCCGCCGCCCGGCATGTTCAGCACTTTACCTACCTTGCCGTTCTCGTCGCCCAACATGGGCCAGCTGTCTTTCCACTGCATAGGCATCAGGTAAGGAATGCGTCCCACAGCATCGTGGTCCTGGAACATCATGCTCCACCATTCACCGTTGGGTGTATCTATAAAGAATCCTTGGGCTACGCCACGTCCGCGGATGCCGGCATCGTCAGAGAGAATGACCTTCATATTATTGGCATAGTCGCCGTCAATCTTATCAGCACGGAAGCAAACCTGCGTGCGGATGCCGCCTTGTGGCCACCAGATGCAGGTAAGATAGTATTTGCCGTCGTGCTTGTAGGCATGAGAACCCTCCAACAAGCCCCTTGGCTCACCGTGAATGACCTCACAACTCACACCGTCTTCCTTGAATCCGGGGCGGAAGTCGGGATAAAACTCACGCAACTGTATATGTGAGCCGTTGAAGAAGAGGAAGGGACGATCGTCATCGTCGATAAAGAAAGCAGCATCATGATAGTAGGTGTCGCTGTGCCAGATAATCTCCCACTTCTTGCGAGGGTCTGTCGTGCTGTACAGGAAGGATCTTCCACCTGTGCCGAAGAAGCAGTAGAACTTTCCCTTGTGGTATTTCAGTGAGGCAGCCCACTGGCCACGACCATACACGTTACCACCTTCAAGATTGTTCTTCGGACTGTCGTTCAGTGTATCGAAGATGTAGTTCACTGTCTCCCAGTGGACAAGGTCCTTGGAGTGCATAATAGGTGCTCCAGGCGAAAAATGCATGGTGGTTGAAACCATCCAGTAATCGTTTCCAACGCGTACCGCATCCATATCGGGCACGTCAGACCATATCACAGGATTTGTGAAGGTGTTCTGTCCTCTCAACGTCTGTGCACATACTAATAAAGCAAACAGAAGCAGACTCTTGATTGTTGTTTTCATATGTTTTTAGCTTAATAGTTTAGTAGCCTTATAGAACGATAACGATAACGTTAACCTTAACTTTTTGTTATTTGTTAATTATCTTTGTTTTCGTTTTCGTTAAAAGCCAATAGCCAACGGCCAATAGCCAAAGTCTCTATAACCCTTGAATCTTGAACTCTTTGAACTTCTTGAACCCCTTGAACTAGTTAACGTTAGGTTAACGTTAGCGTTTCAATTTTCAATTGAAATCACTTCCACGCCGGTACATCCTCAACATCCTCGTACACACCTACCAGATTCATTAGGAAGCGCAGCGTGCTATAGGCAGGAACGGTACCGTTTGATTCGCTTTTATAAGCCAACTGCTGTGGGACATATACGTACCACATGTCTCCTACCACCATATTCTGCAATGCCGTTTGGAAGCCTTCGATGGTTCCTCCCACATACATCGTGACAGGAGCTGCTGTTTTAGGGTTAAATTCGCCGTAATATGACTGGTCAAAGACCACGCTTTTCGTTTCCTTCGTTACGCCGTCAGACATTATGTATTCCGAAGGCATCAGCCAACCCCGAAAGTGGATTTGTACATAATCGGTATAATTCACCTCCTGTGTACCATTCCCTTTCGTGATGATTTTACATACGATGCTGTCTGTCGTAGCACCGGGAAGATCTGCGCTGCGCTGAAGGCTCTTGAACATTCGCCAGGAGCAGTGTGCCTCCCAGTCCTCACCGTATAGGGCTTTAGCCTCAGCAATGGCGGTACGGGCAGAATCTACCACCTGCTCAAACCACAGGGCATTCCTGCTCTCCCAACTGTAATAGGGATCCCACTCATTGCTCTTTTCCGAGCAGGAACTCACGCTAAAAGCTAGCCCAACCAGTGTAACTAGTCCAACTAGTAAAACTAGAATCTTTTTCACTTTCACTTTAAACTTTAAACTTGAGTACTGCCTCTAACCCATAACCCATAACCAATAACCTCTAACCTAGCTTACAGCAGTTTCTTCAGCAGACTTGTTATGCTAACCTGATCTTCTATGATACCACGCAGGTCGCTGATGGCAACGCGGCGCTGTTCCATTGTGTCGCGATCGCGCAGGGTAACGGTATTGTCCTCCAGCGTCTGCTGGTCAACGGTCACGCAGTAGGGACAGCCAATGGCATCCATACGACGGTAGCGCTTACCTATCTGGTCCTTCTCCTCATACTTGCAGTTGAAGTGGAAGCGCAGGTCGTTGATAATCTCTTGAGCCTTCTCAGGCATACCGTCCTTCTTGGTCAGGGGGAATACAGCCAGTTTTACAGGAGCCAAGGCAGCGGGCAGGTGCAGCACGGTACGTGTCTGACCGTCGGGCAACTGCTGCTCTTCATAGCTATGGCACATGATAGAGAGGAACATACGGTCCACACCGATAGAGGTCTCTATAACGTACGGAGTATAGCTCTCGTTGGTCTCTGGATCGAAGTACTCAATCTTCTTGCCGCTGTACTTAGCGTGCTGACTCAGGTCGAAGTTGGTACGTGAGTGTATACCCTCCACCTCCTTGAAACCGAAAGGCATGTGGAATTCAATATCGGTTGCAGCGTTAGCGTAGTGAGCCAACTTATCATGATCGTGGAAACGATAGTTCTCTGCGCCGAAGCCCAAGTTCTGGTGCCATCTCATACGTGTTTCCTTCCACTTGGCAAACCAGTCCAGTTCGGTACCGGGCTTGATAAAGAACTGCATCTCCATCTGCTCGAACTCACGCATACGGAAGATAAACTGACGGGCTACAATCTCGTTACGGAAAGCCTTACCTATCTGAGCGATACCGAAGGGCAACTTCATACGACCCGTCTTCTGCACATTCAGGTAGTTCACAAAGATACCCTGAGCCGTCTCGGGACGCAGATAGATGGTGCTGGCGCCATCGGCTGTGCTACCCATCTCCGTTTTGAACATCAGGTTGAACTGACGGACATCCGTCCAGTTGCGTGTACCGCTGATGGGGCAGACGATACCCTCATCCAGGATAATCTGCTTCATACCCTCCAGGTCGATGCCGCCTTCTGCATTCATAACATCTTGGTAACGCTTGTGCAGGGCATCAAATTTCTCCTGATTTTCCAGAACGCGAGGATTGGTAGCACGGAACTGAGCCTCGTCGAAGGCATCGCCGAAACGCTTCTGCGCCTTCTCTATCTCCTTCTGAATTTTATCCTCGTATTTCGCCATCTGCTCCTCAATGAGCACATCGGCACGGTAACGCTTCTTAGAGTCGCGGTTATCAATCAGGGGATCATTAAAGGCATCCACGTGTCCGGAAGCCTTCCAAGTGGTAGGATGCATAAAGATAGCAGCATCTATACCTACTATATTCTCGTGCAGCAGCACCATGCTCTGCCACCAGTATTGTTTAATGTTGTTCTTCAGTTCCACACCATTCTGACCGTAGTCATAAACAGCGCCCAGACCGTCATAGATATCGCTGCTGGGGAATACAAAACCATACTCTTTACAGTGAGAAACTATCTTTTTGAAAACATCTTCTTGCTGTGCCATAATAATTCTTTTCCTTTGTTATTTTTGATTTCGCATGCAAAGGTAGATAAAATTTTTGAATGAGTAGCTAAATAACCACTTTTTATTTTCTTTTCTGACCAGAAAGTCTCTCTAACCGCTAACCGATTAAGAACTTTGGCTGTTGGCCGTTGGCTATTGGCTCATCCCATAAGCCCCATAAGCCCTATAGGCCCCATAAGTCCCATGGGCCCCATAAGCCTCATAAGCCCTAAAATTTGTCATGGAAACATTTTTAATGAAAAAAAAAGTAAAAAAAACATTGTTGTTTTAAAAAAAAACTTAACTTTGCATGGGAAGACCTAAAAATTGTTCAAAAATGCCTAATTATGGTATTAAATAAAATATGTATAAACGGATTTTGTGAAGTATTCAATTGATAAAATTTAACCCATTGTTTAACTATACCAAATTAAAACATGATCAGATGAAGAAGACAACGAAAAGTTATTTGTTAGGTATGCTGGTTATTTTATTCCTGCTACCTAATGTCGTGTTTGCCCAAAGTTCAACAGTGGAGGGAACAGTGAAAGACGAGCTGGGAGAACCCCTTATCGGAGCGACTGTTAAGGTGCGCCCCGGTGGAGCGGGTACCCTCACGGATCTCAACGGCCACTTTGTCCTTCAGTCGGTAGAACGTGGTGCAACTCTGGAGATCTCCTACATGGGTTACCAGACGCAGACACACAAGGTTGATGGGAAACCTTTAATCATTAGTCTGCAACCTGATCAGAAAATCATGGATGAGGTCGTGGTAATCGCTTACGGACAACAGAAGAAGCTGACTCTTACTGGTGCAGTTTCTGCCGTGGGAGGAGAGGAGCTGTTAAAGCAGCCTGTGGCTAACGTGGCAAATGCCTTGCAAGGAAAACTGCCGGGAATTTCTGTGGTACAGCCTTCAGGTATGCCTGGTGACGATGAACCTACTATCCGTGTACGTGGTATTGGTACCCTGAACAGTGCCGAACCGCTGGTACTCGTGGATGGTGTTGAGCGTCCTTTCTCGCAGCTCGACCCCAACGAAATTCAGGATATCTCCATTCTGAAAGATGCTTCGGCAACAGCTGTGTTCGGTGTACGAGGTGCCAATGGTGTAATCCTTGTTACCACAAAACGTGGTGAGACTGGCAAGGCCTCTGTTTCTGTTTCCGCAAGCGCAGCCGTACAGCAGGTTTCTAAATTCGTTGACTTCGCTGATTCCTATACATACGGAAAGATGTGGAACTATGCTGCTATCACAGATGCTTTGCCAGTGGATCAGTGGCCTGGTACTGCCAATATTTCTGACTATACGCCATACGCTAACACTGGTATCAGATTCAACCAGGATGTCATGGAGCATTTCCGTACAGGTGACATGCCTGTTACATTCCCCAATACCAATTGGATTGACTATCTGATGAGGAAGGCTGCATGGCAGGAGCAGGTTAACGTGAATGTAAAAGGTGGTTCAGAGAGGGTGAGATATTTTATCTCTGCTGGATTCCTGAATCAGAGTTCACTCTTGAAGACCTTCTCATTGAATAACGATGAGACCTTCCATTTCAACAGGTTCAACTATCGTGCCAACTTAGATATTGATATATCCAAGTATAGCCAACTTTCACTTACGTTGGGAGGCATTGTCCGGAACCGTACGGAGATGGGTAGTGGAGAGTCATTCTTATTCCGCTATTTACAGGGCGCCACTCCATACGCCGGTATCGGCATTGACGACCAAGGCCGTCATATCGTAGCAGATGCCAACATCGTAGGTCCTTACGACCGTGATGCTCTTTCAAACTTTTATGACTTAGGTTATACGAAGACAAGCACTAATACGCTCAACCTTGACCTCCAGTACAAACTCGACATGAGTTTCCTCACACCGGGTCTGGATTTCAGAATTAAGGGTTCTTATAACTCCGAATATACGGCACAAAAGAATCGTCAGAACGGATTCGGTACGGGTGTCACATACGTGGCAACTATCGTTGACGGTCAGGAGGTGCTCCGCAAGGAGAATATTACGTGGCCATTGCCCTACGAAGAGAGTCGCTGGGGAACTCGTAACTGGTATGGAGAGGCAAGTTTCAACTACGCTCGTAAGTTCGGCGATCACAATGTAGGTGCTTTGTTCCTTTATAACCAGTTGAAGAGATATTATCCCACTTACTACACAGATATTCCTTCGGGATATGTGGGACTCGTAGGTCGTGTTACTTACGACTACCTATCACGTTACATGCTGGACTTCAACATAGGTTATAATGGATCTGAGAACTTTGCCCCGGGTCACCGCTATGGTATATTCCCATCAGTCTCTGTGGGTTGGATTCCATCGGCCGAAAAGTTCTGGGAGCCCGTGAAGGATGTTATCAGCTTCCTGAAAATTCGTGGTTCTTGGGGTAAGGTTGGTAACGACAATGCCAATGGTTCCTATAATCGTTTCCTCTATCTGCCGGGTCCCTGGCAGTTCTATCAGGGTTCGATGACAGTAAATCCTCAGATGCGTGGTGCCAATTTCGGTACGAGCGGCAACTGGCTGCAGGCTGTCAGGGAGTTGGCAACTGGTAACCCGAACATTACATGGGAAACAGCTTCCAAGTTCAATATCGGTTTGGATGCCTATTTCTTCAATGACAGGTTAGGCATGAACCTTGACTTCTTCTGGGAAGACCGTAAGGATATTCTGGTTTCGAATGCAGCCCTGTTGCCTGCTGTAACCAGTCTGCCTTCAGGCTATGTCAACGAGGGCCATGTGAAGAATCATGGTTTTGAGCTGACGCTGAAATGGAGTGATAAAGTAGGTGATTTCAGATATAGCATCAGTCCAAGCATTGCCTTTGCCAGAAACAAGGTGATAGATATGCTGGAGGTTCCACCCATGTACGATTATCTGAGCCGTACCGGACTCCCTGTAGGACAGCGCTTTGGCTATGACCTCTTTGAGTTCTATCAGGAAGGTACAGAGGAACGTTACTTCGAAAAATACAACAAACCGATGCCTGATCAGGTGATTGACCTGAAATACGGTGATGCTGTATACGTTGACCTGAATAATGACGGTATAATCGACCAGAATGACCAAAAGCCCCTTGGCTATACAGAAAACCCTGAGTTTACCTGGTCAGTCAATGCCAGTCTGAACTGGAAGGGTCTTGATTTCTCAATGCTCTGGGTAGGTGCCACTAATACCAGCCGCGTGCTGAACGGATATTTCCGTGATCAGTTCGGATCCACAAATACTTCGGCACTGGCACAGTGGGTAGCTGACAATTCATGGACGGAGGACAATCCCAACGCTTGCTTGCCGCGTATCTCGTTTGAGAACCGCGTTCATAACAACCGTGATTCGCAGGCGTGGATTGTAGACGCTAAGTATGCGCGTTTAAAGAATGTAGAGATTGGTTATACCATAAACAAACCGAAGTGGATACCATTGTTCAATTACGTGAGGTTCTATGTTTCAGGTCAGAACCTGCTGACATTTGCTAACTTCAAGGGCAACGATCCCGAAGCTCCAGGATACGGAAAGGATGGGTTCGGTATGCGTTATCCCATGACACGTGTGTATAACTTTGGTGTGCAAGTCAATTTCTAAAGTTTAAAGTGTATTAATTGCTACCACTATAAAAATGAAGAATATGAAAAAGTTTATTTATATACTGGCTATAGGGTTGACGGGCATCTTCACATCATGTGTTGACCAAGTCGCTATTGGTAATGCCTTCTTAGAGAAAGCCCCTGGTGTTGACATAACCATTGACACCGTTTTCTCTAAGGCCGAATATACCCGCAATTTCCTGTGGAGTGCATACGGGCAACTGTACTGTACTTACACATCAGGAAATATGATGAATGGAGCGCCAATCGACGTTCTTTCCGATTCTTATCAGTGCTATGTAAGCTGGGGTGGTCCCAAGCAGAGCTACTATCCCGGTAGCTTGACCGAGGATGCCCAAGATACTGACAATGGTAACTATGTTGGTAAATTCTCTTATTCAACGAAATCTCCTGACTATGATGCTGATGGCCGCGTGTCCATTTATGAGACAGTACGCAAGTGCTGGCAGCTCATAGAGAACATTCAGCGTGTACCAGACATGGGCGAAAGTGAAAAGAGTCGTCTGCGCGGTGAGGCTTACACGATTATGGCCAGCCGTTACTATGATGCATTCCGCAATTTCGGCGGTCTGTGTTTGGTGAAGAAGGCATATGAAGTTGGAGAAGCTTTCACTAGCGGCCGTTCTACTGCATTGGAGACCGTGGAGTTCATAGACTCACTGATTCAGTGCGCCATTGATGAACCCGGATTCATCTGGAACATTCCCGATGCTGATATTGGCCAGTGGTCAGGCCGTCTTACCAGAGCCTCGGCCCGTGCCCTTCGTGCTAAGGTCTGGATGTTTGCTGCATCGCCGTTGTTCAATAATTCCAAGCCTTATATGGAGTACACCAAGACACCTACGGGTCTGGAGAATGTGGAGCATGTATGGTTCGGCAAGGAAGATCCCACACTATGGAATCGCTGCTTGCAGTATTGCAATGATTTCTTTGCAGACAATGAAGCCAACGGGAACTACTACCAATTGATACAACCTGCTACTCAGGACGAGGCTGGTTACCGTATGGCCTACCGCCGTGCTTACCGCTATCGTAATAATGAAACACGCCATGAGAAGATTTTCGACGTTCATCCTACTCAGTACCTGAGTGACCAAGTGGTGAATGGCGAGCAGCAAAGATCATGGGGCTGGGGATGGGCTGGTTTCGCTCTGGACTGCTATCGTCAGGGTGGTGCCGTTCCCACAAACGAGTTAATGGAATGCTTTGGTATGCAGGATGGTCGTAACTTCCCATACGAGGGAATCTACGGTCCTGGTAAGAATCCTACTGGCATAGATATCTTTGCCGATCGCGACCCACGTTTGTACGAGACGATGTTGGTTCCCAGACAGTCGCTACCTGCTGGATTCGATTATGCCGGTAAGAACTATGCCGACACTTGGGAACAAGGAGGTATGTTCTACAACAAGGATATCTTCGGAGATGCCGGTTCGGATGATTGTGCATCCCACTATAGGAAGTTCAAATGGATGTTAGACTACCAGGACAACAGAATGAATGATGAGTATATCGGTGTAGCATACATTCGTCTGGCAGAAATGTATCTGATACGTGCCGAGGCTCTTGCTGAAACAGGCAATTTGCAAGGTGCTCTCAATGATCTGCACATTGTACGTAGCAGAGTAGGATTGGGACGCCTTGAGGCAATGAACCCAGGTTTGCAGTTGACAACTAACAAGGAAAACTTGATTAATGAGATTCTCCGTGAACGCAACTGTGAGATTGGAGCTGAGTGTGGCGACCGTGTATATGATATGATTCGTCGTAAGCGTCAGGATCTCTTTACCAAACCTCTCCATGAAATCAGGGTTTATCGTCTGGATGCTGCTGGCAACCGTCTGACCGAAGGTGATCAATCGTGGGTAGCCGGCACACCTTGGCCTAAGTTCGAATATGAGAAGCCTCAGATCGTAAATGGTGCCCGCCGTTGGTGGGAGCCGAACTTCTGGACAAACAAATGGTATCTTGATCCAGTTTCTCGTATAGAGATTCAAAAGGGATATGGACTTACACAGAATCCTGGATGGTGATAAGTATAATTGATAATTGACAATTGATAATTGAAGATTATGAAAATAAGAAATATAACAAAATATGCCTTTGCGGTTTTCTGCGGTATCCCAATGGTGGTAAATGCCCAGGTAACTTTGAGCGACAAAGAGTCGCAGAAGGTAGATTTAGGCTATGGCGTTGAGCAGTCAGAATTTCTCACTACGGCGGCAGCAACTACTATCACCGCAGAAGAGCTTCGCCGCACTTCAGCTATTAGCCTGGCAGATGCCCTTTATGGAAAGCTTCTTGGCCTAACTGCTATCCAAAATACAGGTTTTAAGGGCGAGGAAGGCCGTGGTGCATCATTTAACATCCGTGGAGTCCAGACTACTGGCGAAACTGATATCTTGATTCTTGTCGATGGTGTGGAACGTCCTATCGACCGTCTTACCGTAGAGGAGGTGGAAAGCGTTACAGTACTGAAGGATGCTGCTGCCGTTGCACTCTACGGACATGAGGCTATCAATGGTGTGCTGCTGGTAAAAACCAAGCGTGGCAACAAAGACTCGAAATTCAATTTTAAGGCAGGTGTTTCACACAAGTTCCAGTTTGACCCTAAAACTGCCGACATGGTGAGTGCCTATGACTATGCCAATGCCCTGAACACGGCACGTCTGAACGATGGTCTTGCTAAAGCCTATTCCGATGTCGAGTTGCAGAAATTCTTGGATAATAGCGATCCTTTCGTCTATCCTAATGTAGATTGGAAGAAGGAAGTGTTTAAGAATACTGCCCATGAGACGAATGCTTTCCTTTCGTTCTTTGGAGGAACAGACAAGCTTCAGTATTATACACAGCTTGACTATACTGATGCCCGTGGTCTCTATAAGAACCCCAATCAGGGTGACTGGAATTCGCAGTTGAAATATTCAAAGGCCAATATCCGTGCTAATATCGATTTCGAGGTGAGCAAGACCACCAGGATAAGTACAAATATTCTGGGTATTCTAATGGAGACCAACGGGGTGCCTAACCTAAGCTCAAACGATGCTTGGTGGCATCTGTATAAGGTACCCGCTTTGGCATACCCCATTATGACATCTCCTGTTACCAGGAATGATGGGGCCGACGTGGTCCTACCTAGTGTATGGGGCGGTAGTCAGACCTATGGTAATTTCAACCTGCTGGCCAAGTCGCAAGGTACTGGCTTCATGAAGACTCATCAGCGCCAGATTTGGGCTAACATTACATTGGAGCAGGATCTCGATATCATTACCAAGGGACTGAAATTCTACATAGGCGCTTCTTACGACAATAGCTCCAACACCGTCGAGAACCGCTCAAAGGGATATCAGTATGGTTGGAACTACTATGACCCCTACAGTAATTATGATAATTATCTTGCTGCTGCGATCATTGGTACTAAAGAGGATAAGTTGAAATTTGAAAACTACGTTGAGTCACAGTGGCGTATTGCTACTTTCAATGCTGGATTCAAATATGGCTACCAGTTCAGTAACGGTGATAACATCGCTGCCAACGCTAACTACAACATGAAGAAAGAGGTTCGCGATGGCCGGAACAATACATGGTATCGTGCCAACTGGCAGCTGGCTATGCACTACGACCACGCCAACAAATTGATGGCAGATGTCGTGCTGGCAGCCAACGGCTCAAATCGCAGTTATCCTGCTAAATGGGCATTCTCACCCACATTAGGTTTGGGTTATATCTATGCCAACAAACCTGAAAGCAATATTCTTAACTATGGTAAGGTTCGCTTCTCAGGCGGTATCCAGCACACCGACTATGTGCCTGAGGCTGGACTTTGGCTCGCCAGATGGAGTAATTCTCACGGACAGTTCTGGTATGGCAACAACTTCCAGAATTCGTGGGGTGCCTTCCTGACTCAGTTCCCCACTTCTGATTTCGCACAGGAGAAAGCCTATAAGGTAAATCTTGGTACCGACTTGAGACTGTTCAAATCGCTCGATGTAACATTCGACCTGTTCTATCAGCAGCGTCGTAACATCCTGGTTAGTGCCGCTCAGTTGAACTCCGACGTAGTTGGTATCCAATCCTCGTATGACGACAAGGGTCGTGTGGAAAGCATGGGCTTGGAATTAGGACTGCGTTATGCCAAGACATTTGATAACGGTCTTAACGTAAATGCCAATGCTTCATTCACAACAGTGAAGAGCAAGATTCTGGAATGGATTGAGAATCCTGCCTATCCAAATCTTTCTGTAGTTGGTGGGCCTGCCGATGCAGAACGAGGCCTCATAGCCTTGGGCTTCTTCCAGAGTCAGGATGAAATCGACAACAGCCCACTTCAGCAGTTTGGACAGGTGAAAGTCGGCGACATTAAATATAAAGATGTCAACGAAGATGGTGTCATCAACGAGAACGACTTTGTTGCGCAGGACTATGGTACCAGCTTCCCCTCACTGAACTATGCTTTCAGTATTGGACTGGAGTATAAGGGTTTCGGATTTAACGCCACCTTCCAGGGTGCTGGTCATCAGGTGAAGAACCTGCGCTATGTTGACGGTGTATGGGGAGCACTCTCTGACAACCGTAACCTCTCTCAGGAATACTATAACAACTGCTTCGACATGGCAGGAGCTGCTGCCCTTTATCCGCGTCTGTCAACAGAGAATGTGGCTAACAATGCCCAGAACTCTACGATATGGTATCGTAATGTCAACTGGCTGAAGATGCGTGACATCGAGCTTTACTATAAATTACCAGAAAAGGTCATTAAGCCTCTGAGAATGTCAGCTGCCAGGGTATTTGTACAGGGACAGAACCTTCTTTCCTTCGACAATATCAGCGCGATGGATGGCGAGAATCTCAACACAGGTTATCCCGTGATGAAGGGCGTGAACATTGGTCTTTCTGTACAATTTTAAGAAGTAATAAATGATAAGTAATAATTTTGAAAAAAGAAAGGTTATGAATATCAATCAGAAAAACAGCAGGTCCACTCTCATGCTCCTTGCTTCATACTTCTTGTTTTGCGCTTCCCTATGTGGGTTCCTGACCTCTTGTGCTGATCTTGAATACACAGAGGAGACAACCCGCGATGAGGAGTGGACCTATTCTTATTACGCCGATGGAATTAAGAACTTGGTGTTCGATGTCTATGCGCAAGTATATAATAATGAGTTTGAGTCCAACAGTGCCACCTTCCTTGCCGGAGCTACTGATGAAGCTCAGTATGCACTCGAAACAGGTGCAATCAACGGCTATATCAATGGAAGCTGGAGCCCCGCAAACCCCTATTCCGGTACTTGGACAAGGGCCTATACAGCCATCGCTGATGTCAACATGTATCTGGAGAAGATAGAACAGACTGACATCTCAGAGTGGAAGTACAATGGACAATACGAGAATTGGATAGCTCAAATGGAGCTGTTCCCCTACGAGTTGCGCTTCCTTAGAGCCTACTTCTATTTTGAATTGTTCAAGACGTATGGTGATGTGCCTCTGGTGACAACCACGCTTACCAATGAGCAGGCTAACAGCATTCACCGTACCAAGGCAGATACGATTGTGAAGTTTATTGTTGACGAATGTGATGCTATCGCACCATATCTGCCTGTTACATACGTTACCGAAGTCGGTGCTGAAATTGGACGTGCCACCCGTCTTGCGGCATTTGCCCTCAAGGCCCGCACGTTGCTCTATGCTGCATCACCGCTTCACAATCCAACTAACGACAAGACCAAGTGGGCTAAGGCTGCCGAGGCATGTAAGTATATTCTCGATAATGCATCCACGTGGGAACTGAAGCTCAGCTCTTACGGCTCATTATGGGGACACGATGCATTTCAGAATCCTGAACTGATTTTCGGTATCGGACGTGGCGAGAGCAATACCTTTGAGATGGCAAACTATCCCATTGGTGTTGAGAACGGATCGTCAGGTAACTGCCCTTCCCAGAGTTTGGTTGACCAGTATGAGTACCAGGACAATGGTGAGACCTTTGCCCATCGTTATCCCGGTGACATCAACCTCAATACTAACGATCCATACGAAGGCCTTGATCCACGTTTTGCACTTACTGTGATAAAGAATGGCGATGAATGGCCCACCAACGGTGCGCAGAAGAAGGTTATCGAAACATTCGCGGGCGGATTCAATGCAGCTCCTAAATATGGAGCCACCTCCACTGGCTACTATCTCCGCAAGTACGTTGATGGAGCTTGTGTCACTACAGCTGACAACCAGACCCGTCGTCGTCACACATGGATAATCTTCCGTTTGGGAGAGTTCTATCTTGACTATGCTGAGGCGGTGTTTAATGCTACAGGCAGTGCCAACGACCGCACCTATGGAATGTCAGCCAACGAGGCTATCAATGTCTTGCGTAACCGCTCAGATATCCAAATGCCGAAATTCACCGAGGAAGGCGATGCATGGGTAGCGCGTTATGAGCGTGAGCGCCTTGTAGAATTGGCATTCGAGAACCATCGTTTCTGGGATGTACGACGCTGGAAGAAGGGACTACAGTATTTCAAGAATGTCCAGGTGGCAAATATCAGCAACAGTTTGATGCTCACCCGTTCTACCAATACACGCGAGTGGGATGATAAGTACTATCTCTATCCCATACCACAGTCAGAACGAAAGAAGAATCCCAACCTTACACAAAACGAAGGATGGTGATAAATGGTAATTGACAATTGATAATTGATAATTGATAATTATGAGTACAAGTATATTATATAAGGCCAAAGGATTTGTAAAGGTTTTACCCTTTTACCTTTTTACCTTTTTACTTTTATCCGCCTGTTCTGAAGATACGTTAGGTCCTAATAGTCATAAGTTGGGTATCAAGACGTTCTTCCCTACGAAGGTGGTCACCAACCAACCGGTAACTATTAACGGTACAGGACTTGGTGGAGTTCAGGAAATAGAATTCCCTGGTGGTGCCAAGGTGACTGATTTCGAAATTGTCAGCGAAGATATGATTAGGGTCAATACTCCGGCAGGCATTCCCGAGGAGGGAGGTCAGATTATTGTCCGCTCTGCTAATGACGAGGTGAAGTCGCCTGTTTCATTAACCCTTGGAAATACTGTAGTGTCGGGATTCTCCAAACAGGCTGGCGAACAAGCTTCGGGCGGTGAACTGATTACTGTCTATGGTACCGACCTTGAGTTTATCAATAGTGTAGAGTTACTCGATGCAGAGGGTGTTCCACAGATAATTGACCAGAAGGATTTCTACCGCAAAGGTACAAGTAATCTCATTTTCCGTGTTCCTAAGAAGAATATTTTCAAGGGCACTTTCGTGGGAACCCTTCACACTTATGACGGGAAGAAAATTCTGATGCCGGAATTGGCTTATGAACCTGCAGCCGATGGCGGTCACTGGGAAACTGTGAAGACCACCTTCTGGAAGAATGATGATCCCGAAGGAAACGGTTCTATCAACTGGAGTGGCACATATCGCTTCGGTCTCGAAGGAAACGACCCCAACAGTGAGTGTATTGCCACCTTCCCAGCTGATATCTGGAACGTCATTAAGTCTGGAACCTTCTATATGCGTTATCGTCCTGATGGCGACTCATATCAGATTCGTGTAACTACCGGATGGTGGAGCGTTCAGTGGATGGGTTCCGACAACGATATCGCTCCTTGGAATATGGCCGAGCGTATTATCGACAATGGCGACGGTACGTACTACATTGAGGTCAACTTCGGAGATGATCCGATAGTCGCTTCTCTCGACGAGCAGCATCTGCTCTTCACGGGTGCTGGTTACACACCTCTGGAAATCTACTCCGAGGAGGAGGTATGGGTTGATGAGCCTGACGAAGAGGACGTGAAAGTTCCCGTTTGGACGAATGATGATCCCGAAGGTCACGGTTCTATCAGTTGGAGTGGCACTTATCGCTTCGGTCTCGAAGGAAATGATCCCAACAGCGAGTGTATAGCTACCTTCCCTGAAGATGTCTGGAACAAGATTAAGACCGGAACCTTCTATATGCGCTATCGTCCTGACGGCGACTCATATCAGATCCGTGTAACCACCGGATGGTGGAGCGTTCAGTGGATGGGTTCCGACAACGATATTGCTCCCTGGAACATGGCAGAGCGTATTATCGACAATGGCGACGGTACCTATTACATTGAAATCAACTTCGGCGATGATCCGATAGTCGGTTCTCTCGACGAACAGCATCTGCTCTTCACGGGTGCCGGATACACACCACTGGAAATCTATTTCATTGAAAAAGGTTCCGGCGGTGGAGGTAAAAAGGAAGTTGTCTTCTGGAAGAGCGACGGCACTGGCGGTGCAGTTAGCTGGAGTAGTGTCTATCGTTTTGCTCTTGAGGGTCACGACAGCAACAGTGAGTGTCTCGCCGAGTTCCCGCAGGATACATGGGACAAGATTAAGAGTACCACTTTCTATCTGGATGTTGAGGCAACGGATCCACAGGTTCGTGTGACTACAGGCTGGTGGGATCCTAGCTGGAATGTCGGTGACATTCAGCCAGGCAATGAACGGATTACGGACAATGGTAATGGAACATTCACAGTTACCATCAACATCTCTGATGATACGAACTTCCTGGATGCGCTTGATGAGAGACATTTACTCATCACGGGTGACAGATTTACGCCACTGAGAATGTATTTCAAATAGATGAATAGAAAAGTCCTCTCCCCTAACCCCTCCCTTACGGGGGCGGGTTAAGGGAGAGTCTTTTTTTTCTTTTCAGTATTGCGTTAGGTTTCGCCTAACGCCTTTTAACTAAAAACAAAACTACACAATGAAAAAAATTATTATCATGTCTCTATTGGCCACAGCATGTACAACCAGCCAAGTACGTCAACCCGCTATTCCCCAAAACGATGAGGTCGAAAAGCAAGTCGAGCAGACCTTATCGAAGCTCTCGCTGGATGAGAAGATAGGACAGATGTGCGAGCTGACCATCGATGTCATTACCGACATGCAAAGTCAGGATTTCCGCCTGAACGAAGAAGCGTTAAAGAACGTATTTGAAAAGTATCACGTGGGTAGCATCCTGAATGTCCCCAAGGGGGTTGCACAGAAACCTGAGGTGTGGAGCGCTCTTATCCGTCGCCTCAACCAGCTATCCATGGAAACATGTGCCGGTGTACCTCAAATCTACGGTGTCGATCAGATTCATGGTGCATCCTACACTTGGGGAGCTACACTATTCCCACAGGAGGTGGGTCAGGCAGCCTCCTTCAACCGCGACATTCCTCGTCGCGTCAGCGAGATAGCAGCCTACGAGAGTCGCGCCTGCCTCATTCCCTGGGTTTATTCACCTGTGATGGACCTGGGACGCCAGCCCCTCTGGAGCCGTATGTGGGAAAGCTATGGCGAGGATGTATATCTGAACTGCGAGATGGCTCGCCAGGCTGTGTTGGGTTATCAGGGCGACGACCCTAACCACATTCCTGCTAACCGTGTGGCTGCCTGTCTCAAACATTATATGGCCTATGGCGTGCCTGTCAGCGGAAAGGACCGCACACCCAGCAGTGTCACCGACCGCGAGATGCGCGAGAAGTTCTTCCAACCCTTCCGTGCTGCTATCCAGGCAGGTGCCTTGTCGCTGATGGTCAACTCAAGTGTTAACAATGGTGTACCCTTCCATGCCAACGCCAAATACCTGAACACCTGGTTGAAGGAAGAATTGCAGTGGGACGGTATGATTGTCACCGACTGGGCCGACATCAATAATATATGTCTCCGTGACCATGTGGCTGCAACCAAGAAGGATGCCATCTGCATGGCAATCAATGCCGGTATCGACATGTCTATGGTACCCTACGAGGTGGAGTTCTGTGATTTGTTACGTGAACTGGTTGATGAAGGCCGTGTGTCCAAGGCCCGCATCGACGATGCCGTTCGACGTATTCTCCGACTGAAAGTCCGTTTGGGACTTCTGGATAAGGAAACATGGGATAAGGATGTTCAGGCATTGGCACAGGAATTCCCCGACTTCGCCAGCGAAGGTTTTGCCCAAGAGGCTGAGCAGATGACAGAGGAGTGCATGGTGCTGCTGAAGAATGAGCAGTCAGTACTGCCCCTGGATGAGGGTACTCGCATCCTCGTCTGTGGTCCAAATGCCGACAATCTCCGTGGCATGAACGGAGGCTGGAGCTACACCTGGCAGGGCGAACGTACAAATGAGTTAGCTCCTCAGATGGGTCAGTATTCCACCTTCCAGCAGGCCTTGAAGGAACGCTTCGGAGAGTCAAATGTGCAGTACGTGCAAGGCGTACAGTGGGATGCCAAGGACTTCAATCTCGATGCTCAGGCCGACGATTGGGGCCAGCTGGCAGCTGCCGCACGCAGGGCAGACGTTGTCATTGCCTGTGTAGGCGAAAACAGTTACTGCGAGACGCCCGGCAATATCAATGATCTCAACTTAAGCGCCAATCAAAAGGAGATGGTACGTATACTGGCACAGACAGGCAAACCCGTCGTGCTCGTTCTTGCTGAGGGTCGTCCTCGCATCATTAGTGATATTGAGCCGCTTTGTCAGGCAGTTGTCCACACCTTCTTGCCCAGCAACTATGGCGGAACCGCTTTGGCACGTCTTTTAGCAGGCGATGCCGACTTCACCGGTCGCATGCCATATACCTATCCTAAATATACCGGTTCTCTTGTAACCTACGATTACAAGCCTTGTGAAAATATGGGCCAGATGGAGGGTAATTACAACTACGATGCTGTGATGGACGTTCAGTGGCCCTTCGGATTCGGCTTGCACTACACCACAGTAACCTATAGCAATATGAAGGTAGATAAGGAAACCTTCCGCGAGGGAGATGTCCTAACGGTCAGAGTCGATGTAACGAATACAGGTCAACGCCCCACTAAAGAGAGCGTTCTGCTCTACAGCAGCGACCTCGTAGCATCACTCACCCCTGATAACTGCCGTTTGCGTGCCTTCGAGAAGGTTGAGTTGCAGCCAGGTCAGACCAGTACTGTAACCCTGCAACTTCCCGCCAACGACCTGTCCTTCGTCAATCTTGACGGCGAGTGGGTGCTGGAGCCAGGCGAATTCCGTCTGTTCATCGCTGACCAGCGGGTTGTTGTACAATGTGAATAGTCTGATTCAATTATAAATAAATAATTCAATGCTAACGTTAACGCTAACGATAACTATTTTTCCCACACGGAAATAACTAAAACCTCAAAAACCCTTTTTGTGTGGTTGTGACTGTCGTCTTTTGTGCTAATGACATATCCTTTTTCATGTGAGCAAACTCCCAGACAAAAACCTATGTCATCATCACAGTCCCGATGGGTCCTCAACCACACAAAAAGAAAAACCGAGAAAACATTCTGTTTTACAATATTATTGATTATTTTTTTCTGACAAGTCTGGTTTTTGATGTTTTTCTTTTCTGTGGTTTAAGCCGCAAGGCTGTTTTCAATATGGGCGTCAGAGAAGGCAAGTTCACTTGCGTTCGCTGATGGACAGATTGAAAACATGTGAGTATTACTCATAAACAACAGAAAAGGGTTTTCCCGGTTTTCTTCATTCACATAATAAAATTCCGAAACTTAAATAAATAACAACGCGTAATGAAATCATTCTTTAATTGGATATTATTTATTGTATTTGTATTGTTTTCTTTCAGTTGTAATAGTGAAAACGACGAAAAGCCGTCAATTACAATTGAGTTGCGTTCCCAGTCTATTTTAGAAGGTGCCGTGGTGGATGCCAAGACAACAACCGTACTCACGCTGAGTTACAACAATCCTGTGAAGGTGACTGGCACAGGCATCACACTTAACGGTGTGGCAGTAACTGCCAAGAGTAGTACTTCATCGTCTGTTTCTGTCGACATTCCCCTTGCTTTGTCAGAAGGGACAAGCTACACCCTGAAAGTGGCAAAGGGAGCTATTGTCTCAACAAAGGATGCTACAGTCTCTGCACCTGCGTTCACACTGAATTTTACCACCAAGGCAGCAGATGATCAGCCTGCTAGCGGCCAGGAGGCTGCCTACATCACCAAGAAACTGGGGTGGGGGTGGAACCTCGGTAACCACTTTGATACCAGTTCGGGAATCGACAATCATCCTAGTCAGGGTTATTGGGACGGTGCAAAGCCTACCATGGCTCTTTACACGAATCTGAAGAATGCGGGAGCTAGTACCGTGCGCATCTGTACCACTTGGGGTAACTATCAGACTCCTGACACCTGGACTATCAAGGATTATTACATGGCAGAAGTCCGGCAGAATGTGGATTGGGCTGAAGCAGCCGGTCTCAATGTCATTCTGAACCTTCACCACGATGAATACTGGCTCGATATCAAGGGGGCAGCTAACAACGAGACAAAGAACACCAATATCAAAAAGCGTATCGAGGCCACCTGGAAACAGATTGCCGAGGCTTTCAAGGACAAGGGTAACTTCCTGTTTTTCGAGTCGTTCAACGAGATTCAGGACGGCAAATGGGGCTGGGGAGACAACCGCACAGACGGAGGCAAGCAGTATCGGACACTCAACGAGTGGAACCAGCTGGTGGTAAACACCATCCGTGCAACTGGAGGTTACAACGAGACACGTTGGATTGGCGTTCCGTGCTATGCTTCTAATCCGGTATTTGCCTTTGAGGATAGTTTCGTATTGCCTACGGATCCTGCTAACCGCCTTATGGTCAGCGTGCACTTCTACGACCCGAATACTTTCACCCTGACACCCGAGAACAGTGATGGAAAATCAGAATGGGGCCATACAGCCGCTGCGGGTAAGTTCCAACCGGGCAGCAACGAGGAACATGTGGTAGAGACCTTCCGCAAACTGCAGGAGAAATTTATCTCCAAGAACATTCCTGTTTATATAGGTGAATACGGTTGTGTTAAGCATAAAACAAATCGCTCTAACTACTTCCGCAATTACTATCTCGAGTATGTATCCCGTGCGGCATATACCTATGGTTTGCCACTCCTCATCTGGGACAACAACTCTCAGGGAGCAGGCAACGAGCATCATGGCTATTTCAACCATAACGACGGTTCCTACATCAATGATTCACAGCCTATTGTTCTAACCATGATCAAGGCTGCCACCAGCGATGATGCCAACTACACCCTCGAGACTGTTTACAACAATGCTCCAAAATAATCAGTAGCTTAATAGCTTGGTTTCAAGATTCAAGATTCAAGTTAATAGCTTAATAGGTTAGTAGCTTAATAGAATAACGTTTATTGGTTATAGAAAAAAACCGAAAACAAAAACAAAAAAAGTTATCGTTATCGTTATCGTTATCGTTAAATAACGGTTATTGGTTATCGGTTATAGACCTGAATCTTGAAAACAAAAAAAGTTATCGTTATCGTTAACGTTATCGTTAAATAACGGTTATCGTTGGACCACAACCTTTTTGCCATTCACAATGTAGAGGCCCGTCTTTAATTTTGAATTTTGAATTAAGGATCTTGAATCTTGAATCTTGAATTAACCTTTCGCCCAGAAAGGTCGTAGATTCCCTTTGAGTCATCGATGGTGTTGGAATTAGAAACACCATCGATGGCTGTTTCTATGGGATTATCACCGTTCAGCCCACGTACAAATCCTGCATATACGTGCTTCCGATAGTTGTCTAAGTCCCAGATACCAACAGGCGTGTCGGCTCGCCAACTGCTGCCCGAGGGTGAATCGTTCGTGCACCACTGGCAGATGCCCCACTGCTGAGCCGGTGGGATCAGGCGGAAGTACTCCCGGATAATCCATTCGTAGAAGTCAGCCATGTTCTTGTGCTGTGCCTCCGTCATCTTATTCGTAGTAACGCTTTTGCCGCTGGCATCATAATAGCCCATGTCCATCTCGCTTACCCGTACCCATTTGCCTGTGGCAGCCATAAGTCGGAACATATTGCTGATGGCGTTTTTCTTGCTGTTCAGGGTATTGCTGTTCTCGTAATACGAGATGTGCATCTGGGTGCCTATGCCGTCAATCTTGGTAATGCCGTCAGCCTCCCACTTCTTAATCCAATTGATGAGCGACTTCAGTTTCTTGTTCTGATCCCAGTCAGACTCCAGGTTATAGTCGTTGATGAAGAGCGCCACGTCTTTAGGTCCGTATTTTCGTGCCAGACGGCAAGCCTGCCGTACATATTCAAGGGAGCCCATGTAGTCCTGCCAAAAGAAATTCTCACCTCCTACGTCCCATGTGGCATCGGGATTGCCGTTAGGATTATTCCCTTGCAGTACGTAGTTGCCTGAGCCGTCATCACCGCCTCCCGAGATAGCTTCGTTGACCAGATCCCACGCCTTCACTTTACCGCCACAGACCTCCATCATTCCCTTGATCCACTTATCCATTGCATATACCAGCGTATCATGGCGTTCTTGCTGTGTCAGCGGGATTGTCTTACCCGTATAGCCCTCAAACTTGATATTCTTAATGTAGATGTCGCCTACGAAGTCACCGCACTGAAGCATGAAGAAGTTGCTCGACACTACTGCCTTGTAATCTACCGACACTTCCTTCCATTCCGTAGTGAAGGGGATATTGGGGTAATCCCCGTTGTCCCAGTCGCCCAGCTTGCTATGAAGGACACCTGCCTTTGATCCGCGTACTGTCATCGTCATTTTGTAGGTCTTGCCTACTTCGGCGATAATATTTTCCATTGCCAGAAACTGCACATCCCATGAGTTCGGACATATTTTTGTCGTATGAACGGTAAGTCCGTTGGTTGCGTCAAATTTGAGGGAATAGCCAAAAGTCGACTCTGTAGAATGCCAACCTACGCTTTTATCGGTACGGAAGTCCTTGCTGGCAATCACCGTCCATGTTACACCGCTGCCATTGGGGTCTGGCTTGTCGGCAAGGAGTTTCAGCAGCCAGCCTTTTGCCTGTTGTGAGTGCCAGGCTAAGGTATGCCCATATACGTTGAGTCCGGCGTTGGTGGCAACGTCCACATAGTTCTTTACTGTGGTGAAATTCATGTTGCCATTGGCGTCCACGCAACTCCCCATTTTCATGGCATTACCGGCAACGGTTTCCGTGAAGTTCTTGTTAATCATGTTTCTGACTAACGACTTACTCAGATAGTCGCTGACGGTTGTACCGGCACCCAGTTTAAAGTTTGGATACTTGTAGTAGTCAATATAATCTTTTAGGGCGATATACTCATCCAGGTATCGGTAGTTATCGTTGCCGGGTTTACCCAGTTCAAATCTTTCCTGTGCTATAGCTGGTACTGACATACAGACTGAAAGTACCCAAATTAAAACCTTCTTCATCGTCATTTCTTAAACATTGAGCATTGAACATTGAGCATTGAACATTGGAACTTCGTTCTCGCTAACCGCTAACCGATCAACGCTAACCGATCTATAACCCTTAAGCTATTAAGCTATTAAGCTATTAAGCTATTAAACTGACTTTAAACTCTAAACTCTAAACTTTAAACTTTAAAATATCCCCTTCATACTCCACGCTAATCGCTCCATCCTCGCTACCGAAGGGCTTCGGACTGTCAGGACTTACAAATACAATCCGGAAGGTACGCTTTGCAGCCATACCGGGGAACTCACCCTGACGTTCCCCGATGGTCAGGGTTCCTGTCCCTTCGTCCCAGGAGAATGGGATAGTAGCGAACTTCCCGTTCTCGTAGGCGTAGGTTGTACCGTCGTCCTCATAAAGCGTAAAGTGGGCATCCTTCCCCGTATATACGTAGATTGTCAGCGGAGCGTTGGGCTGTTCGCCAGCGTATTGTACCTCAGGACCTACAGGAAGTATGCTGCCAGCAGGTACAAAGAGCGGAATGCGCTCGTATGGGGCAGCCACATCTTGCCTGCCACCACCTACTGTGTTACCTGTATAGAAGTCGTACCAGGCACAGCCTTCAGGAAGATATACGCTACGACTGCGGGCACCATAAGTATAGACTGGAGCCACCATCAGGGATGGGCCAAGGAGGAACTGGTCGCTGATATTACGTGCCTCGCGGTCGGAGGTGAAGTCCATCACCAGCGGACGCATCAGCGTGTAGTCGTCATGGCAAGCCATTCCTGCTAATGAGTAGAGATAAGGCATCAGACGGTAGCGAAGGCGCAGGTAATACACCATGGATTCGTAGGCAGGATGCTTTTCGGGAGCTATGTTCCATGGTTCGCGGAAGGGGTATTGACCATGTGCCCTGAAGAGTGGGCAGAAGGCTCCGAACTGATACCAGCGTGTCTGCAGTTCACGCCACTCACGCAGGTCGTTGTTCTCACGGCCCGTTCGGTTGAACTCGTCCACTGCTGCATAGTAGCGTCCCTCCACCGAGAAACCTCCAATGTCCATAGTCCAGAAGGGAATACCGCTGACAGAGAAGTTCAGTCCGGCAGATATCTGTGCCTTCATGTCCTCCCATCGTGTGCCGATGTCGCCGCTCCATGTTGCTGTGGAGTAACGCTGCAGTCCGGCAAAGCCCGAACGTGTCAGCAGGAATACACGTCGGTCCGGATCGGCCTCGCGCTGTCCTTCATAAATCGCCTGGGCATTCATGAGTGCATAAGTGTTGAAGTACTGCTTCGACGGACCGAGGGCCGTAGGGCCGCACAGTTCCTGACGGTATGCAAAATCCGTACAGTCGGCTATATTCGGTTCGCTGGCATCCATCCACCAGGCATCGATGCCCAGGGGATAGAGGTGTTCGTGCATCTGGCTCCAGAAGAGGCGTCGTGCATCAGCGCTATAGGCATCGTAGAACGAGCCGATATATCCTGGGCCTACCCAGTCCCGGATGCTGTCGCGGATAGCCTGACGATACATCCAGCCGTTCTTGTCGAATTCTTGGAAGTGCTCTGTATTGGCATAGAATTTGGGCCATACGGAAATCATCAGATGGGCATTCAGGGCATGTATACTATCCACCATCGTCTTGGGAGTGGGGAAGCGTTCGGGATCGAACTCGTGGCTGCCCCACTGATTCTCACGCCAATAGAACCAGTCCAGCACGATGTTGTCGATGGGAATCTGTCGGTTGCGGAACTCGCTGAGGGTACTGAGCAGTTCATCCTGTGTCTTGTAGCGTTCGCGGCTCTGCCAGTAGCCCATGGCCCACTTGGGCATCACGGGTGCCTTGCCTGTGAGAGTGCGATAGCCACTGATGACTTCATCCATCGTCTCACCAGCCACAAAGTAGTAATCCATTTGGTCTTGCATCTCGCTCCACCAAGTCATCTTCCGGTTTTGTTCTTCTGATACGGGAGCCATTGCACGTAATCCCAGGAAGGATTTGTCACCGTCTGGTAGCCACTCAATGCGCAGACTTACCCGCTGTCCTTCCTTCATCTCAGACTGGAACTTCCAACTGTTGGGGTTCCAGGCAGCACGCCACCGTTCGGGTACCACCAGTTTGTCGTCTAAATATACCTTTACATAACCTGCATAGTAGAGCAGGAAGCGATATACGCCGTCGGTTTTGGCTGTAAGTTCACCCTCGTAGGTCACGTTGCTGCCCCCGAAACGGAAGTTTTCAGGTAGGTTTACTGTACGTTGCAGGTGTGCAGCCCGATCGTTGCATTCAAAGTAGAGCGAGTCCTCGCGGCGCACCAGCGTTTCACCTTGTACTGGCACATAGGAACCTGTGAGGGCTCCCTCTTGACCGTCCTTGTCACACAGGTCGAAGACCTCGCCCAACTGCACATAGGGCTGAGGGGCACCGAAGCGGCAGAAGGAATAGCTGTCCCAAAGCACACCGTAGCCTTCCGTGGAGACGATGAACGGAACGCTCACCTTCGTGTTGTACTGGAAGAGCTCCTCGTTCTTGCCCTTGTAGTTGAACTCGTCGGACTGGTGCTGTCCCAGACCGTATAGTCCTTCATCCTCGCTGGCAGACTGGAATACCTGCTGAACAGTATAGCCATGCGTACCCTCCTCTTCTATAGGTTGGAACGAACGTCCTTGTTCGTCCTCAGCCAGCAGCAGGCGTCCATTGGCATCGCTGAAGTGTACCACACCCGTCTTCCGGCTGACAGCTGCCGTCAACTTGGAGGTTCGCACGAATACCGAGTCGGCACTCTCCTCAACGTTGAAGTCGGTTTTCGTCTGCTGTGGCAGCACCACAAGGCTTTCTTTTTTCGAGAATTTACGTTCCGGAGTAGCCGATACATGTATCAGCCGTTCTCCCAGTACCTCAAGGGCTACTTGTCGTGCCTGAGTCGGATCTTGAGTCTCAATTTGCACTATCACAACATTCTTTGTCCGCTCTACGGCAGAGGGTCCGCAGGACGCCATCAGGCATCCAGCGATGAAAAGGAGCATATAATACTGTTTCATAAGTAGGATTACAAGAATTCGATACGGTTACGTCTTTATTATTATATTCAGCCGCAAAAATAAAGATTCTCTATGAATTCAGCAAATTTGTGAAATGAAAACTGCTGAAATGACATGAATTTAAATCATTTCAGCAGTTTTTTTGTACAAGGTTCCGTTTAGGAGTTATCGCTTCGCTAAGGAGTTAAAGGAGTTAAAGAAGTTATCGCCAGCTAAGCTGGCTAAGACGTCACTTTAGACTTCTTGTTAGCATGTTTCTATCTATTTTCAATGTTTGTGAGTATGTTCGAACCTCGTTCAAGATTCATGTGCATAGTTCTCATAGTTACCCAATATTTGTTCTATATGGATAACCTCTGGGCATGAATCCCAGGTAACGCCCCCACCTATCAGATACCATTTGCCACGTTCCTTTGTTGGCACTTTTTTTAACGAGGGGAAAGCAGAGACCGGCATTACAACTGAGCGACCATCCTGAAGATCAACTTGAAACTTTCCTCTTCTTGGAAATGAAAGTCGCTTAATTCTGGGCTTAACATCCCAATATCCTTCTTTCTTATACATAGGCGCTTATTTATTTGGTTTTCTTTACTGTGATAATTTTTATTCTCTTTCCCTGTTTGAAGAGAGACCATTGGTTAAGCAATCTTTCGCGATATTCCTGAGCAATTTCTAACACCTCTTTAGCCTGAGCGTCAGTCAGATCTCCTTGCTTATCTATTTCTACTGTTGGCTCCAGCCAAATTTTACAAAGATTCTCCGTACTGCGTTTACCTACATGTACATGGGCACGATTCTCGTTATATTCTGTATTCCAAAAGAGAAATTGCCAAATTATCTTCGCAGTGATGTACAGTAATATTTTAGGCATATCTAATACTCTGTTTTTTACATTATCCGATGCAAAGATAGTGCAAACCGAGAGAAATACCAAATATATTTGAGTATTTCCGAGGTGCCGCCTATCTTCGAGGCTGTGAAACAGACTCAATGTTACGATTAAGTGAGCGGAATACAAAATAAACTAGCATTTATTTTTATTCCCGAGCGCGAGTAAGTTCGAGACGTAGTCTCAATGTTACGATTAAGTGAGTGGAATACAAAATAAAACGAAATAAAAGTCCCCCTTCCCTCACTGTGATGCAGGAAGGAAATAATTCGAGCAGTAAAGTGAAAATTATCCCTGAAAATTACACATTTTCCTAAGCACATATAATAGCACTTCAAGAATGCCCTACTACATGACTTATATCAGCAATCCGAATTATATTCATCAGTAAAAATAGCCAAAAAAGATTCAAAAATGGACAAAAACCACATAAAATACATCATTTTGTTTAACGGATTGAATAAAAATAGGAAAAAGTTTGTTAGTTCATTAAATAATATATACCTTTGTCGCCAGTTTTAACAACAAAAGAAGATGGATAAACAGTTTTTGAAACAAATTCTTCGTGAGAACCAACAGGAAGTTGAGCGTTATGTCGTTGAGCCTCGAAACATTCAGCTCAATGGATTTCCATGTAGAGTTCTTGTTGGTGTGCGTCGGGCAGGAAAGTCCTATATGCTCTACCACCACATACAGCAATTACTCGCTGAAGGACATAAGTGGGATGAGATGCTCTATCTGAGTTTTGAGGATGAGCGTCTTGATGGCTTTACTGCCGATGACTTCAACCAGCTGTTAGAATGTCATCAAGAAATGTATGGGAAACGACCTATGCTCTTTCTCGATGAAATACAGAACATCGATGGATGGCATAAGTTTGCCCGTAGGATGGCTGACACCCAATACACCATATTCATCACTGGCTCAAATGCCAAGATGCTCTCTGGCGAAATCAACACCACTCTGGGCGGACGGTTTCTTACCACCGAAGTTTACCCCTATAGTTTCAAGGAGTACCTCTCTGCCCACAGTGTGCCGACCGATGAACTTGACCTGTTAACTACCGAAGGGCGTGCCCGTGTAGTTCGTTGTTTTAATGAATATCTGAACTATGGAGGCCTGCCCGCAGCAGCCCATCTTCCTGCCAAGCGCGACTATTTGAGCAGCGTCTACCAGAAAATATATATGGGAGACATCATTGCCCGTAACAAGATTACCAATGTGGCTGGCATCCGGGTGTTGGTCAGAAAGATGGCAGAGAGCGTTTGCCGACCTATCTCATATAATCGCATCAATAATCTCATGTCGAGTGTTGGAGGCAAGCTCAGTTTGGCAACCACCATCAAATACGTGGATTATTGTGAAGAGGCATGGCTGCTACTGCGACTTCGAAACTACGCAACCAGCCTTACTGAAAGGGAGAGTAATTGCAAATACTACTTTATCGATTCAGGCATTCTGGGACTCTTCCTCATTGACAAGGAGACCATGCTGCTGGAGAATCTCGTTGCTCTGCATTTGTTCCGTTCATACAGCCATGACCCTGACAACGAGCGTGTTTTCTTCTATAATGACAAATATGAAGTGGATTTTTACATCCCTGACGAAGAACTGGCCATACAAGTCAGTTACTCTCTTCATGATGAAGAAACCCAAAAACGAGAGGTGGAGGCACTCCAAAAACTGCCCAAGAGATTGTCCTGCAAGCGTCGCATCATAGTAACCTTTGACGAAGAGGAAACCATAACCGACTCTTTCGGCACTATTGAGGTTATCCCTGCATGGAAATGGTTGATGAAATGAATCCCATCATACAATAATGGTTCTGATTCAAAAATAAGAGCACATTCTGCACGTTTTTCAAGAAAAATGTGTACCTTTGCAGCATAATTGAAACATTGTAGCGTACAGAGAGAAACTCATTGAAATCCAGTGGGATATTACATTCAAACGAGCAACTCTCAAGACGAGCAAAAAGAAGCGGTACAAGCCAAAGCAACAAAGTGCTAACTATCAAGCACATATACTTTCCGAAATTTTCCAAAAACTTTCGAAAATCATGCATGTACCGATTAAACTCATAGAACGCAGATATTCAATTGTTTGTCGTTAGTGCAAACCGAGAGAAATACCAAATATATTTGAGTATTTCCGAGGTGCCGCCTATCTTCGAGGCTGTGAAACAGACTCAATGTTACGATTAAGTGAGTGGAATACAAAATAAACTAGCATTTATTTTTATTCCCGAGCGCGAGTAAGTTCGAGACGTAGTCTCAATGTTACGATTAAGTGAGCGGAATACAAAATAAACTTGCTAACGTAAACAAGAAGAACGAGGATGGGTCGCATCCTCGTTCCTTTTGTTTATGTTACCTCCCCCTTCCCTCACGGGTGACCAGGGACCCGTGGTTTAATTTTCAAGTCTGCGATTGAGCGAGATCAGGCGCAGCCTCAATTTTCAATTTTCAATTGTTAAGGGGGTGAGGCTTTACTTAATCACAACCTTCCTACCCTGATGAATGTACATACCGTGGGTGGTGGGCTGATACGGCAGGCGGGTGCCGGTAACAGAGTACCAGTTGTTGTCCTTCGACAAGTCCGTGCTGAAAGAACCCTCGTTGAAAGCCTCAGGGCTGACAATGCTGGTTGTTCCGTCCGGTTCCTCGATGATAATCAGGGGACGGGTAGTCACCGTGTTGCCGGAGAAATCGATGTAGCAACGCATGGGCTTTAGATGTACGGGCTTTTCCTCTGAGAAGTTACGGGCATCATACCACGTGCCCTTTGACATGTACCAGATGTCCTGGCCATAGACCTCAATGGGACTGAATGTACTGATGAAGCGGTTGCCGTTGTTGTCAGTCTCTGTATATTGCGGTTGCACTTTCTTCAGAGTCACACCCGGGTATGTCCCATCCTTGGCTTTAGAACCTTTAAATGTGACTTTATTGAAGTTAGTTGGTTTATTCTTCAGCTTACCCACATTCATTATGAACGGGGTACCGGCAGGTATGGTGCCGCTTACTATCTGTTCGAAGTGGATGTTGCCATCGTCGGAGTTCTTTATTAACAAATCAACAACAACATAACCGAACGCATTTGATATCTGTGATGGCTTAACGTCAAAGGGCAGGCAGAATACGTTCCAGTAGTCCAGGTTGATAGGACGATCACTGAAGGTAACTTCGTAGGTACCGCCTGCTTCTGCTGCTGCGTTGATAACGGGAACCAGATCCTGTGTATCATCCAGCGTCAGCTTTGTCAACTGAGCCTGAGCGCCCAGCATACCGCCCATTAATATAAATAATGTAAGTATTGTTTTTCTCATTTTCAATTGCTTTTGAGTTTTAGGTCTCATAAGGCTTATAGGCCTTATTTTCAAAGCGAGCCGGAGATGCATTCTCCTAAGGAGGGGTGCATCTCCGGCATGCTTATCGGAATTACTATTTTCTTTGTGACAAATTAGTCTGGTTCCTTCTCATCGTCACCAGGACCACCGTATGGAGGTTCGTCACCACTTGCACAAAGCATCTTGCAATACTTCAGTTCAAGGATTTCCATTTCTGGAACTAAATATTCCTTTTTCATTTTCCTAATCTTTTTGTTTTCGTTAATACCTATTTTCTTTAAAGTGAAGAGTCGCTCACGCTCAGGTGAGCGAACTCTTCAATTAGAATCTAAGAGAATTACTTAACAGCAACCTTTTTGCCGTTCTGGATGTAAATACCCTTCTGAGCAGCACGGTTAACCTTCTTACCGTCAACAGTGTAGATGTCACCGTTAATCATGTTGTTGAACTCGATAGCGTCAATAGAGGTCTCTGTTCCGTCGGGCTCCTCAATGAAGATGCGAGCACCAGCCTTAGCCTCCTTGAATTCAACGTATGCACGGAATGCCTTCAGGTTAACAGCCTTTGTACGGTTGCTAGTGTCATACCAGGTACCACCTGACATGTACCAGTGCTTCAGGCTACCAGCAGGAATAGCGGTATTAGCCATGAATGTACCCCAGAAGATATTGCCTGCAAGGTCTTGCTCAAGATCACTGTTCTTAGCCTCGGTCCATGCTTCAATGTTAACATGTTCGAATACAACCTCATTGAAGTCAGCCTTAGCTATCTCATCATCGTTAGTAGTCTTAATGATGAATGGGTGATAAGCCTCGATATTACCAGTGGTCTTAATCTGGAAGTGGATGTTACCGTCAGATTTCATGTCGTTCAGTACGTCAACAGCAGCATAACCGAATGCAGCACTGATCTCAGCTACAGATGCAGTGAATGGCAGAGCTACAACGTTCCAGTTGTCGGCGTTGATTGTACGGTCTTCGAACCGAACAGTAACGTCTGTCTTACCCTCGCTTGTCCAATCCTCAGCATCGTTGAGAACAACGATTTCCTCAGTTGCAATAGTGAGTTCGCCAGTGATAGCATCCCAACCAGTGGTATTGTCAGCAACCTCATCATTGATAGGAACAAGTACGAGACCGTCAGCGTATGTGCCGTCAGCAGCTTCAACAACACCAGCGTTCTGGTATGCGTCAGCAACAGTAGCGGTGAAGAAGTCATTGTAGATGGCATTGCCGCAAGTAACCTTAAATTCAGGTTCGATTTCCTCAACAGCATCACCATTTCTAACCTTCATAGCAGTGATAGTACCTACGATCTCAGCCTTCTTGATTGTGTAGATTGAAGGCAAGGTCTCGATTACATAGTTATCAGATTCACCGTCATCTCCAAGAGTGATCTGGTATTCACCAGCAACGGTACCCTTCTCAACGCTTACACTTGGCAGCTTGGTGAAGACATCTTCCTTCTTGTCACCATTCTGGAGACCAGTAATAGTAAGGTCAGAAGCAGTCAACTCAATAGTAGCATCCTTACCATCATAGAACTTCTCCTTAGGAGTAACAGCTACCTTAACTGTAGCACCAGTGATTTCGAATACATCTTCAATGTCTTCGTCGAATCCGGCAACATTGTAGTTAGCGAATACAGAAGGCAGGAACTCCTTAGCAGAGAGCTGGATAGCGTACAAGCCTGCAGCCTCACCCTCAGCACGGGTAGCCTGAATCTGATTAACGATAGCAGCCTTTTCGCTTTCAACAGCATCGATAATATTCAGGTCCTCAGCTGTTATTGTGAGTTCGGGATCCTCTGCGCCATAAACCTTAGTGAAGGCAGGAGTTTCACCAGCCCATGTAACCATCATGTTCTTCTTCTCGATGATGAAGTCAGCACCGGTAGCACCAACAACCTTGTAGTTAGCAGGTGTTACAACGATAGCTTCAGGCTTAACTTCAAATGCGTATGTACCAACATCCTTCTTCAGGTCTTCACCGAATACGAATGCAGCAGAAGCATCGAATTCAACAACGTCATCCTTCAGAACACCGCTGTAAGAAATAACAGGAAGTTCAACGAAGTCAGTTGTACCATCATACTTCTTGGTAGCATTAGCAGCCTGACCAATTACATCCAGAGGAGTAATAGTGAAGGTAGGCTCATTTGTACCACCATAGTTACCGATACCAGTGAATGTGAAGGTGTACTCGTCAGCGTTAACGAAGTCAGTTACCTCATCACCAGCAGTGTTAGTAATAACCAGAGTGTAGTCCTCATCCTCTTCAAGATTCTTACCATTGTAAGACAGAGTGATAGTGGGCTTCTGATCCTTAGCGTTGTAAACTGTGGTAGCCTTGTACTCAGAAACAGTAGCATCTGCGATATCGAACTGACCGATGGTGATAGTAGCCTCAGCCTTAGAACCCTCGTAGTTGTTGATACCAGTGTACTTGAATTCGTACTTACCTACGTTAATCAACTCAGGCTTTTCTACCTCAGTAAACTCGGTTGAGTTAGCAGGAGTGAACTTAACAATTAATGTATAGTCCTTACCCTTCTCCAGCTTGTTCTCTTCCTTAATATCACCGTCATAAGCATTAACATCTTCAGGCATGAAGTCAGATCCGTCATAAACTACACGTTCAGACTCGAAGTTCAGAGCGAAATCAATTACTCTAGGAGCAATAGTACTGTTGATAACATCCTTAGCTACATAGTTATTGTGGTTCTTGTCACCCTTAACCATGTACCATACAGGATATGTTTCAGCAGCATCGGTTTCCTCAGGAATAGCAACAGTCCAGTCTTCAGAATCCTCAGCAGGAGCTGTCTCACCCTCGAAGTAAAGCATCTCAGCGATAGGCTCAGCCTTTTCCATAGTAGAATATTGGTATGTAGTAAGAATCTTACCAGCAGTTACTAATTCGAATGGATCGCCATTGTATTCCATGCCTGTCTTAAGTGTAGGAGCCTCGAAATCTGCAGGATCAATGTCAGCCTTATTGATAACTACCTCACCTGTACCAGACCAGTTAATCTTGTAGTTCTGAACTTTTTCATCAGTCCATTCAACCTTCATCTGCTTGAAGGTGTAAGAACCAGCGTCCAAATATTCTGTAAGATCCTTAGGAAGTGTCAGAGTGAATGGAGCAACGTACTGGTCATTGCCCTGAAGTTCACCTACGAAGAGTGAGTAGCACTTCTCGATATCTTCGAATGAGAGTTCCAGACCGTCCCAAGTCTTCTCGAAGTTGCTCAGCATGTAGCCGATCTGCTTCTGAAGAATCTTAGCATCAATACTTGTTACTTCGAAGTTATCCTTGAAGTTTCCAGAAGGAGTGAACTTGGTGTAAACCTTGTAGTCACCAGCGTTGAAGCCAGTAGGAACGTCAGGAGTCCAAGAACCATCTTCACCTGTCAGACTGTACTCAAATTTTCCTACCAAAATACTACCAGCCTTAATGGAAGCTTCCTGAGCGAGTACCTGGTCTGTGTTGTTATAAGTCAGGTTATTAGCCTTAGCAGCAATGATGTCCTCCAGAGGAATGTCAGCCTGCTTAATTGTAACCTTCACCTTCTGAACGTTAACGTCACCGTCAACTTTCTTAGCGTAGTTACCCTTACCAGTAGCGATTATATAGTATTCGCCAACCTCAGTAAAGTCATCTGTAGGATCGAAGCTCAGTTCATAGTCTGTACCAGCAACCAAACCTGTATTTTCCTTGATTGCAAAATTGATAGCAGTTTCACCTGGGTTCTGGTTTGTTGCATTGTAAGTCTTTTCAACATCATCAATGCCAGTAGCAGGCAGAACAGTAGGAGTTACCTCGAACTCAGCAGGACCATTCTCATCAGCAGTGTGGTTAGCGGTAGCAGCGGCAAATGCCTTTACATAATACTTACCAACACCCAGTGTAGGAACGTCGTCAGCATCAATCTCAGTGGTGCAAGCAGCATCCTCGTAGAACTTGAAGGTAATAGTCGCATCGTCGATAGCTTCTGCAGAAGGAGCATTTGCAGTTACATCATACTTCGTGTACTCCCAACCAGCCATTTCAACAGGCTTAGTCCAAGTAGGACTAGTAGGAGTGATTTCGAATGAAGCAGGAGTTACGCTTTCCAATGGGAAGAAGTTATTGCAACCCTCAACAAATGCCTTCACATAGTAAGTACCAGCAGCTGTTGTAGCAGTTGGAGCATCCATTTCATCAGTGCATGCAGCATCCTTATAATACTTGTAAGTGATTTCTGCAGGGTTACCGTCTTCCTTCTTGGTGAGGTTAGGCTCACAAGAAGGAGCAGCAGGAGTTGAACCGTATGCCCATGTAGCAGCAATAGTTACGTCAGTCTTCCATGTGTTCTTAATCTTAAGAATGTTCAATTCGGCTGTTTCGTGGAACAGAGGATCAATTACATAGCTAACCGATGGATCCTCTTTTGATTCGAGTTCTACTTCCCAAGCACCAACATTAATCTGTGGCAGTCCCTTCTTAACGGTAAGCAACTTGCCAAGGATCTGAGCCTTCTGCTCATCAGTCTCTGAGTGTACCCAGCCAAGACCGTCAACGAACTTCACTACATTCTCAGGAGTTGCCTCGAATGCGACATTGTCAAAGTCCTTAGTATAACCAACATTAGCAATAGTAAGCTTGGCCTTGTCAATTGTCACTGTACCAAGTACGGTTGCATCGCTTGCAGGAACAGGCTTGTAGTTGCGCAGAGGATTACCAGTGAATACGATACCGTAAGAAATCTTGTACTCACCGGATTCCGTTTCTCTAATAGTGTTAATGTTAGTACCCCTGTCAACACCGTTTACATAATAATGAATAGTACGTGTATTACCACCACCAAGACCAAGAATAGTAACGTCATAGGGATCCGTTATCAGTTGCTGAGGGTTACCAGTATAAGTCAGAGGACTTGTTGCCAAAGTACCACCAGTTGCAGCGGGAGCGTCAGCAGGCAGGATATTAACAGATATAGTTGCCTGAGATAACGCATTCCAGTTATAGCCATTACCACCTTGGATTCTATAATAAACCGTGCGGCCGTTTTGCATAACATTAGTAGAACGGAAATCATTATGATCTACAGTATTACGCCAAGTAGTAGTACGGTACTCCATTTCAGCACCCCAACCAGCTGGAGTTTCACCAGCAGTAACCATATTCTGATTGCTGTTGTTAAAGATAGCATCCTCTTTCTGCTTAGGAGCAGTATAGGTTGCAGCACCTTCACCCCAAGTTGCACGTGCAATCTGTGCAGTAATCGTCTGGTAGGTTGAAGTATTCCAATCATTGTAGTTTCCATCCTCATTGATGTAACGATAACGAATCTGATATTCACGAGCATTAGTACCAGTTGGAAGAGCCTCAGACCAACCTGTTGACCAACCTGACCAGCTCCAACCAGACCATGAACTATAGGTGGTTTGCTGACGATATTGGTACACAAAATGACCGCTTGCAGGCTTCGTCGCACTGACAACAGCTTTTGCTGTATTGTCGAAAACCAAGCCAAGCACCGGAGTCGGAGCAGTAAAGTCACCGTCAGCTGCACTGGCATTCTTCTTACCAATAGCAACGGTAATATTAGCAACATCACCGTCTTCATCATAGTTTGTAGTACCGTCATTGGTAAAGTAGTAGAATACATAATACGTTTTAGCATCAGTACCCGTAAATGCGGGCACGTCCCCAACATTATACTCTACCCAATTAGGGTTACTCTTAATTGGTTCGGTGGCATTATCCTTCACAAGGATTCTCACCTTACCAACACTAGTGTCATAGGTGCCATGGTTGTTAGGAGCAGTAACAGCCTTCAAAAGAACCTGTTCCTTGGCGCCTGTCTTAAAGACCAGGTCCGTATTGCCCGTAACATGTCCGGTACCAACGGGTTTCGTTGCCCACGCTGCGAATGGCAAGATGGTCAACAAAAGCATTAAAAGAAAACTTCTTTTCATAAGCTTAAAAGTTTTGTTAATAATAATGTTAATTTAATTAGTTTGTTGTTTGAATTATTCATCGCATTTTTTTCATTGAAGCCCAGATGCCTTTCGCACTTACGTGTCTGTCATCCCCGGCTCGAAATCTCCCCGGCGGGAGTTACATTTTTGGTTCATGGTTAAAGGTTCATGGTTAAGGGTTAGAGAATAACGTTTATAGAGTGATGATGTAAGAGGGAAGAAGGAAGAGGGAAGAAGTTTAACGATAACGAAAACCATCAATCTACTAAGCTAATAACCCTAAATGAGATACCTCGGATAAAAATAAAAGCAGTTTTATTTTGTATTCCGCTCGCTTAATCGTAACATTGAGACTGTTTCACAGCCTCGAAGATAGGCGGCACCTCGGAAATACTCAAATATATTTGGTATTTCTCTCGGTTTGCACTATCTTTGCATCGGAAACAACATTAATGTATCTTTAAAACATATAACCTCATGACTCCCTCTTTATTTAAAGACAGCTACGAGGAAAGCCTGAAGGATTTCCGCGATATGTATAGCGTAATGAAGACGCAATTGGAGAAAGGTCGCGAGGAAGGCAGAATAGAGGGTCGTGAGGAAGGAATAGCTATTGCCACATTAGCCAATGCAAAGGCCCTTATAGAACAAGGTGTCCAAAGGGACATTGTTCAAAAGGCCCTCGGTCTCACGGACAACCAGATAAAAGAGTTATAATTTATTGTGCACTATAACATTCTATGAGATCTCTGAACGTATAACTTTGAACATAAAGAACGAAAGGCACCCTTCGCAGTGATGTGAGGGGTGTTTATTTACTCCTTAACCAAGAAAAAGTCTTTTCCTTTAGGAGAATTTTTCATTTCAAAGTTTGAAACGCAGGTTCCAAAGCCTGAAACATACATTTCAAAGCCTGAAATGTATATTCCAAAGTTTGAAATATAAAATTTCTTTGGTGAAAAAAACAAAGACATTTAACGATAACTATTGTTTCAAGATTCAGGATTCTAGATTCAAGATTCTGGATTCAAGATTCATGATTCAGGTTTCAAGATTCAAGATTGACCTGCGGTCGAGCCTGCTCACGCTCGGAAAAGCTGATGCGAGCTTAGACTGCCCCCGTCGTGAGTGGGGACTCACTCCCCTTTGTGAGGCCGTAGCCACATTCAGTGGCTACTCTAAAGACCTCAGTCGCCTCTCGCTCAATCGCAGCCTTCAGGATTCAAGATGTTCAAGGGTTCAAGAATTGTGAACGCCGAAGGGGTCGCGAGCTAAAAGCGAGAAGGTTTAGCTCGACGGCCCGAAGGGGAAAGTCAACGAAGTGGCAATTGTGAATTATGAATTCAAATTCAATAACCGATAATCAATAACCATTCGAGGTCGATAACCGAAATTAAACCATAACTTATTTCTCTCCTACGGATTCACGGAGGGCTAATCTATATTTGGGTTGTGCAAGAAAATCTTGCTTTTTGAGGCATTTTATTCTGTGTTTTTGATGTATTTTAATCCGTTTATTTGATATTTCCCATTCTACGTTTTTGAAAAAGCGGATGCTCCATCACATCAATCCGTATCTCCCTAAATTCGTATATCCTACCATCGTCGTGTTGGAAAGACTTTTCATAGGTGGTTTTTTTTTTCATAGTTATGGAAAAATATTTTCATAGTTATGTAGAAAAAACTGGTAAGTGTAAGAAAAAAAAGCAAAAATAACCGTGTTAGGTTTTTAGTCCCTTTTAGGGTATGCCCTAATTGGCTCGAGCTATTTCCCCTTTTGGCTAGAGCCAATTCCCCATTTGGCTCGAGCCAGCTTTTTTGAGCCCTTAAAGACAATTGAAAATTGATAATTGATAATTGAAAAATTTAATAAACATCATTAAGCAATCAAACAACTTTGGCCTCTAATATTTACGAACTTTATATGGGCCAAAAAACGGGGAGTTAACTCGATACATGTCGCGAGTTAACTCATGACATGTTTTGAATTAACTCACTGCAAGTGTGGGTTAATTGTCAATTATTAATTGTCAATTAAATAAGAAAAGAGGTTTTTTATCTTATTTTTGCCTTGTAGTTGAAAATTTATTCGTATATTTAGGCTGAAAAAGTCTAACTTTTCGAAATTATACCTAAACATTAACATGATGAAATCAAACCTAACCATTCAACTCTCGCCTCGCGAGGTTGAAACTCTTCGACGTGGAGAGACTGTTAACATCGGAATCAGCCTGAAACATGGTGGTGAACAGGTTCAGGCTGGTGGGGAACAAAATCTTCTACCTGACGACAAGACAGGAAAACACTATCCTACCTTTCTGGTATTCTTCCAGAGTCAGATTGCTCGACTCAAAGCAAACGGAAATGCCAGAACTAGCGAGACTTATCAGGCTACTTACAACAAATTCCGTGCCTTCCGGCAGGGGGAGGATTTAGCTGCAGCCGAGATTGACGGCACACTGATGGAGGCTTTTCAGTCTTTCCTGCGAGCGCAGGGACTGTCCATGAACAGCATCTCGTTCTATATCCGTATCATACGGGCTGTCTATCACAGGGCGGTACATGAAGGGATGTGCGATGACTGCAAGCCTTTCACCCACGTCTTTACAGGGTCACAGACTACTGCCAAGCGTGCTCTCAACCTGAAAGAGCTGCAGCGAATCAAGCATCTGGAGCTGACGGATAAGGATGCCTTGTTTGCTCGCGACCTGTTCCTGCTCAGCTTCTATACGCGAGGAATGTCGTTCGTGGACTTAGCCTATCTGAAGAAAGAGGATGTACACAACGGTATGATGGTCTATATCCGACGAAAGACGGGCCAGAGGCTAACCATGCGATGGGAGAAGGAGATGGAGCTGATAGTTAGGCACCATCCGTCATCTACCCTTTACCTGCTGCCTATCATCCATACGGTAGGGGACCACGAACGCAATCAGTACCGTGTCCTGCAGTCTAAGGTGAACAGGGAACTGAAGAAGATTGCCAGCAAGGCGAACATCAAGCAGAACCTGACCATGTATTGTGCCCGTCACTCCTGGGCAACCATAGCACGTGAGCATAAGATTCCCGTGAGTGTGATCAGTCACGCCATGGGTCATACCAACGAAATGATGACAGAAGTATACTTAAAGGCGATCGACAGCTCCGAAATCGACAAGTACAACTGTGAGATAATTCAATTGCTGGAGTAATTAAAGTTTAGAGTTTAGGGTTTAGAGTTTAGAGAAGCCAACGGCCAAAGTAAAAGTTTAGAGTTTAGGGTTTAGAGTTTAGAGTCTTGAACCCTTGAACCCCTTGAACTCTTGAAAAAATAGTTATCGTTATCGTTAACGTTATCGTTAAATAATAGTTATCGTTATCGTTAACGTTAACGTTTAAATTACTAACAGCCAAAGTCTCATCAGTTGGTCGGCGATGAAGTAGTTACCAGAGTCAAAGGAAACAAGACCGTTTTCTTGCAGCTTCTTTATTGAACTCTGAACGCTACTGGCCGATTTCAGACTGTGTCGGCGAATGAAGGCACCAGATGTAATCTGTTGGGCCCAATGTTCTTTAGCTATGGCATATAGCAATTCTTTCTGAGGCAACGTCAGGCGAGCCATGATTTCGCTGTAATGCCTGTTGGCTTCCCTAACCATCTGGATTATCACCTGTTCAGTCGTCTCTTTTGTACATAGGCCGTCGGAAGCTGTTTCGGCGAAGGCCTCGCGCATAGTCTTCTGATTATAATAGGTGTTGCCGTCAAAGGTGTGATACACGTGGCTGATGGCATCATCGGAGATCCGTTTCCCATTGGCAAGGAAATGATGACGAACAAACTCGGTATACTTTTCTTCTTCGATGACGTCGATACTCTGAATATCAGCGCTGTTATAGAATGGCCGTGCGGTGTCTCGGAACATCTCTTCTAACAGGTGACGCTCGCTTCCAGAGAAGATAAACTGTGTGTTGGTCAGTTTCTGAATGTGCGAACGGAGCTCTGCCTCGATGTTATTTTCCGGATAATTAGTGATTTGCTGGAATTCGTCAATTGCAACAAGGCATTTTTTTCCTGCACTTTCCAAGGTTCGGAATATCTCCTCTAAAGAGTAAGTAGGATTCTGAATATCGCCAATGGCTATACCAAAGGTAGGAAGAGCCGTTACAGGGTCAAAGCTGATGTTACCTGTAAGAGACCGCATGGTGGCGATGGCCAATTTCTGCATCTTCTGACCTCGTGAGGCAAGGGTATTGAAGACTTCTTTCCCCAGTTCGTAGGCGAATTCCTGCAAAGAGGACGTCTTTAAGATATCTATAAAGAAGATAATGTAATTATCGCTGACGGAATGTTTATCAAAACAGTAATACATGAGCTGGGTTTTCCCTACACGGCGAGGAGCCATCAGGACGACATTTGCTCCATTGGTAAGACTTTGAAGAAGTCGTTTTGATTCTTCTTTCCTGTCACAGAATAGTTCTGCAGGGATTTTGCCTGTTGTAATAAATGGGTTGTTCATAATCAAGCTATTTGCCTGCAAATATAGTCATTCTTCCTGAAAGATGCAAGGAGTTATCCCAAGGTCATTATTTATTTTAAATTATTTAACTTGCATTATGCGAATCACATAATGTAAAATGAATAACAAAAAAAGTTAAGGTTAACGTTATCGTTATATAAAGGTTATTGGTTATCGACCTGAATCATGAATCCTGAATCTTGAATCCTGAAGGCTGCGATTGAGCGAGAGGAAAGCGATGCTCGCATCAGCTTTTCCGAGCGTGAGCAGGCTCGACCGCAGGTCAATCTTGAATCCTGAATCTTGAATCCTGAATCCTGAATCTTGAATCCTGAATCCTGAATCTTGAATCCTGAATCTTGAATCCTGAATCTTGAATCCTGAATCTTGAATTAATATAAAATTGCTCTATTCCCAGCGGAAACATGAAGAAAAACATCACTTTCCGCTGATTATAGCAACTTTTTTGCTATATTTGCAGCGGAAACAACAAAATAGCTATACTGCCATGATTATTGGACGAGAAAAAGAACAACGTGAATTATTGAGTCTTCTGGATAAGGAAGAGGCGCAGTTTTGTGCCGTATACGGCAGACGACGTGTAGGAAAGACATATCTTATTCGTGAAACTTTCAACTATCAGTTCTGCTTCCAGCACACTGGAGTAGCCCAGGGATCGCTTCGCCAGCAATTGACGGCATTCCGTAATTCATTGGTGGCAGCAGGCATGAAGTGTGCCATTCCCAAAACTTGGATTGATGCCTTCGAACTGTTGAAACAGCTCATTAATAATGCCCCCTCTGGTAAGAAGATTATTTTCATCGATGAGCTCCCTTGGATGGATACGCCCAAGGGGAACCTAATAGGTGCCTTGGAAAACTTCTGGAATGGATGGGCAACAGCACGGAAGGAAAAAGATATCATACTGATAGTATGCGGTAGTGCCACATCGTGGATTAGCAAGAAGATACTGAAGGATAAAGGCGGACTTCGCGGAAGACTTACAAACCGTATAAAACTTGTCCCCTTCACGCTACGCGAATGCGAGCTCTTTGCCCAGAGTGCTAATCTTGCTTTGGGCAGAAAGGATGTTTTAGAACTTTATATGATTCTAGGAGGTATACCATATTACTGGAGTTTCCTGAAGAAGGGCCTAAGTGTAGCACAGAATGTTGACCAGTTGTTCTTCTCTGAGACAGCACAGTTACGTGATGAGTTTGAAGCACTGTACTACGTTCTGTTCAAACGCCCGGAAAATTATCTCAAGGTAATAGAATGTATGAGCAATGGCAAGAGATCCGGCATAACAAGGGAGGAGATTCTGAAGGAAAGTAAACTCTCTGACGGAGGCACATTTTCTTTAATACTGGAAGAACTGGAGGAGTGTGGTTTTATACGACGCTTTGCATCTGTTGATACAGCCGAGACGAATGCACTTTATCAGCTCATAGACAACTATACCCTTTTCCATTACCATTGTATCAAAAAGAATGCTTTTAGCGATGAACATTATTGGACAAACACCTTTACATCTGCGTCACATAATACGTGGAAAGGTCAGGCTTTTGAACGTGTATGTCTTCAGCATATTCCACAGATTAAAGCCGCCCTTGGTATCTCTGGTGTCCAAACTAAAGTATGCTCATGGTTTGCTCGTGGAACAAACGCGAAGCATGGAGCACAGATTGACTTGGTAATGCAGCGAGCCGATGGTTTTACTGACCTTTTCGAAATGAAACATTCTGCAAACCTCTTCACCATCGACAAAGATTATGCCCAGGACTTACAGAATAAACTGGATGCATATCAAGGCCTCTCTAAAGATAGTCGAACCCTGCACCTTGTAATTGTAACTACGAATGGTGTTCTCCATAATAACTACTACAATATGGTTCAGAACGAGATCACCCTCGATGACCTTTTCCAATAAACTTTATTTAACGATAACGATAACGCTAACTAGTTCAATGGTTCAAGAGGTTCAAGAGTTCAAGTTATTAGCTTAATAGCTTGGTTTCAAGATTGCCACTTCGTTGACTTTCCCCTTCGGGCCGTCGAGCTAAACCTTCTCGCTTTTAGCTCGCGACCCCTTCGGCGTTCAAGATTCAAGTTTCAGGTTAATAGCTTAAAGTCTTGAGCTCCACATTTTGGGCGAAATGTACCCAAAAATAGATAGATTTCGCCCGTTTTAGGCATATTTTGGGCGAAATGTACCTCAAAATGGATAGATTTCGCCCAAAATGATTGGTAATTTAAGCAGAATGCCGTACTTTTGCAGATAACTTATAAAAGAAATTAAGGCTTGGAACGATGGAAAATATTATTGGCAGAGAAGCGGAAATTAAAAGGCTGACAGCAGCAGTTAATAGTCCAAAGTCGGAATTAATTGCCCTATACGGACGTCGTCGTGTAGGAAAAACATTCCTTATCAATCAGATGTTCAAGAACCAGTACGCGTTTAAGATGACTGGAGTTATAGAAGGAACGCTTAAAGACCAGTTTGCAGCCTTTACGGATGCGATGAATGATTATGGCTATGATCTGACGGAGAAACCCAAGGACTGGATGTCAGCCTTCATCATGCTAAAGAATGCGCTGAAGCAAAAGGTGGAAGACGGTGAGCGGTGCGTTATCTTTATAGATGAGCTTCCTGCTATGGATGCCGAGAACTCTAATGTGGCTGGTGCTGTAGGTTATTTCTGGAATAACTGGGCCTGCACTCATGACAATATCGTTTTTATTATATGCGGTAGCGCCACCAGTTGGATGATAAGCAATGTTATCGATAGTAAAGGCGGATTACATAATCGTATTACAATAGAACTGCCTATTCATCCCTTCACGCTTAGGGAGACGGAGGCTTACCTCCAGGACAAACATTTTATCTGGAACCGTCAGATGGCGCTACAGGCTTATATGATATTTGGAGGCATACCCTACTATCTTAGTCTTTTGGATCGGGAAGAGAGTCTGGTACAGAATGTCGATCGTATGTTCTTCAGTCAGGACACACAGATGCGACGTGAATTCCGTCGCCTCTTTAATACGCTTTATAAAAGACCGGATAAGTACATCGATATTGTGAAAACCCTTAGCAGCAGCCGTAGCGGAATGACTCGCGAAGAACTGGCTACTAAAATGAAGTGTGCCAACAATGGACATCTGGGCAAGCAGTTGGAGGATCTTGTCTATTGCGACCTGATACGAAAGAACATAGTACGTGAGAAGGAAATTAAGCGAAAGGATGCTATCTATCAATTATCAGACTTTTTCTGCCTCTTCTATCTCTCATTCATAGATAGGGCCGAGGTAGAGCAGCAATATTGGTCACATCACATCAACACCCCAGAAGTCAACACGTGGATGGGCCTCACCTATGAGCGGATATGTCTGGCTCATGTAGCTCAGATTAAGCATGCATTACGTATAGATGCCATTTCTACGCTCACTTATTCCTGGAGAAGCAAAACCACTAAGCCTGCGGCACAGATTGATATCGTCATCGAACGTGCAGATAGAATCATCAATATCTGCGAAGTAAAATTTTGTCAGGGTGAATATCGCTTGAATAAAGCGGAGTATGATAAAATCTGCAAGCGGAAGAACACCTTTGTTCAGGAAACAGGTATACGGCATACCCCTTGGCTTACTTTAATTACCACAGAAGGTGTCGCTAAAGGCAACTACTCAGATATGATACAAAGCCAAGTCACCCTCGATGACCTCTTTCAATAACCTTTATTGAACGCTAACGTTAACGATAACCTTAACTGGATTCAGGTTTCAAGATTCATGATTCAGGTCGATAACCAATAACCTTTATATAACGATAACGTTAACGATAACGATAACTATTTTTTCAGGCTTCAAGGGTTCAAGAGGCTCAAGGGTTCAAGTTATTAGCTTAATAGCTTAATAGCTTAGTAGCTTAATGGTTTTAGTTTTCGTTAAACTCTTCCCTCTTCCTTCTTCCCTCTTCCTTCTTACATCTTCCTTCTTACATCATCCCTCTCTAACCTCTAACCTCTAACCTTTATAATATAAGACGTTAACGATAACTCTTTTTGTTATTTGTTAATTATCTCCGTTTTTGTTAAAAGCCAATAGCCAATAGCCAATAGCCAAAGTCTCAATAACCTCTAACCTCTAACCTCTAACCTTTATAATATAATATGTACGCGTACCTATTTAAATTATATTGCTCAGAAGGGTTTGCTGGCGAAATCTTAAAATTTCATTAATTTGACAGTTTACTGCGGATTTTTATAAAAATAATGCGCAGAAACCTCCAGATACGAAAAAAAAACGGTCTTAAACGATAAAAAATCATAAAAAAGTTTGCTCGTATAATAGAAAAAGGCTATTTTTGCAACGGAAACTGCTGTAAATAGGCGTTTTTTAGGTGCTATTGTGCCCAATTGCGCGTGGATTCACCTATGAGCGGTGCCCGCTGAGAGTATATATAATATAACTAAGTAAAGAAATAGAGACTAGACGAAAGTCATTACATAATTATCAATACTTAAACGATCAGGCCAATGAACAAAAAAAAGAATTGAAAATGAATGTAACTCCCGCCGGGGAGATTTCGAGCCGGGGATGACAGACACGTAAGTGCGAAAGGCATCTGGGCTTCAATGAAAAAAATGCGATGAATATAAAACAACAAACTAAATTTAATTAACATTATTATTAACAAAACTTTTAAGCTTATGAAAAGAAATTTTCTTTTAATGCTTTTGCTGACCCTCTTGCCGTTGGTAGGATGGGCTCAGACATTAAGTTTTACCTCGGCGACTTATGACGGAAGCAGTCATAGTCTCCCGACGGCAACTATTGGTAGTAACACAATCCCTGTGAGTACCTCTACTTATGTAACCTATGACGGTTACCGTTATAGGATAAGCGAGTGGACTTACAAATCCAACCCTGTTAGTCAGTATGAGCATGCTGGTACGTATATTGCTAACGTCCAAAGACGTAGTGCCTATTATGGTTCATTTGCAGATTATACTACCTTGACACTTACTGTCAACCAGGCAACAAATGGAATTACAGACTTTAAGATTGACGACTATGCAGTTGGTGAAACTCCCAGTACTCCAACTTGTACTCCCAAGTTTGGCACTGCTAGTTACCAGTATGGTCCAGATCCAATTGTTGGTCCTTGGAGTACTTCAGCTCCCACCACTGGTGGTAATTGGTATGTAAGGGCTACTGTTGCTGGTAACGATGACTACGCTGGCGTTGAGGCTGCTATCGCATTCAAGGTTGCTTCTAAGGCTACTGCTACTGGTCTTTCTCTTCAGTCAGGATTGACTTATAATGACGGAAAACAGAGTCTGATTTCTGGTACTCCTTCATTCCCTGCTGACTACGAGACATCTGCAGGTGGTATTGAGTACATCGTTAAGGCAACTGATGCTGTACCAGGATACGCTGAAACTGGTGCTGATGCTGCCGAAGCAGAGGATGCTGGTCTTTACTATGTTTTCTACAGAGTAAAGGGCGATGGCGATTTGTATATCGATGGTAACTGGACACAGGTTGGTTCAACTGGTGTCAAGATCTCTAAGCGTGCTATTACAGCTGATGACTTCACATTTGCTGCTGTATCAGGTGATTTGACTTTCAATGAAGCTGCTCAAAAGCTTGCTGAACTCACATGGACTAATGATAAAGACAGAGGTACTGTAGAGTATACTGTAAATGGTGGCCCAGCTGTTGCTGTTGCAGAAGGTACTGATGCAAAAACATATACTGTAACTGCAACTATTACTCCTGATGGCAACCACACTTTTGCTGGTACTATTACTTCCGTAGAGAAGAAGATTGATAAGGCTACCGTTGTTTTTGATAAAGACGACGTTGAAAGTACAATTGTAGCAAGCCAGACATACACTGGTTCTGCACTGAATCTGTTGAAGGGTATGGTTCCCTATCCCGAATTCAATGGTCATGGCTGGTCAGGTACTTACACTTATTATATTGATGGTGTTGCTGTTGTTGGCGACCATACTGCTGTTCAGAAGACCGATGCTGGCGAATATGTAGTTACTTTTGATTTCGAACCTGCAAACGCTAACGTTCAGTTTACTGCTGGCACACAGACCGTAGGTACTGCAAAGATTAATAAGGCTGCAAACTCAATTACTAACACTCCAGCCTTGGTTTCTGATAAGGTTTACAATGCTGCAGCTCAAGAGTTGATCAAGACAGAGCCTACTGCTACTTTCGGTACTGTTAAGTACTATATTGAAGACGAAACAACTGCAATTACTACTGCAGCTGATGTAAAGAAGACTGATGCTGGTGAATACAAAGTTTACTATGAAGTAGATGGTGGTAACAACTATGAGAGCATTGCTAAGACTCAGTTCCCTGGCAATCTGGGTACCATCAAACCTGCTGAGATTCTGGTAACTGCTCAAAAGTTTGATAAGACTTATGACCAGGTAGCTGTTGACAAGAAGAACTTCTTCCTTGGCAAGAACTTCGTAGGTGGTGAGACTCCAGAAAAACAGCTGGAAATTCTCGAGCAACTGGTTAAGGTTGAGGGTTATGATAAGACTGAAGCTGGTTCATACACTGTAACTCTTAGCGCTGTATCTCCTGCTCCCGCAAACAACTACAAGGTAGATGAAGTATGGGTAGCTGAGACCAAACTGACTATCGCTCCTGCTCCTATTACTGTAACTGCTGATGATAACAGCAAGATCTTTGGCGAAAAGGATCCCGAGTTCACTGCAACTGCTGCTACTCTCGTTGGTACTGACAAGTTGGAAGACCTGAACCTCGAGTTTGATCGTGCAAAGGGCGAGGACGCTGCTCACTATGCAATTACCGTTAAGGGTACTAACAAGAACTACGACTTTACATATGTAGATGGTGACTTCGAGATTAAGCAGAAGCCTGTAGCTCCTGCTGCTCCTACAGCTGTTGCTGACCTGGTTTACAATGGTGACGCTCAGGTATTGGTTACTCCTGCTGCCGCTGAGGATCTGGAGGGTGTAACTGCTACTGCTTGGACAGTTAATGGTTCTGCTGTTGCTGCCGATGCTATTAAGGGTACTGACGCTGCCACATACACCGTTGGTTACACTTATACACTCGATCCTAACTACACTCTCGCTCTCGATGCTACAACAACTGGTACTGTTGATGTTGAGATTGCTAAGAAGCCTGTTGCTCCTGTAGCTCCTACTGCTGTTGAGGGTCTGGTTTACACAGGTGCTGATCAGGTACTGATTACTCCTGCTCCTGCAGAGAAGTTGGAAGGTGTAACTGCTACTGCTTGGACAGTTGACGGTTCTTCTGTTGCAACTGCCGCTGAGGTTAAGGGTAATGCCGCTGCTACATACACCGTTGGTTACGAGTACACACTCGGTGCTAACTACACTCTCGCTCTCGATGCTAAGGATAAGGGTACTGTAGAGGTTACTATTGGTCAGAAGCTTGTTCCTCTGGCTCCTCCAACATTTGCTGAGGGTCTGATTTACAATGGCGAGGCTCAGGTATTGGCTACCGCTGTTACAAATGAGGGCGTTGCTGCTACTACTTGGACAATTAATGGTGAGACAGTTGCTGACGATGCTATTAAGGGCACTGACGCTGGTACATACACCGTTGGTTATAAGTATACTCTCGATGCTAACTATGCTCCCGCTCTTGGTGCTAAGACCGAAGGTGCTGAAGATGTAGAGATTGCTCAGAAGCTTGTTCCTCTGGCTCCGCCAACTGCTATTGCTGACCTGGTTTACAATGGTGAAGCTCAGACTCTGGTTACTCCAGTTGTTAACGAAGGTGTAACAGCTACTGCTTGGACAGTTAACGAAAAGGCTGTTGCTGAAGACGCTGTTGAGGGTACTGACGCTGGTACATATACCGTTGGTTATAAGTACACTCTCGATCCTAACTACAACATCGAACTTGGTGCTAAGTTAGAAGGTACTGTAACTGTTGACATCGACCAGAAGCCTGTTACTCCTACCGCTCCTAAGGCTCACGCTCTGACCTACAACGGTCTGCCTCAGGCTCTTGTTGATGCAGGTTTCGCAGAAGGTGCAACTATCCAGTATGCTGTTGACGGCGGCGAGTTCGCTGACGAAGTT
>JAFSRW010000050.1 GCA_017445925.1 Bacteroidaceae bacterium | reverse complement strand
GCTCGACGGCGCGATGGCACCCTACCGCCCCATCACCGTGCGAATCACGCACAGCGAACAGTCGCTCGTCACAGCCCTCGACTTCATGGTGGAGAAAATGACTGCCACGCCGCTGAACGATGCCCATCGCAGCGAGCTCTCCGGGCTGTGCCGCCAGGTGATAGAGGAAGAGACCAAGCGCGGCTTCCGTGTGAAACTGATTATATAATCAATGACAATAAATCTTCTTCCCATTAGTGATATACACGCCTTTTCTAAAAGCCTTCATCTGACGACCGCTCATGTCGAAGATCTTGTCTTTTCCTGACTTCATACGGATTGACTGGATGCTTGTTTCTTCTTCACTGGGACGCTCCTTGATATTTGCAAACGTTGTCCAGCCAGATAAAGCCTCATATTTCTCCTTAGTGCCGTGGGGAACGTACAGCGTGGCAGGTGAGGGAGTAGTTACCCAGGTGTTTGTTTCTGTCACAAAATTCAACTCCGAAATAAATGTGCTGCTACTAATCGCGTATGGGTCGGTCATATAGGAATTCACTGATTTGAGTTGCCTGCATCCGAGAATCAGTTTATAGCCAGTTTTCGTCAATGAATTCGGAAGGTCAAGTTGGGTGAGATAGTTCATATTGGCGAAAGCAAAGTCTCCAATGCTCTTTACGCCCTCCGGTATAATCAGGGTTTTCATACAACAATTCCAGAACGCCTCCTTTCCTATTTTCTGCAAAGTACTTGGAAGTTTAATCTCTGTAAATCCACCCATGACAAAGGCATGATCCCCAATAGTTTCAAGTCCTTCTGGTAACGAAATACTCGTTATGTTACCACAAGAATAAAATGCCGAACGGCCAATAGCTGTCACACTGAAAGGTTTCCCGTTAATGACAACTTCTGCAGGGATGGTTACCGTTGTCAACCCCTGATAACTGTCATCATGGATAACAGAGGCTGTAGTTTCTCCTGTAGCATAGGCATACCTAATACCATCAACAACAGCTTCTTGCAGTTCGCCTTCCTTAATGACGCCAAACTGACTCCACCCGGACAGAGCCTCGTACTTATACTTGGTGCCGACTGGAACATAAAGTGTGGCTGCTGAGGGGAGTATGCTCTTCCATTCGGTCGCCATATCAAAATATTGATACATAAACATTTCTTCACCAATCTCGAAAGGATCCTGAATGTGTGAAATAAGTACTGACAGATCCCCGGTGTTATAAAAGGCGTTATACCCAATGCTTGTTACAGTTGAAGGTAGTACAATCTGGGTAATTTTATTGCAGGCTTCGAAAGCATTAAAGCCTATCGTCTCAACACCTTCGGGAATAGTCAGTGATGTCATTCCCCAGCCATAGAAGGCGGCATCGCCGATGGCAACGACTCTGCAATCGGTGCCATCCCCGGATTTAACTGTCTGCTGGATATTTACGCTCTCTGCATACATATCGCCTTCATAGTTTTTGATTACCTTTGCACGCTTGTATGCTGGCGTACAGCGGTATTTCAAACCCTCGACGACAACCTCCTCACTGGCGGCAATCTCAATGGTCGCAGTCGCCAGGGCTTCCTCTGAATTGCCTGTAGTAAGTTTCAGACGATACGAGCCAGCCTCTTCTTGGAGGAAATTCAAGCTGACGTCTATAGTTGTCCCCAGATCGGTATAGCCTGTGGTCTTGCCACATTGCTTCCAGGTTGTCTCGTCCTGTTTCTGAATCCACAGCACAGCGGTCAGTCGCTGCGTCTCGCCATTATTGGTAATGTTAGCAGACAAGCTAATTGGATTTCCTGCTTCCGGATAGTCGGAAATACTCATGCTATTGACCACAAACGACATGTTATTCTTGTCGGGCACTCTCATCGTTAGCGTGGTGGGCGTCACCTCCACCAAAACGGAATGGACGCCGTAGCCCTCGCAGCGTTCCCACTCAGCATCTTCTGAGAAACGGAAAACTGGACTAAGCAGGTATTTGCCCTCCGCCAGACCTGCACCGAAAGAGGCGGTCATCTCGTTGGAGATTGTGTTATACTGTGTTGCAGGGATGGTATAATTTCTGCTGCCTACAAGCAGCTTGAGCTCATCAGCCTGATAAAGCGCCCATCCCAACTCAACATTCATTTCTGATTCCGGTTCCATTGCATAATTCACACCAATGCCTAAACTAATGAATACATCGGTGAAGTCGGTCGTGGCATCTGTGCGAGTGTAGGTGTTGTTCACCTCCGGCGGGTACATGTGGCTTCCAACCATTCGCATCAGTGGTCTCAGCACCTCGCCATCTTCACCGGGCTGCATATTGAACAACGCTTTCTGACCAAAATAATATGCTCCGGAAGATCCTCCGATGCCTTGATTGGTCCCTGCATCAGCAACTGATAATACATAATATGAGTCGGGAATACCATTCCATCCCCAATTGATGTGAAACAGGCCATTACCGTCGTAACCGTCGATGATGAACTGGTGACCGCCCGTCTCTGAGGCGCCACTATACAGGAGTGGTCGCTGAGCTGCCAGTTCATGATAAACGATGGTCTCCCACTGGCTCGTAGTGTAGTCATCGCGTTCTAACTCATGGGTGTTTTTGCTGTAGCCGAAGGTTTTGATGATTGCAGAAGGGTTGGCATAACCACTTGTTACTCCAGTTCCGTAAATAATGTGGACGGCCTGACCGCAATAGCGCATCAGTTCTGCCACAGCATGGACAGACTCGTCGGACGACAAATAAGAATAGGAGTCTGTCATATCATCCCACCTGAAGGTTGTTGCGGAAAGGCCTTTCAGTGTCTTACCTTCCGTAACCTCATAGCTATCGACTGCTGGACAGGATTCGGGCCACTTCCAGTAGTACATCACCTGTGCCATAGCCACAGGCACACAGCCTACGACACAACGGTCATATCTGTCAAAACCGACCTCGTCGTAATCTATATAGTTACCGTCAGGACACATGCTGTTGTATGGCAGGTCCTGAGCCCACTTCGACTGGACGAGTGGTTCTATGGCAGGTCCCAAGACAGTTGAGGCAGCAGCCTCCTGTTCATCTCCTAAGGCAGCAATCTGAGCGGCATAACTTTCCAACCACCATTTTAGGTTGTCCGGCAGGTTCTCCATGTCAAGGTTCCCATTGTTGGCGTAGCCCAAAATAGGTGTGGTGCGGTCATCGCCACTGACGATAACGAAACCATCATTGTTCTCTGCGTTAAACACGTAGTAGGCATTACTTCTAATAGATGGTGCACGACGCAGGTTCCTATGTTTGAACTGCTTGCCTTGCATGAAATATTGGGCTTTCTGCAATGCTTGCTTTTCTGTTACCTTCCCCGCAAATGATACCATGGAGACGAATAGGGTTGCTGTTACGAAAGATAGTCTTCTCATATTTTTATGTTAGGGTTTTCATTTCTTCAAATGCAAAGATAGGGAATTAATCTGGAAGTGGAAAATAAAATGGAGAAAAAGAGAGTCTGGTGAATTGTTTGAAAAAAAAATGCTAAAGTTTGGAGAGCAACTCAAAAAGACCTACCTTTGTGAACGGGAACGAAAACGATAACCAAAACAAAAACCCAGAAGAAAGTTGATAGTTGAAAATTAGACCTTGTAAAGGTTATTGATTATTGGTTATAGGTTATAGAATTTAGTAAACAATAAACGGTAAACAGTAAACCAATTTAAATGATATGAAAAGGATTCTATTTCTTTTGGCCTTTGCCTGCTCTCTGACGGGTTACTCATGGGAGCGCCAGGCTGTTTGGCCTAAGGGCAAGATGCCCGATGCTCAGGAACATCAGATTGCAGCTATGACCGATGAGGCTAACGCCCAGGGCTTTAAGCCTGAGAAGTTTAAGACGGCTTATCTGGAGTGGTTTGATAAACCAGAAAACCCCAACGGATGCTGTATGATTCTTATCTCGGGCGGTGGATATTATAATTGCTGTGATGTGGGCCTCATCAAGCAATGGCGCGAGCGCTTTACGGCCTTAGGTTACCAATGCGTGAACTTTGTGTATCGTACCCCAAGACCCGAGGGCCTGCCCATCTATCAGACTGCTTGGGAGGACGGACAACGTGCCGTTCGTATGGTTCGTAGCCAAGCCAAGAAGCGTGGTTACGACCCAGAGCACATAGGTACCATCTCTATGTCGGCTGGCTCTCATTTGGCTGTATTGCTGGCTACCAGTTCTCAGACGCCTGCCTATGAGCCTGTTGACAAGCTGGATACCGTCCCCTGCCACATCAACTGGGCCATTGCCGATGCACCTGCCTATGTGACTACCGACGGCGAACTGGGCACACCTGCCACCCAACAGGGTTACGGCCCAGACATCAAGCTGAGCACTTGTTTTAAGTTCGACGAGAAGACTTGCCCCATGAGTCTGCATCACGGCGGTTTGGACGAATATACGCCCAACGGCTCAACCCTTATCTACAGAGAACTGCGCAAGCGTAAGATTCCTGCCGAACTGCATCTGTACCCCAACAAGCGGCACGGTGCTTTCGGTTTGGACCGGGCCATTGAGTTCCTGACTCAGTTGGGAATCCCCGGCCCTGTTGCTCCCGAAGAGGATTTGATGAAGCGCTATCCCAGCGACGATGCCCGTAAGGAGAAGGTTACGCAGGATGTTTGGCCCGAGGGCAAGATGCCCCTGGCACAAGACCATCAGTGCAAACCTTATATAGAATGGAACTTCCCGAAGGAACTGAAGACAAAAGCCATACAGATTATCTACTCGGGCGGCAGCTACGAGGGAAACAACCCCGACGGATTCGAGGTGGCTCCTGCACGTCGTTACCTGAACGAATTGGGTATGACGGTTGTGACGATGAAGTATCGCACACCTCGTCCCAAGGGAATGCCTAAGCATATTACGGCCTGGCAAGACTTACAGCGTGCCGTTAAGTTGGTTCGCAGTCAGGCAGAGAAATACGGTCTCGACCCTAATAATATTGGTATTATGGGAAGCTCGGCAGGCGGTCACCTGACGCTGATGGGTGTCACCTCGTCACAGCAGCAGTCATACTTGCCCATCGACAACGTGGACAAGCAACCCTGTAATGTTCAGTGGGGTATCGGCATCTATCCGGCCTACGCACTTACCGATGGCGGCGATGTTCACAACACGACTGGCGGTAACGACGACAGCGCCATTCTGGTTCCTGAGTTCAACTTCGACCTGAAGACCTGTCCCATGCTCTTTATCCATGGCGATGCCGACCATTGGGCTTGCATGAATTCTGTTAAGACTTGGGAGAAGATGCGTGCTATGGGCATACAGAGCGAGTTGCATACGCTAGCCCTCCGTCCCCATTGCTTCCAAAAAAATGCAGCTCCAGGAACAGGCAGTTACACCTGGATGGAACGCATCAGCGAATTCCTGAAAGAAAAGGGAATACTGAAGTAGAGACCCTTCTCTGCCCTTAGAAAAAGGTGGAGAACACAGTACAGAACAGAGAAAGGAGATCCGGTTAGCGAATCTCCTTTCTTCCATAAATATACTATTGCTATAAAAAAAGTCTTCCCTACATAATATGATAAGGGGGAACGCTGCGGCTTGCCGCATAGGAGATTTATACAAATTATTGCACTTTTTTATAGGAAAAAATGCTCTGAATGCAAAATAATGTTTATATTTGCACTCAAGATATGAAGGTGGTTGTACACCCGACTTTTAAAGCGGAATCAGTAATTATACTATAAAAAACTATTATTATGAAAAGACTTTTTCAATGGATGCTTGCTGCCATCCTGATTTGCGGCGTAACAACGTTCACTTCATGTACGAACGAGGATAATCCTGCAACGCCTGATCTCAATGTTGCCGAGAAGATTCTTGGTAAGTGGATGCCTGCGGAGCTCGACGGGAATCCCGTGGTAACCGACCTAAAATCTGTTTATACCTTCGTCTCTGCGACCAAGGCCTATATGAGCGTCTCTACCAACCCGCAGCAAGGCGAGGAAATCGTATGGAATAACCAGAAAGAACTTGATTTATCCATCAACGGCAACAAGATGACCCTCACCAACCACTCTGATGAGCATACCACAATGGTCGAGGAGTTCTGTTTCACCGCCATCAGCGGCAGCGAGTTCACAGCGAACCACAAGATAACTGTGACCAATGACGGTGCCACGGTGCTTTCCAACGAAGGAGTCATTCACTTCGCCAAGGTCACCGCCGACTACAGTGAGGCAGTCCTCGGCACATGGGAGGGCCACTGCACCAGCGAGGGTTCTGTATTCGACGACGGACAGGAACACCGCTGGCAGTATAATGCAGACGGAACGTATGTTTATTATGTAAAGGACGGTGATAATTGGGTTCCCTACGAGGGCAATACGCTGAACGAATACTTCGTGGACGGCAACCTGCTATGCACCCGCTGGATAGACTTAGGTCAGGAGAACCGCGAGTGGTGGGAAATCACCATCTCTGGCGACACGATGAACTGGACCGCCCTGCGCCAGAAAGAGGACGGCTCCACCTTTACCGCCACCTTCGAAATGAAGAAAGTGGAATAAGAAAATATGCCAAGGGTAGCATCAGACATCCTGAATCCTGAAACCAAAAGTAGGCTTATACCTTCGGAGATGGAAGAAAGAAGTAAATGCAGAAGGAAACTCAGAAACTGCCAAAGAAATAAAACAAGAAAAGATTCATGACAGATTTACAAAAGAAATATAGTCAGGCAGACGAGAACAACCGAAAACTATCTGCTTATCGTCCGCTGCCACCAGAGACGCTAAAGTCGCTGCGTGAATACTATCGTGTGGGGCTGACCTATACCAGTAATGCCCTGGAGGGCAACAGCCTGACTGAATCTGAAACCAAAGTGGTTATCGAGGACGGATTGACGATAGAAGGCAAACCACTACGCGACCATTACGAGGCTGTTGGTCATGCGAAAGCCTACGACTACATTTACAATATCACCGAGAAAGAAGGGTTGGCGGAAGAAGATATCCTCTGTCTGCATCGTCTGTTCTATCAGCAGATTGATTCTGAAAAGGCAGGTCACTACCGTAACGTGAAAGTATATATCAGCGGCAGTCGCTATGCCGTTGCTGCTGTATCGAAAATCCCTGATGAGATGCAGAAACTTGTCAGGTGGTACAACGAAAACGAGAAGAAGCTGCATCCCGTGGAACTGGCCGCAACGTTGCACCAGCGTTTCGTGTTTATTCACCCATTCGTTGATGGTAACGGACGTGTGGCCCGACTGTTGATGAATCTAGCTCTGTTGCGTAATGGCTATACTATCGCAATCATTCCAGCTATCCTTCGTCACGAATATATCTATTCGCTCGAAACAGCTCATACCCGCCCAGAGGTGTTCACCGACTTCATTGCCGACCGTGTGATAGCCACCCAACTCGACCTGCTAAGGCTGATGAGAGACGATGATACTGTAAATGATACTGTAAATGATACTGTAAAACGCACGAATACCTCTCTGTTGTCCAAAACTGAACAAGCGGTACTGGATGCTATTAGTACGCATCCCGATTACTCTTACGAACAACTGGCGGCAACTTGCGGCGTCTCGCGCCCAACCATTGCCCGAACAGTCAAGTCACTACAGATTCATGGACACATACGTCGTGTCGGTTCTGATAAAACAGGTCATTGGGAGGTGATTAACGAAGTAAAACCCTGAATCCTGAAACATTATTACTCCACAACAACATTATAAGCATATAACACAAAAAAAAGGCATCCTTGCGGGTGCCTTTTTCTGTTCTTTATTACTACTTCTTCTCGCTCATCTGGAACTGGAGTGTTCCGCCAGCCATAATCTGACTGTGAGTAAGTGTCCAGTCGGTTATTTTCTGACCGTTCAGCTTTACGCCCTTCACATAGATGGCCTTGTCGCTCTTGCGAGGTGCCACGATGGTGAAATCCTTTCCACCTGCCAGATGCAGCGTTGCCTTCTGGAAGAGTGGTGTGCCAATGGTGTATTCGGCACTTCCGGCATTGAAGGGATAGAAACCGAGGGCTGAGAAGATGTACCAAGCAGACATCTGACCACAGTCGTCGTTACCTGCATAGCCACAAGGAGTCTCGTTATAGAATGTACTACGAACCTGATTAACCAACTCCTGGGTACGCCAAGGTTGGCCGGCAAAGTTATACAGGTAAACGGTATGATGGCTGGGCTCGTTGCCGTGAGCATACTGGCCGATGAATCCGCTGGCATTGCCGTTGACCTCGCCACTGGTAGCCGTCAGGGTGAAGTTCTCGTCAAGTTTCTTAATGAAACCTTTCTCGCCACCCAAGAGTTCAATCAGGCCCTTAGGATTCTGAGGAACGAACCACATATATTGCCAAGCATTACCCTCAATGAAGCAAGGCTCCTCGTAGCTCAGGGGATCGAACTTCTCGATAAAGTTACCCTTGCTATCCTTGGGACGGAAGAAACCTGTCTCCTTATCCCATAGGTTGCGGTAGAATTCACTACGACGTAAGAAGCGCTCATAATCGGTCTGTTTACCCAACTTCTTGGCAACGGCAGCTACACACCAGTCGTCGAAGGCTTGCTCCAAAGTAATGCTAACGCTGGTACCCTGCAAGTCCTGAGGCATATAGCCGTACTGCTCCCATACCTCGAAGGGACTATTGGTATGTGTGCGAGTACTGCTCTCGAACATGGCCTTGTAAGCCTTCTCTGCGTCAATGCCGGGAATTTCTGCCAAGATGGCATCAGCAAGAACAGGAATGGCATGGTTGCCAATCATGCAGTAATTGTCTTGTCCCCACAAGTCCCAAATGGGAAGATAGCCGTAGGTCTCGTGGTGCAGAATCATATCGCGAACAAACTGAGCGGCAACATCGGGGCAGAGCAATGTGTACAGGGGATGAGCAGCTCGGAAGGTGTCCCAAAGACTGAAGGTGCTGTGATAGCTCTGGCCCTGGGGCATCTGCTTAATCTCGAAGTTGGTATCCATGTAACGACCGTCCACATCGCTGATGGTGTTAGGCTGCATCAGCACATGATAAAGACCCGTATAGAAAATGGTCTTCTGCGCGTCTGTACCTTCTATATCTATGCGTGCAAGTTCACGCTCCCAGGCATCGTGGGCTGCTTTAACGTAATAATTGAAATCCCAACTCTGAGCCTCGGCTTTCATATTCTTACGGGCACCATCGTTATCGACAGCAGAGATGGAAACTTTTACCATCAGGTCTTGTGTGTCCTTATTGTCGAACTCGAGGGCAGCACGAAGGGTTCGTCCGTTCATCACATCGCTCTTGCCGACAGAACGACCTCCGTCCATCATCAAACGGTCTGTGAAGGGCTTGCTGAACTCGGCACGGAAATAGACCTTGCGCAACTTGGCCCAACCGGTCAGCACACGGAAGCCCTCGATGGTATGGTCGTCAACCACGCGCATCTGACTCTGGATAATCTGATAAGCCCTGCGACCGGCATAGTAGGCATCGCCTCGCCACGTCATACGGTCCAGGTCGAGAATCACGGTCTGCTGTGCGCCCTTGGGGAAGGTATATTTATGAATACCGGCATGAACGGTAGCCGACAGGTTGACGAGGATATTCTCGTTTTGCAGCTTCACCATATAGAAGCCAGGGGTAGCCGATTCTTCCGCATGTTTGTAAGTCTGTGTAAAAATGCCTTTCTTCAGTTCGGCAGGTGTTACCTTGCGTACGGTAGGCATCAGGGAGATGTCTATCAGGTCGGTACACCCCGTTCCGCTCAGGTGCGTATGGGTAAAACCGAAGATACTATCCTTGTTGAAATCGTAACCGCAGCAAGGGTCCCAGGTAACATACTGCTCTGTCTCAGGGCAAAGCTGAACCATACCTTGCGGCATAGTAGGACCTGGGAAGGTGCTTCCACTCAAGGCGCCCGTCTCATCGGTCTGCGTTCCGATAAAGGGGTTAACAAACTTTGTGTAGTCAATGGCCTGCAACTGAAAGGTTGCTGCTACCATAATAATCAGAGATAAAAATGTCTTTTTCATATATTTATTTATCTAGTTGACAAGTTAACAAGTAAACGAGTTGACAAGTTGATTCTTCACTCTTCATTCTTCACTCTTCATTCTTCACGCTTCACTCTTCACTTACTCCATATACTCCTCTTCTTCCTTTTCGTTAGATTTCCGTATATCGCGTAAATCCTCGTATGCTTTGCTCAGCATTTCGGGTGTAACCTTGAAGTCGCGGCAGACCTCGCGTCCGGGGTCTTTGGTAGAATGACTGAAGAGCCAGTCGTACGTCTGTGTCATATAGAAAAGTCGTGCAGGCCGTCCGTGATCTACTCCCTTCAGCGGTGTAAAGATAAGGCGGTCTGTTCCTGTTTTCTCCATCGCATCCACCACCTTCTGCGAGGCACTGAAGGGCACAGCGCGGTCGGCAGTCCCGTGCAGAATCCACATGGGAACCTTAGAAAGGCCTGACACATCCTTCACACTGGCACCGCCACAGGCTGCCATTCCGGCAGCAATACGGTCAGGGTAAGTAGCACAGAGGTCGATGGTCCCGTAGCCGCCCATGCTCATACCATATACATAAATTCTGGTGGTATCAACGGCATAGTTCTTGATGGCCCAATCCACAATCTTCATCACCTTTTCGGGGCTCCAGCCGTTATTGGTCTGAGGAGCCATGATATAGCAGTCAATGTTAAGCCCTTTTGCCACAGCGCTGATAGGACCATAACGTTTCACCTTTTCCAGATTACTGCCGCTCAGGCTCTTCCCATGTAGAAAAATAAGCAGTGGAAAGTGTGCCTTGGAATCTTTGTGCGAACCGTTTTCTGGGTCGTGAAACCAGAAGTTGTAACTTCCTGGCACAGTGCCTCTGTATGCCTTGAAATCCTGAGCCTCTGCCGAAGCAAAAAACAGCATCATAAAGAGCCAAAGTACAAGACTTTTCATGCGTAATGTTCTCATATTTTGTAATTCAGGTCACAAAAATAATAAAATTATGGGCATCATCCTTTGTTTCTTACATTTAATTTGTATTTTTGTGAACATTTAACAAAGAATAGAATGATAAACGTCCTTTTTACAGCCCTTATGTTGACGGCTTTGCCTGATGACACCATTCCGCCAACCCACGAGCCAACAGATACGTTGAAAGAGTTGCAGGTAGTAGCTCCTTCATCTACAGCTGGGCTTGCAGATGCTATACGTCAGAGTATGGCAAGAATGGGAGTTCCCCACACACCCAATATGGGTGAGGTGATAGATAAGATATCCCCGGGTCTGACAGATAAAATCCTTCATCCCTTTGCTTATAAAGACAGGAAGAAGGCCAGGAAGCATAAACGCGACAAACAAGCTCTTGAAGAATTTGACAAAGTTAAATCCTTTGACGATCTGGTTCGTGAAGCCTTGGAACGCGAAGGTATAGTTATTCCAGAACGCGAGAAATAAGACAAAAAAAGAGGGTGTGTCAAAAAAATGGCACACCCTCTTTTTTATCTTAGTTCCGATTTTAACAAACCTCAATTGCCTTAGTGCATTTCTTCTGCTCCTTAGCCAGTTTAGGCATGGTAACGGTTAGGATACCATCCTCGACTTTAGCAGAGATCTTGTCGCGCTCCACATCATCAGGCAGCGTGTAGGCTTGCTCGTAGTTAGAGTAGCTGAACTCACGACGCAGATAGTGATGATGCTTATCTTCCTGTTTGTGTTCAACCTTATTCTCGATGGCGATGGTAAGGTTGCCATCTTCGTTGATACCTACGCGGCAGTATTCTTTCTTAATACCTGGAGCTGCAAGTTCCATTGTGTAGGCTTTTTCACTCTCCTTTACATTGACTGCAGGTGCTGTACTCTTGGCACGAGGCATGAAATCAGTGTTCAGAAAATCATCAAATAATGTTGGCATCCAACTGTTTTGAAACATT
>JAFSRW010000049.1 GCA_017445925.1 Bacteroidaceae bacterium | reverse complement strand
TTTGATTTTGATGTTGTAAAGGTACAAAAACTTTACGACATAACAAAACCCTGGCTTGAGAAAGTCGGGGCTTTGTGTAAAAAAAAGAGGATGTGCCTATTTTGACACACCCTCTTTATCTTTATATGGGTTGATTAGCATGAGAATTTAGGCTCCAAATTCAAGTGATATTTTTAGTGCCTTTTAGGGTATGCCCAAAATGGCTAGAGCCATTTCCCCTTTTGGCTCGAGCCAATGCCCTATTTGGCTCTAGCCAGCTTTTTGGGGGGCCTTAATGACAATTGACAGTAGATAATGAATAATTAATAATTGGCAACTGAAAATCGTTATTGAATAACGTGATGGAAGCGAAAATTCTTTCCAAAAATCGACTCACCTAAATTAGGGTCAAAAACAGGGACTTAACTCGATACATGTAATGAATTAACTCGTTACATGTTTTGAATTAACTCACCGCATTATACCCCCTAATTCACATTACGTGGCGATAGGGAATAAATCATGAAGATTATCTGGGTGAAATATGAACGGCTCAAGAAGTTGTCACCCCGCTCTTATACCCTCAGGAATATTTTGTTTCGATACAGGATGTAGAGAATCAGGAACAGGATGGTGACGTTGCTCAGTTGGATGATGAAGTCGTAGTAGTCACCTACGTACTGCTCCAGCCCGAAGAAGAGCGACTTGCTGATACTCCGGAAACTGATGACGTGACTGACCACGTATGCCGTGATGCTGTTCATGCCGTAAACCTTCAGAACGGTCAAGTGCTTATTGTGTCCCAGGCAGTCAATCCACAGGTAGAAGATTCCCATCAGCAGGAAGCAGTATCCGCTGCTGACCAGAACCATTGAGCCCGTCCAGATGTGCTTGATAACGGGGTGAACCAGGTCCCACGTCCAACCCAAAGCTACCATCGCAATGCCGATAAGAAGAAGCAGAGACCCTCTCCAAACCTTCCCCTCTATGGGGAGGCTATTTTTTGTTCTCCCCTTAGAGGGGGAGTTAAAGGGGGTCTTTCCTTTCAATATTTCGCCGGCAAGAACACCGGAGAGTACCGTTACCACAAAGTTCAGGCTGCTAAGAATCCATGTATAAGTGTATGATTCCCTCACAACAACTTGTCCGTCAATAATCTGTGCCGTATCGCGGAAACGTCCTAACACAAAGGTGTCTATGCCTTCTGCCAAGTTGCCATGAGGGGTGTAATCGCCACCTCCGTAGCCGCCAATGGTAATCCATTCCATAGCTCCCCAGAAGGTCAGAAGCAAGCCAACGGCAATGCCAATCTGCGTCTTCCAACTGGTATGCAGATAGATAATTGCGCTGAAGAAGTAACCTACGGCAATAGCCTGCAAGGTGTTGGTGAAGAGGTAGATCCGATTGGGATCGAGCGCCAACAGATTCCCTTGCACCATCATGCCAAAGAGCCATAGCAAAACGACACGGCGACAAAGACGCCAATAAACGGCCCCTCTCCCAACCTCCCCCAAATGGGAGGCTTCCTTATTTTTACCAAGGGAAAACGGGATGGCTACACCTGCCATAAACATAAAGAGGGGCATCACCAAGTCCCAGGGCGAGAAACCTTCCCACGTCTTGTGGGTAAAGCACTCCATTACAGATGCCATCCAAGGCGTATCTATTACTTCTGCCAGCTCCTCCACAAGGTCGGAAATGGCAACTAAAAACAGTAAATCCATGCCTCTCAGGGCATCCAATGATTCAAGACGGCGATTCATATAGGGGCCCCTCTCCCTAACCCTCCCCCAAATGGGAGGGAACCGCTAACGGGGGCTTGGGCGATTATATTAATATTATTCCCCCACTTCCCATTTGGGGGAAGAGGGGGTTAGGGGGTTAAAGAGGGGCGAACGACAAACAACTTATCGTTGCGTCTTACTTTTGTTCCTCCTGTAGAGATGCTGATGCACCACCCTTTCTTGGCTGTATCTACGGGGCCGTCATCGTTGCGGATTTCATTGGCTGTAAGACGCAGGCAGCCCGTTGTGGGCCCCGTAACCATAATCTCATCGCCCTTCTGCAACTCGCAGGCTTCTATCTTAAACTCAGCCACACCCAGTTTGCTGAAGTAGCGAACTACTTTGCCACAATATACCTTCTTCTCCGTAGCCAAACTGCCATAGTTGGCAGTGTATTCCATAATGGTGCTACCTTGATAATAGCCGTCCCAGAAGCCACGATTGAACACACGGCTCAGTTGTTCATCCCACTTGGCTTTCTGCTCCTCTGTAAACTGAGGGGCTTCCTCTGGGTGGTTCTTGTCGTGTAGTACAGCCTCGATGGCCTCGTTGTAGCTCCTAACCACCGTATCAACGTATTCAGGACCACGTGCTCTGCCTTCAATCTTCATCACCCTAACACCAGAGTCCATCAGTCGGTCCAGGAACGAGATGGTTTTCAGGTCTCTGGGACTCATAATATATTTGTTCTCGATATCCAACTCTGTATCTGTCTCCACATCCCTTACCGTATAGCGCCTACGGCAGAGCTGCATACATTCGCCCCTGTTGGCGCTACGGCCCCAGTTGCTCTGGCTCAGATAGCATTTGCCGCTGATGGCCATGCAGAGGGCACCGTGGCAGAACATTTCTATGCGGATAAGCTCGCCCTTAGGGCCACAGATATGCTCCTCCTGAATCAGTCGGTATATTTCTGCCACTTGGTCCATATTCAGCTCTCGAGCCAGCACCACCACATCGGCAAACTGGGCATAGAAACGCAGCGCCTCGATATTGGAGATGTTCAGCTGTGTGCTCAGATGCACCTCCTGCCCTATGCGGTTGCAGTAATTCATAACGGCAATATCGCTGGCTATAACGGCGCTGATATTAGCCTCCTTGGCTGCATCCAGAATCTGGCGCATTAGGGGCAAATCCTCGCCATATATAATGGTGTTGACCGTCAGGTAGCTTTTTACGCCGCAGAGCCGACATTCTTCGGCAATGCGCTTCAGGTCGTCTATGCTGAACGTGCTGGCCGAATGCGCCCTCATGTTCAGGTTCTCGATACCAAAATATATGCTGTCTGCTCCTGCTCTAAGCGCAGCCGCCAAGCATTCGGGAGAACCCACAGGAGCCATTATCTCAAAGTCTTTTCTTTCCATTTGGATAGTATTTACGCTGCGAAGGTACAAAAAAAATCCCATACAACTCAATGAAGTACGGGATTTTTTAACCTTAACGTTTATTGCTTTAGCGGAGTGTTTCTGCGACCACGAGAGATTACCTTACCTTCTTCTGCTGCAGGAACAGGAACAGCTATACTATCGGATGCTATGCTATCAGCCGGAAGTTCTGCATCGGCACGAGTGGCAGGAGCATAATTCCTACCCCAGTTGTTACGAGCACTGAAGCCGTAAGAGTCAACATAGGGAGTCCAATCGTAATAATCAACAATTTTATACAAACGGAAATTGATGCCTGAGTATGAGAATGTACCAGTGAGGTAATCGTTTGTCATGTGATAGTCGCTGATACGTGTATCCAAATCGTGGTCATATTCGTACGTGAGATAGATTACGCTGCCATCGATGCTCCAGCGGAAATGATAATACTGATATTCGTAGGGGCCCTGGTTGTAGTAATCGACTTGCGTTCCTGTGCCGTGATGAGCATGAGAATAGGCAGGAACAAAAGTCAGGTAGGAGTCGTAGCAATCGAAGGTGTACTCGTAACCGTATCTGTCGACGTAGGTGTAGTACATGCCGAAATCACCTCTCCATTCGCCTGAAAGAACCATAGACTGCTTGTCATCTTCTATATACTGGCAAGATGAGAGCATCCCTGCAGATGCCATTATGCTGATAGCCGTTAGGAAGTAATGTATGCGCTTCATATTTGTTGAGTTTATGGGTTAGTAATTTTTGAACTATTTTCTGCTGCAAAGATACATGATGTTTTAGGGGTTGCAAAGGGGAATCTGGAAAATGTGATAGGGGTTTCCCTATACAAAATAAAAATCCCCCTCAGTCATCTCAAAGTGAAACTGAGGGGGAATTCTTATATGCACGACTGAAGTTAATGTGCACCATATACCTCGATGTCTCCAATGCGGACGTAGCCGTCGGCACCACCATTGGTAACATTCACTCGCACGTATCGTGCCTCGATGGGGGTAATGGTGGCTTCGGTCACAGGTGCTGTATTGTCAACGTAAGTTCCTGCCGTAGTCCATGTCTCGCCGTCCAGACTGGTTTCGACTGTGAAGTTGCGACTATTGAGCTGAGGATCCAAGCCAGATGCCTCGGCATGACGCACTACGTAACGGCTAATCTGATAGGATTCCTTGAAGTCCAGTTGTACCCAACCCGTTCCGTCGGTTGTTTGGGAAATCCACACATACCCCTCGGATGGCGATCCGTTAGCAGCGTACTTTACATTTGTCTTGGTCGGAGACGAGGTTATCTCCATATCCTGCAACAGGGTAATATTGAAAGGTAAATGATGAGCCTCATTATAGTAGCTGAACCAGTGGTCAGCACGAACTATCTTAATATTGCCTGGCGAGAGTGCATCGAGTTTTTCCTTCAAGCCGATAAGCTTGTCAGGGCCTACATCCCACACGGTAGCCTGACCTGTGACGAACATCGGCTCTTTCCCCTTGAAGTTCTTGATATCTCGATTGAAGAAGTCGGTGATGACATCTACACCGTTGGCATAACAAGGATATTGGACTGTGATGGGCAGCCAGTTCGACTGTACCTTAGTAGTCAGTCGGCCAGACTGTCGTTCCCAGTCGTTAATGGTGAGCCCGTAGAGATAAGGGCAGTTTTCTGCATAGACCTTGCGTTGTATAGCGCTGATGTCGTCCCAAATGGTAATAACACGCAGTCCGGACTTCTCAAGGAAACGCTGGGTAAGCTGGGCGTAGGGAGTAATCAACTTGCTATTATTGGCATTGGCATAATAGACTGTGTTGTGTGCATCGTAAGGCATGGCATAACCCAGGCCAGAGGGACCGCTAACGAAGCAGTCGTTGGTTGTAGCCTTGCGGTAATAGTAATTCAGCATCATGGGCGAAAAGTCGGCCAGGGCTGGGCTTACGGTCCAGTTCATGGGCATCTTGCCGCGACCGCTCTGCTCGAAGATTTTGGCCATTGCGTGCTGGCAGTACTGGATATTGTCACCGTCGCTGATATAGACGGCAGCATATACCTTGTTCTCCAGTTTTGGACGTTTGGGTACAGGGGGTATCTTTACGGGCTTGTTGACTGCCGTGTAAACTGTGGTATTCTCAAAAAAGTCGGCTGGCACGGTTGAAAGGCCGTACTTAGTAGCTTCGCCTACGCCGGAGCGTTCCTCGGGATACCAGCCCAGGACGATGTCACGACCGGGTGTCATATCCTTAAGCATTTTGTCAAGCAGCACGCGTTCGCTTGAGTTACGAGGATCGAGCCATACACATGCTGAACCACAAGCGGCACCAATATCGTGAACGTATGGTATGTTTGGGCGCTCGCTGATGAGCAGACGATGGTTACAACGGCTCCAGTAGTGGTTGTAGAGATAGTTGTAAACAGCATACGCGGTGGACATCGTAAGCGGAGTGAGGTCTTCCACAACGGGGAAGTCCATACCATTGGCTACGAGTTTAGCCCTGACCTCGGCAGTCACAGGAAGCAGGCGGTCCAGTCCGGCGATGGTAACGGCAAGATTGGAATAATGGTTGCACAGATCGTTGCTGTAGAGCACTAAGCCATTGATTTCTTCCTTAAACAGCTTCACAAGGGCATAGGGCGTGGAGGTGGGGATGGCAACGGTCTTAAGGTTGTGTGCCGATGGCCATGTACTTTGCGGCTCCTCGTTGTGGTTGTAGAGGAGGATACGAGGGCGGGTGCGATTGATGATGCCCTGCAGCGTGCAGAACATGACGCGCTCTTCATCGCTAAGCTTGGCGGCGCTCATATCCAACGACCTGACAGAACTTTGTGGTGGGAGAAAGCAGGGCAACAAGCGGTCCTCAGGCCAACAGAGTTCGTTGGCTTCGAGTATGCGGTAACCTGTACTGTTGAGGTTGTACAACGTATCGGAGAATGTTATATCTTCTACCTCGTTCGCTTCGACACGAACGGCAGCCCCATTAGTGGTCTTCATAATCATTGTGGTTTTGTCCACAGAAAGGATGCTGATTTCCTTCAGGTCTGCCACACGGGTCTGGGTAGTAGTACCATCCGTCTTAAGAACATTCATGACCTTTTCCTGAGCTTGGCCTGATAGGACACCAAGGAATATGGTGGCTATAATAAGAATCTTTCTCATTGGTTAATAAAAAAGAACGGATAAATGGGGGGTGTTAGTTTAAAATAAATGTGCCCGGAACGGGACTCGAACCCGTACGACCGCAATGGTCAAGGGATTTTAAGTCCCTCGTGTCTACCAATTCCACCATCTGGGCAGCCTTAAGTGGGTGCAAAGATAGCGCAAAAAGTGAAAAGAGAAAAATGAAAAGTGAAAAATTTTCAGAAAAAGCGCAGAAAATGTCACTTATCTGTTACTTACCACAAGAGTATTGTTTACATAACTGACCCGATAACGGAAAAGAGGCTTGCCTGCTTCGCCCTTAGTAATAAAGCCAGTATTGTTGAGGTCGTAGGTGCGTTTGCAACTATTGCAAGTAGCAGTTCCTTCTTGAACGACAAGCGGCTTGGTAATATTATAATCCTGATAGCAGTTAGAGCAGGCAAGGTCGAAACATACCACCTTGCTCTCCGTCTGACCTATCTCTGGAATATTGGGCAGACCTACTATAAGTCCGCTAAGTCCCAGATGGAAACCTGTATAGCCGGCAATGGCAGTCAGATTAACGTATGAAGGTTCCTTGGCCGAACCTTTGAAAACAAATTGCTTACCGTCTTTAGAATAAGTGATGGTACAGAACTCGCCCATACTATTACAAGCAGTATAGAGGGCAGGCGCCTGGTAAGTATTCTCAAATATAAACTTGGCAGGTAGATTGCAATACGTGTAGTCGGTATCTTGACAACCAAAAACCGCTAACAGGCAGCATAAAAGAATAATTCGTTTCACCATCATAACTAATGTTCAATGCTCAATGTTAAATGCTCAATGATCAATGCTCAATCTTCAATGCTCAATGTTCAATGCTCAATGCTCAATGTTCAATGAGCACCCTCTCCGCCTTCTCCATCTTCTCAAAGTTGAAACCTTTCCACACACTATCCATCAGGGTAGCAATCTGCTCTGTGCAGAGATTGCCGATAGAACCCTCGTGGGTATGGTGGACCTCCTTGCAAGGTGTAAATTTGCCAGCCTCGATATCCAAGCCCACCTTCTTATAAGCGTCTCTGAAAGGCATCCCTTCAGTAACCAGGCGATTCACCTCTTCAACGGAGAAAATAAGGTCGTAACGCGAATCAGACAGGATATCCTCGTTCACCTTTATCTTATTAATAATGTATGTGGTCATCTGCAGGCAGTCGCGCAACTCCTGGAAAGCAGGCAGAAAGACTTCCTTTATGATTTGCAAGTCGCGAAAATAGCCGCTGGGCAGATTGTTCATAATGAGGGTAATCTGTTGGGGCAGGCCTTGCAACTTGTTGCACTTGGCGCGAGTAAGCTCAAAAACATCAGGGTTCTTCTTATGTGGCATGATACTGGAACCTGTGGTGCAGTCGTTAGGCAGCTTCACAAAGGCAAAGTTTTGGCTGCTGAACATACAGGCATCAAAGGCCAACTTACTAATGGTGCCGGCTATGCTGGCAAGGGCAAAAGCCACGTTACGCTCTGTTTTTCCACGTCCCATCTGCGCATAAACCACGTTGTAGTTCATAGAGTCGAACCCAAGCAGTTCTGTTGTCATGGTGCGGTTCAAGGGGAAACTGCTACCATATCCGGCAGCAGAGCCTAAGGGGTTGCGGTTGGTCATTCGGAAGGCTGCCTGTAGGAACATCATATCATCCACCAGACTCTCGGCGTAGGCACCAAACCAAAGCCCAAAACTACTGGGCATAGCCACTTGGAGATGCGTATAGCCTGGCATCAGCACATTCTTGTAGTGTTCGCTCTGCGACTGCAACTCCTTGAAGAGTTCCATAACATCAGAGGCAATATCCTTCAACTGTCGACGAATAAAGAGTTTTAGGTCTACCAATACCTGGTCGTTACGACTACGACCCGAATGAATTTTCTTACCTATATCGCCCAACTTGCGGGTAAGCATCAATTCAACCTGAGAGTGTACATCCTCTATACCTTCTTCAATTACGAACTCGCCTCTCTTAATCTGGGCGTGAATGTTCCTGAGTTCAGCCAAGAGGTGCTTCAACTCGTCGGCCTGCAGCAGACCAATACTCTCCAGCATAGTGATGTGAGCCATAGAACCCAGTACATCGGCTTCTGCCAGATAGAGGTCCATCTCGCGGTCACGACCAATAGTAAACCTTTCTATCTTGTCTTGAATCTCAAATCCTTTATCCCAAAGCTTTGCCATTGCCATTTATTTTGATTAAGAAAGAATTAAGGGTTAAGAATTAAAAGTTAGTGTTTATGGTTTCTTCTCCTCTCGCTCAATCGCAGCCTTCTACTATCCACTTTTTAAACTGACTCTCAACTATCAACTGTCAACTATCAATAAGGAATACTAGCCAACATCTGTGCCAACCCATCTACCCCCTGCTGCAGTTTGTTGCCAATCACCTGCTTGATGAAGAAATTCAGGTCGGCCTTTACTGTCAGTTTCATAGCGCACTCCTGATCTGTTGCAGGTAGCAACTGTATCCACATGTTGGCCAGAATGGGAGCACCCTCCAAAGCGAACTTGATGGTTTTGTTCTCCTCGCGCTCAATGATGCGCAGCGTAATGTTGCCCATGGGTGAGGAGCCAGAAACACTATCGCTGTCGAACTTCAGTTCACGCAGTTTCTCCAGAACGCTGTCCAACTGTTCAGGCGATGCCTTATCGCCTGCCTGCTCCAGCATCTTTTCGCGAATCATGGGATTGTCGAGATTCTGCTGAATAACTGTCAAGTTGTTCAGGTCGGAAAGACGTTCATACACCCGTTCTACGGGGTAGTAAATCTTCTTAACGTCACTTTTATATTCTGCCATCTATATAAATTCAAAATTTATAAAATTATAATTTCCCCCTCCCCATAGAGGGGGAGGGTATGGGGAGAGGGTCTTTATCCGTTCCAATGAGCGGGATCCTTGCGCCACTCGTGTAGTACTTCTACTTCATCTTCAGTAATGTAGCCAGTCTTAACAGCCTGAGCCACAACAGCTTCGTAATTGGTTAACGTGATAAGTTTCACCTTGGCATCCGCAAAAGCCTTTGCTGCAACGGGGAAACCGTAAGTGTAGCTGGCCACCATACCAACCACCTCGCAACCGTTATTGCGGATTGCCTCTACAGCTTTCAAACTGCTACCGCCTGTGCTGATAAGGTCCTCAACAACCACTACCTTCATGCCAGGCTTTAGCTCGCCTTCAATCAGGTTTTCCAGTCCGTGATCCTTTGGTTTGCTACGAACATAGACAAAGGGCAGGTTCAATGCATCGGCTACCAAAGCGCCCTGTGCAATAGCACCTGTAGCAACACCAGCGATAGCATCAACATCCTGAAAGTTCTCCAAAATAGTGCGTGTAAGCTCAATCTTAACGAAAGAGCGGAGGTCGGTGTAAGAAAGTGTCTTACGGTTGTCGCAATAGAATGGACTCTTCCAACCACTTGCCCAAGTAAAAGGATTGCTGGGCTGCAACTTTATAGCTTTAACATTCAGCAGTTTCTCTGCAAAAATTGACTCCAATGTATTCATATTCGTATTCTAATTTATATAATGTATTCTTTCGAGGTGCAAAGGTAATGCAAAAATTTGATTAAGTAAACAGATTGAAAAAAGATTTTCCGTTTGGAAGCATGAATTATTACTAAAGACAACTTCGTGGAATAAAAAAAGAGCCTCACAAGGTGTGAAACTCTTCTTTGGTTGGGCTACCCGGACTCGAACCAGGAAAGGCAGGACCAGAATCTGCAGTGTTACCATTACACCATAGCCCAATAACAACGAGATTAACTCGTTTTGCGGTGCAAAGGTAGGGACTTTTTCCGAACTGACAAAACTTTATGCCAAAAAAATAAAAAAAATTTGCATTATCGCCCAACTCTCTGTACCTTTGTGGCCAATTATAATAATAAAGAAGTTGAAAAAAGAAAAGAATCCCCTGGTAGAAGCAATAGTGCAGGGAATGCAAGATAAGAAAGGTAGAAACATTGTTGTGGTGGACCTGACTGAGATTCCGGATACCATTTGTGGTTATTTCGTGATTGCCACTGGCGGTTCACCCTCACAGATACAGGCTTTGACTCGCAGCGTAAGCGACAAGGCTCTTGAGTTGGCACACCAGAAGCCGCAAGCAGTAGACGGCTTGCGTTACTCCCAGTGGGTGGCTATGGATTTTGCCGAGGTCATTGTCCACATCCTGTTGCCAGAAGAGCGTGCCTTCTATGATATAGAGCACTTATGGGCCGACGCTCAGTTGACCGAGGTGCCCGATTTGGACTAATATAATGATAATTAGATTCTATGAGTAAGCAGAAGAAACCCAAATATCCGCAGTTCAGCCTTACTTGGTTGTACTTGATAATTGCCATTGTACTCGGATTTCTCATTCTCAATGGCGGCAACGGCTCATTGTTGGATGGCGGCTCCAAGGAGGTGACCTACAGCCAGTTCAAGGAGTACGTAAAAAAAGGGTATGCCAGTAAAGTCGTAGTAAACAAGAAGGAAGGAACCCTGATAATGTATGTGGAGCCGTCGCATCTGCGTGATGTATTCCCCACGACCAAGATAAAGCCCGGAGCTACGAGCATTGTGCAGTCGCAATACCCTTCTGCTGATAAGTTGGAAGATTTTATGGAGCAGGAGCAGGAGGCGGGACATTTCAGCGGTGATGTTAAATATGAGAACAGTAGCGATGCCATTTCCAACTTTCTGTGGAGCTTTGGTCCCCTTATCCTTATTGCCCTCTTCTGGATTTTCATCATGCGCCGTATGGGCGGTGGTGGAAGCAGTAGCGGCGGAGGTCCTATGGGAATCTTCAATGTTGGCCGAAGTCGTGCTCAGTTGGTGGATAAAGAGGAGGCAAGCAAGGTTACCTTCAAGGATGTGGCCGGCCAAGCTGGTGCCAAGCAGGAGGTGCAGGAGATTGTAGAGTTCTTGAAGAATCCTGATAAATATACCGATTTGGGTGGAAAGATACCCAAGGGCGCTTTGCTGGTTGGTCCTCCGGGAACAGGTAAGACCCTTTTGGCAAAGGCTGTGGCTGGCGAGGCCGACGTACCTTTCTTCTCTATGTCGGGTAGCGACTTTGTAGAGATGTTTGTGGGCGTTGGTGCCAGTCGTGTACGTGATCTCTTCCGTCAGGCTAAGGAGAAAGCGCCTTGTATCATCTTCATCGACGAGATAGATGCCGTGGGTCGTGCCCGTAGCAGAGGCCTTCAGATGGGTGCCAACGATGAGCGTGAGAGTACCCTGAACCAGTTACTTACAGAGATGGACGGCTTTGGAACCAACAGCGGTGTAATCATCTTGGCCGCTACCAATCGTGCTGATATTCTGGACAAAGCCTTGCTTCGTGCAGGACGTTTTGACCGTCAGATTCACGTCGACCTACCCGATGTAAACGAACGTAAGGAAATTTTCCAGGTGCACCTGCGTCCTGTGAAGACCGACAATAGTTTGGATATCGATTTCCTGGCACGTCAGACTCCCGGTTTCAGTGGTGCCGATATTGCCAACGTCTGCAACGAGGCAGCTCTGATTGCAGCCCGTAATAGCAAGACGGTGGTTGGTAAGGATGATTTCTTAGCTGCCGTAGACCGTATCATTGGAGGTTTGGAGAAGAAGACCAAGGTTATGACAGCTGAGGAGAAGCGTACCATTGCCCTTCACGAGGCCGGTCATGCCACTATCAGTTGGTTGCTTCAGTATGCCAATCCGCTGGTTAAGGTTACGATTGTTCCGCGTGGTCGTGCCTTGGGTGCTGCCTGGTACTTGCCCGAGGAGCGTCAGATAACCACTCGTGAGCAGATGCTCGACGAGATGTGTGCCACCCTGGGTGGTCGTGCTGCAGAGGAACTCTTTACGGGGCATATCAGTAGTGGCGCCATGAACGATCTGGAGCGTGTCACCAAGCAGGCTTATAGCATGATAGCTTACATGGGAATGGCTGACGAGTTGCCTAACATCTGCTATTACAATAATCAGGAATATAACTTCCAGCGTCCCTACAGCGAGGCTACGGCTCAGCTCATCGACCAGGAAACGCAGAAGATGATAGCCGAGCAGTACCAGCGTGCTAAAGATATTCTCAGTCAGCATACCGAGGGGCATGCCCAGTTGGCTCAGCTCTTGGTGGAGCGTGAGGTAATTTTTGCCGAGGATGTTGAGCGCATCTTTGGTCCTCGCCCCTGGAGCAGCAGGACAGAGGAGTTGCTGGCTGAGGGAAACGGCCTCACCCCCAACCCCTCTCCCGAGGGCGAGGGGAACTCAGAGCCCTCAGACGGGGCCGCCCAAGATAACGTAATATCGTAATAACGTTATAACGAAAGCGGCCCAATCGAAATAACGAAATAATAGTTTCTTCAATGAAAAATCTCATCACTCGCACACTCACCGGTCTGATATATGTTGTGTTACTGGTTGGCTGCACGGTATGCAGCCCTGTAACTGCCTTTTTCTTCTTCGGGCTTGTCGCTGCCGCCACTCTCTTCGAGTTCGGGACCGTAATGAATCACCATGCCGGAGCCAGTTTGCCCCGCGCCATTAATGCATTGGCAGGCTTCATTTTGGTGGCTGCCGTCTGGCTATTCTGTATTGGCAGCGACACCGCTCCCCGTGTGATGGCTGTATGGGCTCTGCTCATATTATATATAATGATAAGCGAATTGTACAGGGGTAGTCAGGATTCCATTCGCAACTGGAGCCTTTCCCTGGCCTCACAGCTTTATGTAGCTTTGCCTTTTTCGTTGCTGCCTTTGCTCAGCATCAATACCGACGAGGCTGCTGGCCGTATGGTCTATACATGGATTTATCCGCTTGCCCTTTTCATTTTCCTTTGGGTAAACGATACGTTTGCCTATCTCTCAGGTCTTACCTTGCACGGAATCTTCCCTTGCAAGCTTTTCCCCAGCGTATCGCCCAAGAAGACGTGGATTGGCAGCATAGGCGGTTGCATCTTTACCCTTTTGGCTGCGATTGCCGTCTGGTATGTACAGCCCGGAACGCTTAGCCTCTTGCAGTGGTTGGGCTTTGCTGCTGTAGTGGTGGTGAGCGGTACGTTTGGCGATTTGGTTGAGAGTCATCTCAAACGTCAGCTAGGCATCAAGGACAGTAGTCACATTCTTCCCGGTCACGGAGGTTTGCTGGATCGTTTCGACAGCAGCCTGCTCGCTATTCCTGCAGTAACCGTTTACTTTATCTTATTATAAGGTTATGAGAAAACTTATCTGTTTCCTGCTTCTCTCTGGGCTTCTGAATCTTGTTTCTTTCGGAGCCGAAACAGACAAGCTTCCCATCATGAAAGTTTATTTCGAAGGGGATATAACGGCAGATATGCCGTATGTTAACGGCACCATGACGCTAACCGAAACTGATGGTAGTTTGGTGAAGCTTCCTGCCAAGTTCAGGACGCGCGGTGCCACAGCCAGACAGTATTTGTATAAACCCTCTCTGAACATGAAGTTACGTACTCCGGATTACACCGAGGAGGCAGACTCTGCACTATTGGGTATGCGTTCCTGCTCGTCGTGGATTCTGGATGCCATGGCCATCGACCGCATCTGTATGCGTAACCGCGTAGCTTTCGATGTTTGGAACGAGTTCTCTCACCTTCCCTATGATACACAGTTCGGCGGTCGAAACGGCTCTGAAGGTCGCTTCGTGGAATTTTATATCAACGACAAGTACTTCGGCATCTACCACCTCATGGACCGCATTAACCGCAAGTTGCTTAATTTAAAGAAGGTGCAAGAGAATGAGGATGGCAGTGTGGTTATCCGCGGAGCGCTGTACAAGAGTGGCACGCAGGACATTCTCAATCAGAACAATCCGGGTTATAGCGAGGACTCCTCAGCTTGCGTCATTGCCTGGCACGATGCCTGGGAACTCAAATATCCCGATGAATATGGAGGTCAGCAGGCGTGGAAACCCTTGCAGGATGCCATCCTGAACGGCCATAGCAAAGAATACGTCAAGAAGTACTTCTTCTTAGAGAATCTGGCCGATTACCACCTCCTTATCATGGCACTCTGCATTGCTGACAACTGGGGCAACAAGAACAGGTTCCTTAGTGTACGAAACATCACCAAAAACATCAACGACGCCGACCCCACCGAGGCGGACCGCCGCAGGTTCGTCATAACCCCCTGGGATTTGGACACCAGCTTCGGCGGCAGTTTTGATGGCGCGTATTATGACGGCAATTATACCGAATGGCCTGTGAATGTTCTTTCCAATAATGCGCCCTTCCCTATTTCGCCCATCGTTAATGATGCTGAATACAATAAGATCCTCAAGCAGCGATGGATCGAGGGCCGCCAAGGCGCCTTCTCCATTCCTGCCGTTTTCAGCAAACTTGAGAAATACCGTGACCTCTTTATTAAAAGCGGTGCCTGGCAGCGTATGACCGACCACTACGACAAGGAGAGGTCACGCCCCAAGTATGTTCAGGACCTTGCCCGTGAAATTTCCTTCATAGAGCAGTGGTACGTCGATCGCTTCCTCGAGATGGATGCTTATTTTGGCATTCCCAGAACGCAGGATCTGGAGGATGGGATTGATAAGGCTCATAAGCCCCATGAGACCCATAAGACTCATAAGTCCTATGACCTCAGCGGCCGTAAGGTAAATGCATTAACTAAGAAGGGCATTTACTTAACCAATGGCAAGAAGGTGGTTTTTTAGCTATTCTGGAACTTAGCGGGCGTCATGCCTGTGTATTCGCGGAAGGAACGATGGAAGTACTCGCGGCTGCTGAATCCGCAGTAGTCCGCAATTGTTTCCACCGACCATTCCGGTTTCTCCTTCAGCACACGCTTGGCCTCCTCTATGCGCAGCTGAGTCACCAATCCCGCCAGATTCTTGTATTCCGACTGCCGGAGCCACTCCTGCAGTTGCCTACGCGTCAGTTTCATCTGTTTTGCTACCACGCTCAGCGTCAGGTTATGCTGACGGTAGTAGCCGTCGGAAATCCAGCTTTCAAGTGAAGCAGAGATAAAGGCCCCCTCTGAATCTCCCCCTTTGGGTGAGACTTTATTGTCGTTCTCTGCTTGGGAGCACTCACCCAAAGGGGGAGCAGGGAGGGGGTCTTCTTCCGCCTCCTCCACGCGGATGATGTTCTCGCTCACGCCGTAGGTGTACAGGCTGATGGTGCTGTAGGCAATGCAGAAGAAGTAGGCGATGGAGAATAGCACAAGAGCCTTGCCTTCCGTAAAGATTACCAGCGGCACAAAGAAAGCTAACATCGCCATGACTCGCATGCTCAGGCCCATCCAGCCGAAGAGGTCGTGGCGTTCGCGGTCGAAGTACTCGCGCACAGCCATCTTCACTTGAATGTACGCCTTGTATTGCATGATAAAGATGTAGGTCTGCATCACCACGTAGAGCAGCGCCACCACGTATTCGGCTATCCGCATCGCCGGCGAGCCTTGCCGGAACGGGATGCCATCCAGCGAGATGGTGCCTAAGAGTATCAGCATCGATGCCGCGCAGATGCCACACGCCACCATCCATTCCTTCCTGCGGATGATTCCCTGGCGCTGTACGTACAGGATTGACATGCCGCAGAGCAGCGAGGCGGGCGTAAACAGCAGCAGGTTGCAGAACACGGCCTGCGTAACGCCCATCTGGCGGAATCCGAAGATGTACTGTAGCAGAAACTGAAGGCTTATCAGTCCAGTGCCTACCGCCATTAACCATCTGGCGCGGGCAAAACTGCTTCTGCGCTTCGAGCGATGGGGTACACAAAGCATTAGCATTACCGATAGCATCAGCATTGTCAGCATGCCGCTTATTTGCATCTCTCCAATGGTAATCATGCCGCTAAGGTACGATAATTAATTGAAAATTGAAAATTGAAAGTTGAAAGTTAATGACAGAACGTCAAAAATAATGTAAATATGTCGTTTCCTAAGGGGGAAATGTGAAAAAACCGCGGTTTTTTTACACCAAGTGTAGTTTTTATACACCTTTTTTCATGATTATTTCCGTATTTTGTAACCAGAAAACAAAATTATCATGAGCAAGAACTTACAAGACTTCCTTTCGCAACCGCTCTGGTTCACCATTCCCCTGGTAGTTGTCTACCTGGGGCTGATTGCTTACATCATTTACTTTGTATGGAACAACAGAAAGAAAAAATAACAAACCGGATATGAAGAAGATTCTTACATCGATAGCAGTTGCCTTGTGTAGCGCCTCTGCTTTGACGACGACGGCACAGGAGAACTTGCAACGCCAGGCGCAAGCCTCGAAGGAACAGAAGACATTCACCACCGTGAAGGAACTGCCCATCACCAGCATCAAGAACCAGTGGCGAAGCGGCACATGCTGGGCCTACGGAACGCTGGGATACATCGAGAGCGAGATACTCAGGCAGACGGGTCGCACATACGACCTCTGCGAGATGTTCGTGGTAAATAAGGACTACATGGAGAACGCCACGCACTTCGTCCGTATGCACGGCTTCAGCCAAATCTCCCAGGGCGGCTCGTGCGACGACGTGGTGGACGTCATCCGCCGCTACGGCATCTGCCCCGAGGACGCCATGGCGGCCCCCGGCTCCTTAGTGGGTGACTCGCTCGCCAACTTCACGCGGTTCTACCCTGAGTTCGAGGCCACCGTACGCCGCACCATCGTTCCCGACGATTCTGTCGCCGCCGACCTTGCCAAAGCCCAGACAGTCGCTACTACCCACGGCGCCGCACCCCGAGCCTTCTGGCAGGACAGCGTGCAGGCAGTCCTCGACCGCAACCTGGGCCGCTGTCCCCAGTCCTTCACCTATCAGGGCAAGAACTACACCCCGCAGACGTTTGCCCAGAGCTTGGGTCTGAACCTCGACGACTACATAAGCCTCACCAGCTACACGCACCACCCTTTCCGTGAGTGGTTTGTGATAGAGGCTCCCTACAAGTGGCGCCTCAAACCCAGCTATAACATCCCCATCGAGGAGTTGATGCAGGTCATCGACGATGCCATCGATGCGGGCTACACCGTGGCATGGGGCGGCGATGTATCGGGCGACTTCACCCGCACGGGCTTGGCAGAGTTGCCCAGCGGCGTGCAGCCCACGCAGCAGCTCCGTCAGGAGCAGTGGGACGACTGGCGCTTCACCTACGACCACGTGATGCTCATCTACGGCAAGGCTACCGACCAGTCGGGCCGTCCCTTCTACATGGTCAAGAATACTTGGGGCATAATGGGAAACTACGCAGGCATCTGGTACATGTCGCGCGACTACATGGCGCTGAACACCACCTACATCTTCCTTAACCGCCACGCCCTGCCGAAGAAGCTCAGGAAAGAACTATGAGGAGTTAAAGAAGTTAAGGAAGTTAAAGGAGTTAAATACTTTGGCTGTTGGCTCTTGGCTTGATAATAATATGATTAATAACAAATAGACAAAATCCCATACCTCCAGCTCCCCTCCATAGAGGGAGGGGGATGGGGGAGGGTTCAAACATGAAACAGAGAAAGTTCTACCAAGGCATAGCGGCAATGCTGGCATTAGCGGGATTGACAGCCTGCTCGGATGACATTAACACCGAAGTGCCTGCCACGGAACTGTGCCTCACCGTCAACGGCGAGCAGTACCGCATAGCGCTGCCCGCCAAGGAAGCAATAAACCTCAGGACGCTGAGCACCGAGGCAGCGGCGGACATCGGCATCAGCAATGCATCCGACTTTCAGCAACTCAGCGTAGGCGGCACCGATGCCCGTAGCGGCAAATGCACACTCGCAATAGGCGAGATTGCCAAGGACAAGCAAATCTCCATCACCTACACCACCGGCGACCAGAGCGGTACCGTGCAGTTGAACACGCTGCACACCGGCATCCCCGTCATCGAAGCCACGGGCAAGGGTGTCATCCCGGGCGACTTCTACCTGTCGTTCATCTACCAGCGCCTCGTCATGAAGTACAACAACGACGGGCACATCCTCTACTACCGGTACGACCCGACGGAGAAGGCCGGCAACTTCAATGAGCAAGGCTTTTGGGACTTCAAGAAGCACACGCTGGATGGTCGTACCTATTACAGCTACCACGCGCCCGACTATGCCTACAGCAGCCGCGCCTTTACCGGCTACAACCCCGGCATGCGCATCCTGCTGGACGAGCACTACACGCCCATCGACACCATCCACGCCCTTGCTAGTCTGGACGGCTATCTGCCTGACGGCGAGCCCATCGACGGGCACGACTTCTACTTCTTCTCACCCACTCACTACATCCTCTCGGCATACATCGACCGTCAGGTGGGTGAACGGAAACTGGCGGTAGCGTACCTTCAGGAAGTACAGGACGGCGAGGTGGTCTTCGACTGGTGGAGCAGCGACCATCCCGAAATGGAGGACTGGGAAAGCCCCACCTTCGACACCAGTTATGACTACGTTCACTTCAACGCCATCCAGGTGCTGCCCGACGGCAACTGGCTCTGCTCCTTCCGCCACCTCTCTTCCATTGTGAAGATTGACCGCGCAGGCGAAACGGGCGACATCCTGTGGCGCATCAGCGGCGAGGCCCTGCCTGAGGAACAGAACTTCTGCGGACAGCACTACGCCACGCTGAACGCCGACGGCACGCTGACGCTCTTCGACAACGGCAACGGCCACAGCCCGCAGCTCACTCGCGTACTCCGTCTCCAGGTGAACGAGCAGACCGGCAAGGTGACCGGCGGCGGCAATTTGCTGAACCCGGGCGGCGACTACTTCTCACAGGCCTGCGGCGCCGTGCAACTCTTTGGCGAGCGCCTCACCGTGGGCTGGGGCTGGAGCACGGAAGGGGGAAACAATACCCGCCTGGTCACAGAGCACGATGCCAGCGGGCGGGAAATCTTCGGTCTGCGTCGCAGTGCTGAAGACAGCCTTCCCAACTCCGTTAATCCCTCCTATCGCTGCGTGAAATATTAATATTGTGAAGCAACAAGAGGCATTAGGTGTGAAAAAACCGCGGTTTTTTCACACCTAATGCTTGTTTTTTTTACACCAAGTGCAGTTTTTTTACACCTTATTCCATAAGGTTTTATTTATTTTGGGGCAGAAAAACGAAGAGTTCAAGAGTTTAATTCTTCTTTCTTCTCTCTTAATTCTTAATTCAAGAAAACATGAAACGACTATTACTCCTCCTCGCCCTGCTCTGCACATTTGCAGGGAGCGCACAGGCTGACACCCGCTTCGATGACCCAAACATGACATGGATCAGCCATAATCCTTCAGTCAAAGAGCCGTGGATAGTGATTAACCTACTAATCTACGACAACTACTACAAGGACAGTTTCTTTACCCACGACAAGACCGACGGTCACGATGGTCCTGCGGTGTATGTGGATGGCAGGTACATCTGCTCGCCCGACTGGGAGTTAGCTTGGCCCGGATGGAAGAATACGGGTAACTACTCCGACCTGGATAGCGAGCGTAAGAACGATCAATGGTGGGGCAGCACCTATGGTGACGAGACGTGTACCATCCGCTTCTGGAATCCCTACCGGACGGAACACAAGTCAACCAACAAAAAATACGACGACGGTTACTACATAAGGGTGAACATGTACATCTTCCTGAAAGAATGGAAGGTGGGAGAAAAGCACACAGTAAAGGTGTGCGGAAAATGGAAGATTAACAACATCTCCAATGACAACGAGGAGATGACCTGGACTACCAAGGTCCTTAAAGACCCATGGGAGAAGCCGACCGCCAGCATGTCCGGCTATGAGGAAGTGAGCCTGAGCGGCACTCTGCCTGATTCCCTCGGCACCACCGTTGGCGCTTACACGCAATCGGCAAAAGCACCCTCGGAGTATTTGGAGGACCAGAGAATGTTCGCTTGTTCAAAGAAATACGGCAGTAGCACCACAAAATTCAGCGACCTCTCCGGCAATATGATACGCACCACTTATACCGACGTGGATTCGCTGCCCGTGCAATACAGCGCCACGATAGAGATTAAAGACTTTGCGAACAAGCACAAAATATTACAGAAATGCATCGTTTACAACTGGGTTACGGTGCCCGTGCCAGGCTTCACCCGCCCGACGGGATTAAAAGCGGAGACCTTTAACCAATGGAATAAGGAGTGTACTATCAGCTGGAATCCTTTGGAGAAGGACGCGGACGGCAATAAGCTCAGCAAGGCGGGAACGTGGACCATCAGGAACAACACAACCGATAAAGACCTGGCCACCGGCCTCTCCCAAGACAAAACCAGCAGGAATATAACATTAGGCGAATACAACAGGGAGGAAGAGATACAAGTCAGCTTCGTCCCCAAAGATCCAAGGGATATTGCAGAGGGGCTGAGCCAGACCATCGGAGCCTCCATTGTGCCCACGTGGTCCTTCGGAGCGGTTACGGCAAAAGAAGTCCCAGAGGGCATCAGCCTGAAGTGGAGCCATCAGGCCATTGAGGATGCATCGGGCAGCAACCCCTATACATTATATATACAGCGCTCCAAAAACTCAGACCAGTTGAATTGGGAGAACATAGCCAAAATCAGCATCGAGAACAAGGATACCATCTCAGGCAGCTACACCGATGCCGGCAACAACCTGGAGTCCAATACCTCTTATAATTACCGCCTAAAGGTAAACATCTTCAAAAAAGACCAGTTGAGCGAGGTGGTTTCCGCCAAGTTGGGCGGCTCCAAGATTACAGACTTCACAGCCTCGCGCGGCAACTACAGCAACATGGTGAAGCTCTCGTGGACGGTGGACCAGGTGGGCGCCACAACATCTAACTTTATCATCTACCGCCGTCCCTTGGGCAGCAGCGAAGAAGAGGACGACTGGATGAGCATATACACCACCTCAGGCACGCAGGCCACCTACAGCTACGACGACGTGACGGCCCTGCCTGGCAGCTTCAATGACTACAAGATTGTGCTCTGGACGCAGGACGGCCAGGAGCAGTCCATATCGGACATGCAAACCACCGACGGCTTCAGCGTAGCCACGGGTATCATCAGCGGCAACATTGCCTACGGAACCGGCACCGCCGTGGAGGGAGCCAAGGTAATGCTGAAGCAGCAGAATGCCGACGGCGACATTGCCAGCGGTCTGCGCTCGGTGAAGATGTCAGGCTTCGGGGCAGGCTTCAAGTACGACAGCAGTCCTGAGGAGTTGCGCAAACTCTTCGCCGGCGACTTCTCCATCCAGATGTACATCAACCCCGACACCACCATCATGGCAGATCATAACTCTCGCTACCTGCTGTTCGATGTGTACAAGGCCTTCACGCTGTATATGCGCTACGATAATACCAAAAAGAAGTACAAATTAGGGGTATATGTAGGCGGTATAAACTATGATACATCATACTTTATAGCTGCGGACAGTTGGACACACGTTGCCTGTATTCATAATTCCAGCAACCATCAAACTGGCATCTATACCATAGGTGCAGATGGAGTAGAGGGTGGTATAGTCTATGTTAATCAAAGCCCCTTAGCCGTCTCCCCCACCATCAGGGACGACGACAAGTGCATTAGCATCGGTAACGAAGCCTCCCTCCAGGGAGAAATGTATTACAACGGCTACATGGATGAGTTCCGCTTCTGGACCAAGGCACTGACCAAGAAGGATATAGAGCGCAACTACAACCACCCGCTTTCGGGCAGCGAATCGGGACTGGCCATCTACTATCCCTTCGACGAGGGCTTGGCAAAGCAAGGCGTAGCCTACGACTTCTCCAAGAAAAATGGCATCAGCAACGGCAGACACGCCAACACGCTGGTTCCCGCCAACAGCTCCACCAAACTGCCCGACGAGGATATGATGAGCCTGATGTCTTATACCGACACAGACGGCTACTACGAGGTTCGTGGCGTACCCTTCTCGGGCGAAGGAACCAGCTACAGCGTCATTCCCACCCTGGGCATCCACGAGTTCCAGCCCGCACAGCAGTCGCGCTTCGTCAGCATGTCTTCGCTTACCCACAGCGGCGTGGACTTCAACGATGTCTCCTCGTTCCCCGTCAGCGGCAAGGTATTCTACGCCGGCACAGACTATCCACTGGAAGGTGCCTACCTCTACGTCGATGGCATCATTTGCTCTAAGGACGGTAAAATCGTTGAGACCAACGAGCAGGGCGAGTTCACCATCAGTGTACCCATTGGCGACCACTTTATTACGGTGGAGAAGAACGGCCACGTCTTCACCGACGGCGGTCGCTATCCCGTCGACCCGAACAACGTGGGCGTGAAGCACACCTTCGACCGCGAAATCAAGAACCTCGAGTTCTACGATTCCACGATGGTCAACTTCACTGGCCGCGTCGTTGGCGGCGACATCGAGGGCAAGAAAGACTTGGGCTTCGGGCTGAGCCAGAACAACATCGGCATTACCGAGCTTATCCTCACCCCTCTGAACGAGATTCCGCGCATGAACGTAGTGAAGGAGGTCACAGAAACCACCTACAGCTACGAGACGAACCCCGACACGGTAGGCATCTCCTCTGCCAGCAACAAGATTGCCAGTAAATCATGGCGTGGAGCAGGCGCTGACGATTGCCGCAAGATCTTTATCCGCACCGACTCCCTGACCGGCGAGTTCTCTGCCATGCTGCCCCCGTTGGAGTATAAGATTGCCAGCATGAAGGTGGTAAAGACGGGACTGGAGGTAGGCGAGTCCACCACCATCGACCTCTCCAACCCCCTGATGGTTCGCGGCGATACCCTGCGCCAGGAAAGCAGCCCCGAAGAATCCTACTCCTACCACACCAAGCTGATGCAGACCTACCACAGTACGCCAACCTTCCTCGTCACAGACGCAAACCATGATGACGGTGCCTTCGGTATCAGCAGCTACACGCTGAAGGATGAGCAAGGTGAGCTAAAGATTAATGACATCTATCGGATAGGCGACAACGGCAAGCCCGAATATAAATACGGTGGCGCAGTATTCGAGATGTACGATAACTACACCTTTAACATCAAAGCCTACGAGGAGTACGTTAACAGCGATGCCAAGCAGCCAGTCAACTTCCGGGTGCCATTGCAGGGTTTGGTTGTAACCATCGACAATGCACTGTCCGCTGAACAGGCTGTAGCCGGCGAGGAGACCACCGTCGACAGCGTCAGCTATTCTGCCGGTGAGGTCGTACAGCTCAAGAGCAACCAGTTGCGCCTTGACAGCCTCGGCTGCGCCTGCTACAAATGGATGGCAGGTCTGCCTAACATCGCCTCACCCTATACCCGTACCATTGCCATTAGCTATGACATCGATGACCGCACCTATGTATGGAACGATGGAGGCATCACTGGTATCGTGCTGGGTGACATGCCAACTGGCAACAACTTCGTCACAGCCGGTCCCGATATGTTGCAAATGATCCTCCGCGACCCTCCTGGCTCCAAGTCTAAGGCAGAATGGGCTTCTGGTACAATCAAGAACGAAGTGTACAATTACGCCGGCACCTTAAGCGCTGGTGCCTTCGCTACGGGAACTATCAAATTGGGCCTTAATATAAAATCGGCTGAAGGTCTTACGGTTTATCTCGTCACCAATACGTCTTCAAAACATGATATTGAATTAGGGCTCGATGGACGTGTAGACTTCCACGGTGACCGCACCTATTCCACTACCATTGAGAATACCAAAACCATCAGTACCAGTGACGACATCGAGTACGACGGTGCCCCCGGTGACATCTTCGTCGGCACGGCCACCAACGTCATTATCGGTGCAGCCAATAACGTCGGATTCCACCGCGTGGGCAGCAGCAACGAAGTGACTCTTGACGTCAAGGAGAGCATCTCCACGGGAATGGAGTTCAGCACCATGTTCAGCTACACGCAGAATTATATCGAGAATATGCTGATGCCAAACCTGGAACTGATGCGCAACTCCATGTTGAAGACGGTCGACAAGGCAACCATCAACGAATATGTCAACAATAGTGACCACTGTGTCTATCTTACCGAACTTGCTCCCGACGATCCGATGTTCGGACAAGACAGCACCTATACCTGGTTTGTTCCCAAAACATCTAAGAAGGACGGCTACCAAGACAGCGTTGCCTGGTGCAACGACCAAATCAAAGCCTGGGAGGGCTACCTGAGATTTAACGAAGCAGAGAAAGTCTCCGCCAACAACAATCGCGATAACAAGGACAGTGTCAAATGCGAGAACTACTCCTTCGACGCTGGAAGCACCGTGAACAAGAGCTACGAGAAACAGAGATACTCCAGCGCCATGCACTTTAACGTCGACGTCAACATCCGATTCCATTTTAGCTATTTAACAGGATTTACCGCCAATGATGATTTTGGCTTTCTTCTCAACCTTGGCTTTGACGTTGCCCCCGGCTTCGAGTTCGACTACAACTACTCCATGACGGATAAGACCGTGTTCAATTACACCCTCGCAGAAGAAGGCGACGACAATGCCTTGACGGTTGACGTGTATGACTATGGTGAATATGGTCCCATCTTCCGCACGCTTGGCGGTCAGACCAGTGCTCCGTATGAAGGGAAGGTTGTCACCAAGTATTACAAGCCGGGCACCACCATTATGGAACCGACTATGCAGATAGAGGTACCGCAGATTGACGTGGATGTTCCCGTCGTTACCGACATTCCTTCTGGCTCCACCGCCACTTACACACTGCGCCTGAGCAACGCCTCGGAGACCAAAGAGTTGCTGTACTACCGCTTAGGCTTGGCAGAGGACACCAACCCCAACGGTGCCATGCTCTTCATCGACGGCGCACCTGTTACTGACGTACGTACCATACTGATTGAGCCGCACCAGACAGTTACCAAGACGCTGCTTCTGAAGCAGAGCGACCAGAGCATCCTCGACTACGATCGCATAGGTATTGTGTTTGCATCATCTTCGCAGTACTATCCGACTTACACGTGGGACGTTATTGCCGACACGGCTTTCATCTCTGCCCACTTTGTTCCGTCATCATCGCCAGTAACGCTGGCCCTATCCAATACAACTATGAACACACAGACGGGCACCGACCTGGTGCTCACCATGAAGGACTTCGACCGCACCTATCGCGGTCTGAAGGCCTTCCGGATGCAGTACAAGAAGCAGGGGGCTACAGACTGGACACAGATTAAGGAATATGTGCTCAACGAGGCAGATAAAACTTCCAGCAACGAGCTGTTACCCGCCACGGGAGCCAGTGTCAGCTACACGCTGCCCATGAGCTCGTGGTCGGATGGCGACTACCTCTTCCGCATTGTCTCTGCCAGCACCTACGGAACCGACGAAGTAACAAGGATGTCTGAGGAAATAGCGCTGGCTAAGGACATGCAGCGCCCCACACCGATGGGCGTTCCGGAACCCACTGACGGCATACTGGACATAGGTGACGAGTTGAGCGTGACCTTCAACGAGACCATCCTGAAGGGCGAGCTTACCAAGGAGGCGAACTTCAAGGTCACCGGCGTACTGAACGGTGCAGAGATTGACCACGAGAGCGCCCTCAACGGATCAGCCACCACCGACGCCAAGATAAACCTGGCAGGCAAGGACTTCGCCTTTGATATGTGGGTAAATCTGGCACAAGGGGCTGGTACGCTACTGAGTCACGGCAACGGCGATATTAAACTGACGATAGGAACTGATGACGCAGGCAAGTTGCTGGTGAACATCGGAAACAAGACCTATACATCCCAGAACTCGGTTCCCACAGGTAAGTGGGCATTCCTTAGCCTCAGCCTCACAGCAGATGGAATACTGAATGCTACCGTGGCCGACGATGCCAATGAGACTACGCTCTTCAAGAACGAGGCAGCTGACAGCTACGAAGGAAACGGACCCGTGCAAGTAGGCTGTAACACCACCACCGCGATGCACGAGCTGCTGCTCTGGGACGAGGCTCACGATATGACCACCGCCCTACTCGACCGTAGCAAGACCAAGAACCCCTCAACCCGTCACCTCATAGGTTACTGGAAGATGAACGAGGGTGAGGGCACTACCATCCGCGACTACGCTCGCAACCGTCACATGACGATGCCAGAAGAGACGTGGTACCTGAACAACGAGAACAAGGCCATCAACCTGGACGGACAAAGCTACGTGAGCATCAATACCTCGGAGTTGCCCACCTGTGTGGACGATGACTATGCCTTGGAGTTCTGGATGCGTGGTGGAGAGCAGACCGGTGAGGCCCAGCTGCTTCAGATGGGAGACGTAGCACTCTCCCTCACTGCCGAGGGTAACCTCCAGCTCACAGGAAAGGATGCCTATCTCCCAGACGGCTCTCAACTCTCAACTTTCAACTCTCAACTTTCAATTACAGATAACGTTTGGCATCACGTTGCACTGAATGTGCTGCGTCAGGGAGCCGCCGCTGTTTATGTGGATGGTAAGCGTTGCTTGAGCACAGCCTCAGCAAACGTGGGCAGTATCGCCACCAATAACCTGATTCTGGGTGCTCATCGCACCACCGTATCTCAGGACTTCGGCACCTACGCTTACGATCATGGCTTCAAGGGACAATTAGATGAGGTACGCGTATGGAACGCCACACTGAACGCCGACTTGCTGAGCAAGAACCGCAAGGTACGTCTCACTGGTTCAGAGGATGGTTTGGTAGCTTACTATCCCTTCGAGAAGAAGACGCTCGACTCAGGTAATCAGGTCGTTACCGTCGGCGATGCAACAGACCTTACGGGCAGCGGGCATCAGGCAGAAGTCTTAACTCTCAACTCTCAACTTTCAACTCTCAACTATGTAGATAACGCTCCTGCCTTACGCACAAAGCCAACAGAGACCAACGTCAGCTTTACCTATGTGGCCAGCAACGAGAAGGTGGTTATCAACATCGACGAAGATCCTGCCATCATAGAAGGCTGTACCCTGAACTTCACGGTTCGAGATGTTCGCGACGAGAACGGCAACTACTCCGTTCCTGCCATCTGGAGTGCCTTTGTCAACAGGAACGAGTTGGCTTGGGACAAGGATGAACTGACTCTGACAAAGCAGGTAAAGACCGAAAGCAGCGTCACCGCCACCGTTATCAACAAGAGCGGCCAGCAGCAGATGTGGACACTTTCGGGAATGCCTTCATGGCTCACGGCTACTGACGAATATGGTACAACTAACCCGTTGGACGAAACAATGGTTACCTTTACCATCAGTTCTGCCACACCCATCGGCAAGTACGAGGAGACCATATATCTGAAGGGCAACAACGGCATAGAGACGCCATTGACACTCAGCATCAACGTAACCGGACAGATTCCTTATTGGAACATCAATCCCAATGACTACGAGAACTCTATGAGCGTTATAGGCAGAGTGGAGATTCTGGGCGTACCCGTAACCGACGAGGATGACATAGTGGCAGCATTCATTGATGGCGAATGCAGAGGCGTGGCACATCCTGCCTACATGGAGCGTTACGACAGCTACTTTGTTACAATGGATATCTACGGCGACGATGACGCAGACAAGGAGGTAACCTTCCGCGCCTATGATGCATCCACAGGTACACTTTATCCTGCCGTGCAGCCCGATCGCACCATCACCTTTACCCCAATGTTATTGGAAGGCAGGTACGAAACGCCCGTCGTGCTCAACGCACTCGACAAGATAGAGCAGTCAACTAATCTTAAGGCTGGTTGGAACTGGGTATCGTTCTACGTTAAGGCCGATGATATGAAAGTTTCTGCTCTGTTCGATAATTTGATGGATGATGTGCTTGCCATCAAGAGTTTCGAGGACGGATATATGTATCACGAGCACGGCACATGGAAGGGTAACCTGACAGGCGATCTGGAGAACGGACAGATGTATGCCGTACAGATGAAGAATAACGGTAAGCTGCACATTGTAGGCGAGCCGGTAGATCCTGCAAAATGCCCCATTGAACTGAAAGCTGGTTGGAACTGGGTAGGCTACTACGGACGGAATGTTGCCTCTGTGGCCGATGCCTTGGCAAATATGAATCCAGAGAACGGCGACATCGTAAAGGGACAGAGCGGCGTAACCTACTTCAATAACTACGAGTGGAACGGTACGCTGGTAATGATGGAGCCAGGCTTAGGTTATGTGATGAATGTGAGCACCAACCGCGACTTTGGTTATCCACGCCAGAATGTAAGGGCGCTGCAACAGGAGAAACTGGGTGTCTTCCAGCCTGTAGATCGTCATGCCTACTCAGGTAATGCCATCATGGCTGTCAGGATTGTAGCAGCAGGAAGTCCGTTGACCAATACGGAACTGGGCGTCTTTGCCGATGAGGAATGTCGCACAGCAACCATAACCGATAAGGAGGGTATGGCTTACCTGACCATTCCTGGCGAGGAAGAAGCTGTGCTCACCTTCAAGGTTGTTGTCGACAATCAGGTTATTGATGCTACCACAACTGTCAACTTCCAGACGGATGGCATCTACGGAACACCTATGAATCCACTTGTCATCGACTTGGATGAAGCTACATCAATCATTGAACATTCAACATTGAACATTGAACATTCAGTTTATGACCTCAGTGGACGCAAATATAACTCTCAACTGTCACCTGTCAACTCTCAACTGTCACCTGTCAACTCTCAACTGAAGAGTGGCGTTTACATCATCAACGGACAAAAGAAGGCTGTAAAATGATTCGTAGAATAATAAAATGGCTATCCCCTCCCCTCCTTTTACGGGAGGGGGCAGGAATGGGTCTTCTTGGGAGCGGTCTTCTTCTCCTTCTCATGGGGAGTACCAGCCTTATGGCTCAGGTTACTGACCCCTTTCCTGATGTCAGTCCCAACACCTTCTATGGCAGCATGATTATATCCGTGAAGACGGTGCTAAACAAGGAGGTGCTTACGCAGGATGTCATTGTGGCAGTTTATGCCGATGACCAGATACGTGGCAAGGGCCGTCCCGAGGACTCCACGAACCCAGGCGTGACGTATCTGACGGTCTACGGAAACAAAACGGGGGAGCATCTTACCTTCAAGGTGTTCGTAAATGGAGAGATTATAGAGGCCGACCGTGGTATAACCTACACATTCAATGGGGTGCTTGGCTCGCCGCAGTCGCCATACGTCCTCGACCTCACGCCACTGCCTTCCTTTACGGGCATCACTGTCAAGTATTCCGAGGGCAAGCGTATAGCTGTATTCGATGGCACCAGCGAGGAAACAATCAGCATACCTGAGTCGTTTGATGTAGACAGCGTAGAGTATGACCGCTATTTCGTACCTAACCAGTATGCAGCTGTTATCCTTCCATTTGACATTAACAGTTCAACAAACTTTACCGGTGGCTCGTTCTTTAAGTTTACCGATGTTATTCGGGAGAATGAAAAATGGGTTGCTACCATGACTAAGGTAAATGAGCTGAAGGCTAACTTGCCATATCTCTTCCTCCCCTCTGATGAGCAATTGGTCTTTGACTTTAATGGCCAGCCCGTAATGCTGAAGACCGAAGTCGTAGATCCGGGCAGTAAGAACGGGTGGACTTTCCGAGGTACTTACCAGAAACTGGTCTGGACCGATGAGAGTACCGACTATGGTTTCTCGGCCAGAAATCCCGATGACAACATCAAGCGAGAGTTTGTCCGTTTCTCTGATGGCGACTACATTCTGCCCCTGCGATGCTATCTCTCTTACACAGGTCCTTATGTTCCCTTCAGTGCACGTCGGTATGCTGAGCCCATTAATCTGCCTGATATCGTGGAAATACGCCTGTTGGACGAGAACGGCAACCCATACGGCGGTGTGGGAATCGGCTCAATTTATATTGAACATTCAACATTGAACATAGAACATTCAGTTGATGCCGTGTATGACCTCGCTGGCCGAAGAGTTCAAGGGTTTAAAAGTTCAAGTATAAACCATAAACCGTCAACGGTAAACGGTAAACAAAAGAAAGGAATATTTGTTGTTAACGGTAAAAAGATGTTTGCTGATGGTTTTTAAAACCGAAGAGAGGCAGGACTAAACACCCTGCCTCTTTTTCATTCCCCCTAAAGTGGGTTATTAGGGGGGCTTTTACTTACAACTGGGACACCAGGGCTTCAGTTGCTGGAAGAAGTCGTTGCCCTTATCATCTACAAGGATGAAGGCGGGGAAGTCTTCTACGTCAATCTTCCAGATAGCTTCCATACCCAACTCGGGATATTCTACGCACTCAATGCTCTTGATGCTGCTCTGACTCAGTACGGCAGCTACACCACCGATGGTTCCCAAGTAGAAACCACCGTGCTTCTTACAAGCATCGGTTACCTGCTGGGTGCGGTTGCCCTTGGCAATCATCACCAAAGAGGCACCATTAGCCTGGAACTCATCTACGTAGGGGTCCATACGGTTGGCTGTGGTGGGGCCCATAGAACCGCAGGGATAACCTTCTGGAGTCTTGGCAGGACCTGCATACAGCACGGGATAATCCTTAAAGTACTGAGGCATACCCTCACCAGCATCCAGACGAGCCTTCAGCTTGGCGTGAGCAATATCACGAGCCACAATAATAGTACCCTTCAAGTTTACGCGAGTGCTGACGGGATATTTGGTCAGTTCGGCACGAACGGCATCAATGCCCTTGTTCAGGTCTATCTCTATACCCTTGGGGCCTTCACCCGGATTGCGCAGTTCCTCAGGAATCAGCTCTGTTGGGTTGCAGTCCATCTTCTCAATCCAGATACCGTCCTCGTTAATCTTTGCCTTGATGTTACGGTCGGCAGAGCAACTTACACCCATACCTACGGGCAGGGAAGCACCGTGGCGAGGCAGACGAATCACGCGAATGTCGTGAGCCAAATATTTACCACCGAACTGAGCACCGAGGCCTATCTTCTGAGCCTCCTTCAGGAGTTTCTCTTCCAGGTCGATATCACGGAAAGCACGACCCGTCTCATCGCCTGTGGTTGGCAGATTGTCGTAGTACTTGATAGAGCCCAACTTTACGGTCAGCAGATTCTTCTCGGCACTGGTACCACCAATTACGAAGCAGATGTGATAAGGAGGACAAGCTGCTGTGCCTAAGTGTTTCATCTCCTCTACCAACCAGGGCAATAAGGTCTTCTCGTTCTGGATGAGTGCCTTTGTCATGGGATAGAAGTAGGTCTTGTTGGCAGAGCCGCCACCCTTGGCTACGCAGACGAAACGATACTCGGCACCTTCTACGGCCTCGATGTCAATCTGGGCAGGGAGGTTGCACTTGGTGTTTACCTCATCATACATATTCAGGGGTGCATTCTGAGAGTAGCGCAGATTGTCCTGCGTGAAGGTGTTGAAGACACCACGAGAGAGTGCCTCCTCATCCTCGAAGCCTGTCCAAACCTGCTGGCCCTTTTCGCCATGAATGATAGCTGTACCTGTGTCCTGACAGAAGGGCAGCACGCCCTTGGCTGCCACATCGGCATTGCGCAGGAACTGCAGAGCCACATACTTGTCGTTCTCACTTGCCTCGGGGTCGGTCAGTACTTTGGCTACCTGCAGGTTGTGCTCACGGCGTAGCATGAACTCCACATCGTGGAAGCACTGTTGAGCCAGCAGGGTCAGCGCCTCCTTGCTAACCTTCAGGATCTTGTGACCCTCAAATTCGCTTACGCTTACTCCCTCCTTTGTCAGGAGGCGATATTCGGTCTTGTCCTCGCCCATCTGGAACATTGGGGCATACTTAAAATCAGCCATATATGGGACCCTCTCCTAACCTCCCCCTCTATGGGGAGGAACTGCAATGCAGGGTCTTGGGCAGTTTATATTAGTTTAATTCAAAATTCAAAACGTCTAAAGTCTAACTCTCCTCGTAATGTTGGAAAAGGAAGTCATTGTACGGGTACTTCTGTACATGCAGTTCCCTAACCTTATTATAAAGGACTTGCTTCATGGTCTCTAAATTGGTCTTTTCCTGAGCCGAGATAAAGAGGCAGTCACCGTTGAGGCGCGACATCCAGGTGTGGGTCAACTCGTCCAGCGACACGTTCTTGGCAGTAGCTGGAGTCAGGTCGTCAGCATCTTTCTCCTCCCATGTATAGGCATCTATCTTGTTGAAGATAACCATCGAGGGCTTGTCGGCACAGCCAAGGTCGGAAAGTGTCTTCTCAACCACCTTAATTTGGTCTTCAAAATCGGGATGGCTGATATCCACCACGTGCAATAGGAAGTCTGCCTCGCGTACCTCATCCAGTGTGCTCTTGAAGGAATCCACCAAGTCGGTAGGCAGTTTTCGGATGAATCCTACTGTATCAGAGAGCAGGAAGGGCAGATTGTCCACAATCACCTTGCGCACCGTAGTGTCCAGTGTGGCAAAGAGTTTGTTCTCGGCAAACACCTCGCTCTTGGAGAGCAGATTCATCAGCGTGCTCTTGCCCACATTGGTGTAACCCACAAGGGCCACACGTATCATACGACCGCGATTTCCACGTTGGGTAGTCTTTTGGCGGTCGATGTCGGCCAAACGCTGTTTAAGCAGACTCATACGATTCAGAATGATTCGGCGGTCCATCTCCAACTGTGTTTCACCTGGTCCACGCAGACCTACCGAACCTTTTCCGCCTCCGCTTCCGGAACCACCACCCTGACGTTCAAGGTGAGTCCATAAGCGTTGCAGACGGGGCAGCATATAACGGTACTGAGCCAATTCCACCTGCGTCTTGGCATTGGCTGTCTGGGCTCGCATAGCAAAGATGTCCAGAATCAGACTCGTACGGTCCAGCACCTTTACTTTCAGTTCGTTTTCTATGTTACGCAACTGCTTGGCAGAGAGTTCATCATCAAAGATGACCATATCCACCTCGCGCTCTGCATCTTCCTCTGCTTCTATGTAAGCCCTTATCTCCTGCAGTTTTCCTATACCTAAATAGGTTACGCTGCTGGGGCCATTCATACGCTGGGTAAAACGTTTTACTGTCTCCGCTCCTGCTGTTTCGGCAAGGAACTCCAGTTCGTCCAGATACTCCTTTGTCTTTCGCTCATTCTGGTCGGAGGTAATCAGACCCACCAATATAGCCTTCTCAGGACGCGTCTCCACCACATTGTGGAACTTCACGCCCGACATCCCGTCTTCAAAAGGTAATGACGACCTGCTCGAATTATAATGTTTACTTCTTGATGTTCTCAACTTTCAACTCTCAACTGTCAACTCTCAACTATCAACTCTATTTAACCTGTACTACCAAGTATCTTCCGGTACTCCAGAACTTTACGGGGTCAACGATGTGTAACTCATACAGCCCCTTGCTGTCCTTCACCATCTGATAGCTTCCTGAAGGATGGTTGGTAAGGATGGTAGCGGTCTTGCTGTAGAACTTGATTATCTTATCGTAGCGGATATCAATCTGTGTAAAGTAATCCTTGTTGAAGCTATCGTCGCGCAGCACATCGCCGTTTTGCAGAATCTTCTCTTCCTTCAACTCGTTCTTAGTACCGAACACAAACCACGCGGCATTCAGTTGCTTCTCCTGAGAGGCAACGGTAGCAGCCTTCTGTTTGTTCTCCTCAGTCAGCGATGTTACACTCTCTGTCAGGGTGTTAATCTGCTCGCTCTGTGCAACCAGCTGAGCATCCTTTTCTGCCAGCGAAGCTTCCAGTTCCTGGATACGCGTGCTCTGCGAATCAATCTGAGCCTGCAGGTTCTCAACCGTCTTCTTCAGATTCTCTGCATTGAAGGAACTCTTGCGCAACTTTTCCTTCAGCTGAGCTATCATTTCGCGGTTCTGCTGCATAGCATTCTTGATGAACTGCATATTCTCACGTATCACCTCCTTGTTGCTGGCGCTTTCAGGGCTTGCATCAGCAACGGTTACACGTCCTTCGGCTTCATTTATACGTCTGATACCCTCCTGTACCTCGTCAAAAGTACTCATGATATCATTCAACTCTATATCCTTCTCGTTGATAATTCGCTGAAGCGAATCACGTTCCTGCTCAGCGGCATTCTCAATTGCTTGCTGACCTTGGCCGCATGAGGCCAATAACAAAGTCACTACTGTTACAAATCCAAACTTTTTCATATCTTTTTGTTTTTGAATTTTCAACTCTCAATTTTCAACTTTCAACTCTCAACTTTCAACTCTCAACTTTCAATTATTGTAGCCTCCTACTACAATCACGAACTCTCCTCTGGGTTCATTCTTCTTAAAGTGCTCCAATACCTCTTCCATGGTACCGCGAACACTTTCTTCATGAATCTTACTAATCTCACGACACACACTAACGGGTCTTTCCGCTCCGAAGACCTCCTTGAACTGCTCCAGCGTTTTTACTATACGATGGGGCGATTCGTAGAAGATGATGGTGCGAGGTTCCTCGGCTAAGGCATTCAGGCGGGTCTGCCTACCTTTCTTCTGAGGCAGGAAGCCCTCAAAGCAAAACTTGTCGCAAGGCAATCCGCTGCTTACCAAGGCAGGAACAAAGGCTGTTGCTCCAGGCAGTGTTATTACCTCTATGCCTGCTTTTATGGCTTCACGAGCCACCAGGAAGCCTGGGTCGCTGATGCCTGGTGTGCCGGCATCGCTCACCACAGCCACCGTCTCACCGCCTTTCAAACGTTCCACCACACGATCTACGGTTTGGTGCTCATTGAACTTGTGGTAAGATAACATGGCGTTCTTAATCTCGAAGTGTTTCAGCAGCACACCGCTGGTTCTGGTGTCCTCAGCCAGAATCAGGTCAGCCTCCTTTAGCACCTTCAAGGCTCTGAACGTTATGTCCTCCAAATTCCCTACCGGAGTAGGTACCAAGTACAATGTTCCCATTTTTGATGCGTCTATTTGGGGACAAATGTATACATAAAAAACGGTATTGTGGTCAAACAGACCGAATTATTTTGATTATTTCAACATTTTTAAGCCCCTTTATGGGGCTAATTCAGACAGAATGTATATATTTGCGTCCACGAATTGAATCAACTTGTCAACTCGTCAACTTGTCAACTAAAAAAAATATGTTTGAACAAAAAATTACTTTCGATAGTTTTATCCGTGCTGTCACCATCCTCTGCATTGCAGCAGGAGCCGTATGGTTGCTTAATACCCTCTCAGGTGTTCTGCTTCCCTTCTTTATAGCCTGGCTACTGGCATATCTGCTATACCCCTTTGTACATTTCATTCAGTACCGTGTGAAGGTGCGTAACCGCATACTCAGTATCATAGTGGCGTTGCTGCTGTTGATAGCCGTACTCACGGGTATCATAGCACTGATAATTCCTCCCATCGTAAAGGAGATGGCACACCTTGCAGAACTCACTACTTTTTATTTCAATGATGTAATGACCCAGACCAATATGGCGTCATACATTCAGAATATTGTCAACTATCTCAGCAACAAGAACACCCTTGTCGGCCTCATGCAGCAGAGTTCCTTTGTTGATGCGATGCAGACCGTTATGATTCAAACCTGGAGCCTGGTATCCGGAACTGTGAACGTCGCCCTTAGTGTATTGGGTATGTTCATTGTACTGCTTTATATGTTCTTCATCCTTATCGACTACGAGAAGATTTGTCAGGGCTGGGTGAACCTTATTCCTGCCGGTAAGCGAGGGTTTGCCTCTATGGTGGTACAGGATGTGCAGAACGGCATGAACGCTTATTTCCGTGGTCAGTCTCTTATCGCCCTCATCGTAGGTATCCTGTTCAGTATAGGCTTCCTTATCATCGACTTCCCGTTGGCCATTGGTCTGGGTTTGTTTATTGGTTTCCTCAACTTGGTTCCTTACATGCAGCTATTTGGCTTCATCCCCACCATTCTGCTTGCCATCCTTAAAGCAGCCGAGACGGGCGAGAGTTTCTGGATAATCATGCTTTGTGCCTTAGCCGTCTTTGCTGTGGTACAAACCATTCAGGATATGTACCTTACCCCTCGTATCATGGGGCATGTAATGGGACTGAATCCTGCCATTATCCTGCTCAGCCTTTCGGTATGGGGCAGTCTGATGGGAATCATTGGCTTTATCATAGCCCTTCCGCTCACCACCCTGCTGTTGTCCTATTACAGAAGATTTATCCTCAAGGAAGTAGAGCAAGAAGAGGAAATAGAGCCGGAAAAAACAAAAAAAGCAAGGGAAAAGTAAAATTTTGAATTTTGAATTTTGAATTAAAACATGTACCTTTGCACCGCATTTTTCAAAATCGTGCCCACGAAAGTGGGTTTTAGGTCGGTCCGCTAGCTCAGTTGGTAGAGCACAACACTTTTAATGTTGGGGTCTTGGGTTCGAACCCCAAGCGGGCTACACCAGAAGAAAAGCCAGACAAAAGAAAGTTTACTTTCGGATGTTTGGCTTTTCTTGTGTTTGGTTAGTTTAATTAGATGTGTTTAGTCCTTCCGCTTTGATGATTACGCTTCCCTGCTGGCCGGTGGTGGATATTACCACCTCCTTGCTCTCGCCGGGCATGAGGAAGAAGTAGTTGTCGGAATACCATACGGGCAGGATGAGGTCACCCGTGGCGCTATCCATAGCCTTTAGGCGTATCATCAGGGCGGGCACGGAGCCTATGTTCCTTGCCTCCACCTTGTAGCGATTGTTTCCAAGGCTCTGGGTCTTCATGCTAAGCTGCGTCTCGCCCAGGGTTCGGAGTGCGCGCAGGTTGCCTTCCTCGCGTCCCCTCCAATAGAAGTTCTCGGAGAGCACTGTGCCATCGGTCTTTGCGAGCGATAGTTTCACAAAGTACACGTCGGTGATATCCTGTGGTACCTGTAGTGGGAAGCAACCGATGGTTTGGTCCTCGTTGATGCTGAAGGTCTTGCTCTGCTTTTTCACCTCTTTTCCATACATATCCAGGATGCGCACCGTAGCAGTAACGTCCTTCAGGTCGCCAGCGTGGTAGTTCACCACCGTTACGCTGTCTTGTATCGGATTTACCATGATATGAACAGGTTCACAGGCTTTCTTGCAACCGAAGAAGGCTCCGGTGGGCTCAAAGAAGTAGTCGTAGGTCTGCCACACCATAGAGGGCCAAGTGGGATGACTCATCCAAAGCAACAGACCGCGACGGTACACACTACGGGCTTCGAAGATGGCACGATAGCCGTCGTAGTTAATCCACTGTGCCAGGTAGCCGAACTCCTTGGCATCGGCAGGCTCGCCAAAGGCCTTGGCTAGCATCTGGTTGAAGGAACGTGTCACCTGGGCCGACCATTTGTCGCTCACGCCCAGACAGTAGTCGTGCAATCCGTATATGAGATTGGGATGCTCGTCGGTATTCACCGGATTAACATTCTCAGCGCCAAAGGCACGTGCCATATTCTCGAAGTTCATTACGCAGGGCATACCGCGCTCGCTCAGAATCTTGTCCTGTCCGTGCAGGGTGAAGTAATCCTTGACGGGAAGGGCACTGTAGGGACCACCGCCGTTCACACCGTCGGCTCCAGAATGGGGAATGTAGTATAAGCCAGGATGCTCCTCGGGTACCATCTTATCCAGGAACTGGTCAATCTCCTCGGGAGGATATCCTTCGTTACGGGCTACATAAAGGGCAACGGAAGGATGGTTGCGGATGCGGCGGACATAGCGTTGGGCCACATTCTTGAATTGCTCTACGTTATAGGGATCTGGTCCGTCGGCTGGATTGGCCAGCCAGAAGTCCTGCCATATTAGGATGCCGTAACGGTCGCAAGCCTCGTAGAAAGCCTTGTTGTCGGTCATCCCCACCCAGTTACGAATCATGGTGAAGTTCTGGGCAGCGTGATAGCCAACGGCTATGTCGTACTCGCGGCTCCCATAGTTCAGCAGCAGTTCGGGATAGCCCCAGTTGCCGCCGAAGCCCACGAATCGACGACCATTGACATACAGGCTGAGTCGCTGATTGTTATTGCGACCCGTGAAGTGGCTCTTGCTCTGTGGGGTGTATTTCTCCATTACATAGTCGAACTGACGAACGCCGGAGAGGAAGTTCACGCTGTCTGAGAGCTGTGCTCCCTGGGTGAACTCGAACTTTACAGGGTAGAGTTCTTGTTTACCGTAACCGTTGGGCCACCACAGACGTGGATGCTGAAGCGTAGCCGGGCTGAAGGAAATCAATCGGGATTCACCGGCTTGCAACTGTGCCGGCTCCTCCAGGGTGAGTTCTCCAAAGTGCATCTTAAGCACACCTGTTACGGGTTTCTGTGAGTGGTTGCACAGTTTTGCGCTGGCGATGATGGTAGCACGGGTGGTATCCGGCAGGGGAACCTCGGTACGAACGAAGGGCTCATCCACCGTCACGTTGCCCGTATAGCGAAGGTACACTTTGTCATAGATACCGATATTACGTCCGCGTACCGATGGAATCCAGTCCCAGCCGATGGTGGCGTGCATAGTGGGGTTGTCGCCTCCCAGAATGCCACCGTTCAGGTTAGGCCAGAAAGCATCCTGCACCTTCGCCTCGCCGTAGTTGGGATTGCGGACGATTTTGATGGCCAGGTAGTTGGTGCCCTCCTTCAGGAGGCCCGTAACATCGAAACGTGCTGCGTCGAAGGCCGATTCAATGCCGCCCACGTATTTCCCGTTAAGGTAGATGCGCGCCTTGTAGTTGATGCCGTCGAAGTGCAGGAACTGACGCTCTGAGTTGGGGTGTGCCTTGAAGGTATTGCGGTACCAGAAATCGCTCTTGAAGTAAGAGTCTGAGGCGAACAACTGGTTGTCGGCATAGCGTGGATCGAGTACGGCCCCCGTTGCCACGTACGATGTGAATACCGTTCCAGGTACCGTAGCCACCATCCATGAGGCATCATCGAAGTTGGCCGAAGAGAGTCGTTCGCCTAACTGAACCGTATCTTTGAGTGCCGAAGCACGCACCAGCTTCCAGTTTCCGCCAGCCAGTTCCTGAACGGCTCCCTTGCGTGCTGGAGCAGCTACAGGCTGTGCCTTGACGCCGCCACGCCCCCAGACTTCCCATTCCTCCAGTTCGAAGGGTTGCCCGTCGGCAGAAACATCCAGCAAGGCTTTTACGTAGCGCGCCTTGGTGAGTTGAAAGTTGAAAGTTGACAGTTGAGAGTTTGAATCTTGATTTTTGAATTTTGAATTTTGAATTAAAGCAACTTCCTTCCAGTTCTTGCCATCTTCCGAGGCGCAGAGCTTTCCAGCCACAGGGGCATTGAGCCAATGAAAGACCACCTTATCAATCTTACATATAGCACCCTAATCCAGTTCTATCCATTCGTCCTTCCCACTGGCGCTCTTCCAAGTGCTGCGGAAGTCCGCCTCACTGGCCATCAGCCCATCGGTGACAAGTTGAACAGCCTGGTTCACGTCGAAGGACGACGACTGCCGCCCTGCCCTCATGAGCGCCAGGTTACGGTATTCAGAACCAGCCTTAACAAGTTTAGGCATAAAATTCTCTGCGGGGTTACCAGGATAGTTACCGATGGTGCCCGTTGGAACCTTGCTATAGCCTGCCAGCATTACAGTTGTGGCAATGCAAAGAGAAAGAATCTTTTTCATATAAGTTAAAGTCAACGTTATTTTTTTGCAAAGATAGTATTTTTTTGAGGTTTATCATCTTTGGGAAACGTTTTTTATTTGTATTTTTGCACACAAAACTAACAATTTTAAAACCTTTATAGCCTTATGAAACGATTAGGATTACTTATTTTGGTGTGCGTGTGTGTCTTCTCCGCTTGGGCGCAGCGTGCCAGTTACAACATTATTCCTCTGCCAAAGGAGGTGAAGGCGGATACTACTCAGTTCTTTACGCTTGCTAACGGTATGGGCATTGCCTACGATGAGGGAAATGCTGAAAGCACACGTATTGCCCAATTCTTGCAGGAATGGGTGAAGCAGGCTACTGGCGTTGAGCTACAGTTGACAGCAGCAGACAAGAAAGCTCCCATCAGTCTGTCTTTGATTGCTCCTGCCAAGAAGAGTAAGAAAAGCAAACAACCCGTCGAGTTGACTGCTCAGCAGAAAGAAAGCTATACGCTGACGGTTAACAAGGAGGGTGTTCAGATTAGCGCTTACGAACCCGCAGGACTTTTCCGCGCTGCCCAGACGCTTCGCAAGAGCCTGCCAATAGCCAAGGGCCAAAGCGTAGAACTCCCCTACGTGCAGATTACCGACCAGCCCCGCTTCTCTTATCGTGGTGTGCTGTTGGATTGCGGTCGTCATTTCTTCAGCGTTGAATTTATCAAGCAATTCTTGGATGCTATGGCTCTGCACGGATGCAACCAGTTCCACTGGCATCTGACAGAGGATCAGGGCTGGCGCTTCGAGGTGAAGGCATTACCCGACCTGGCCAAGAAGGGTAGTGTGCGCGAGAAGAGCATCATTGCCCCAAGTAAAGTGCGCCTCTACGACAATATTCCTTATGGTGGTTACTATACGCAGGAAGAGTGTCGCGAAATCGTTCGCTACGCTGCTGAGCGTTACATCAATGTGGTACCCGAGATAGATATGCCCGGACACATGCAGAGTGCCCTGCACGTATTCCCCAACTTGGGTTGCACGGGCGGCCCGTACCCCGTTGCTCCGCATTGGGGTGTGATGCGCGAAGTGCTTTGTGGCGGCAATCCCGAGACACTGAAGTTCCTGAAGACGGTCTTTGGCGAGCTTTGCGACGTGTTCCCTTCTCCCTACATCCACATCGGTGGTGACGAGTGCCCGAAGGAGCGTTGGCAGAAGTGCCCGAAGTGTCAGGCAAAGATTAAGGAACTGGGCTTGACCACCGAAAATGTTAAGGTTGAGGGTGACGGTGGCAGAGGAAGTCAGGACGGACGCAGCGCTGAGAACAAACTTCAGTCCTATATCAACCACGAGATTGAGCAGTTCCTGGCATCGCGCGGCCGTAGTATGATTGGTTGGGACGAGATTCTGGCCGGAGGATTGACGGAGGATGCCATCGTGATGTCCTGGCGTGGCACCAAGGGTGGTGTTGCAGCTGCCAAGCAGAAGCATCGTGTCATCATGAGCCCCAACGTCTTTTCTTACATCGACCATCCTCAGTTGAAGGACCTCAGCAAGTCACCTCGCACAACAGACAGTTACGTTGTTTCCTGCTCTAAGATGTACTCCTTCGAACCCCTTGTTCCAGAAGAGCTGACCAAGGAGGAGGGCGAGTGCATCCTTGGCGTTCAAGCCAACTTGTGGACGGAGCATGTGGCTTATCCTGAGCACGCCCTCTATCAGTTGCTGCCCCGTTTGGGTGCCATGAGTGAGGTGCAGTGGTGCAATCCAGAGCAGAAGGACTTCGAGAACTGGAAGAAACGTCTGCCGCAGTTGGAGAAGCTTTACGACAGAATGGGCCTTGTTTATTGCAACGAAGTGGAGTAAATTGAAAGTTGAGAGTTGAAAGTTGAAAATTGAAGATTATGAAAAATAAGATATTATTTTTGTTAGGTATGGCACTATTGATGTGCGTACCTGTGCAAGGACAGGATAAAGTATGGAAAAAGGGCGATGCGCTGATTACAGATGCTTCGCAGATTAAGGCCACGGCCCCGGAAAGTGATCAGTTTGCTGCAGCTAATCTTATTCGTCCTGAGAGTGATGGTGTAGGCACTAATCAGTATATCTACCATACGGCATGGAGTGGAAGTAACATGATAACAGCCGATGTAGATCCCTTCCTGCAATTCCACCTTCCGAAAGCTGAGCAGCACATTATCTTCTCTATGATAGGTTCTGCATGGAGCGCCACTTACGATACACCTACCGAGGTGGTGATACAGGCTACTAACAACCCCAGCGGAGAATGGACTACCATCACCACCCTGAAGAATATGGACGATGATTTCACGTCCTACACCCCTGAGCGTTATACTTCGCCTCACATCGACCTGGGTGCAAAATACACTGATGTGAAGTTCCTGGTAAAGAAGACTTACGTGAATCGTCACCAGTCGGCTGGCGGTCTGTTATTGTCATTGGGCCGTTTCCAGATTTATGAGGCATATCTAGGCGAACCCGATCCTGAACCGCAAGGTCCTTCTTGGAAGAAAGATGTAGCGTTGCTGACCAACGGCTCACAGATAACATCCAACAACTCGGAAAACGGATTCCCGCCCAGCAATCTGTTGCGCCCTGAGAGCGAAGGTGTAGGAACTAATCAGATTATCTGGCACTCATCCTGGAGCAATCCTGGTCCTCTGCCTGCTGGTACCGATACTTATTTGCAGGTTCACCTGAACGAAGCCGAGCAGCACATCATCTTTACTATGATAGGTTCCACATGGACTCAGACTTATGACACGCCCGTAGAGATGGTAATTGAAGCAGCTAATTTGCCTGGCGAATGGACAGAAGTTGCTCATCTGACTGATATGCAGAACGATTTCACTGGTTGGACACCTGACCGTTATCAGTCACCTCATATTGATTTAGGCGCTGCTTACACGGACATTCGTTTTATCGTAAAAAAGACTGTCAATGCAGGAAAGAGCAATCGCTATGATGCCAATGGCAATCCTTTCGTTTCGCTGGGCCGCTTCCAGGTTTATCGTGCAGTAGAGGGCAAGGAAGAGCCAGTAGATCCCAAGGAAAACATCAACCTGCTCTTCATCGGTAACAGCATCACAGCAGGAGCCACACTTGGCAACGCTTCTACGCAGGCGCCGCCTATTGTATGTCGTGCTTTGGTGGAAGAGGCAACGGGCGTTACTACCAATGTATATAATGGGGGACATTCAGGCATCACCACATTCGGCTATCTGCCAGGTAGGGACGACTTTACTCGTATTGTCAACAACGCTAAAGCTTTCAGAAAGCAGAACGGAGGAAATATCTATATCTCCATTATGCTGGGTACCAATGACAGTGCTTGCTCTGGTACAGAGGGCGCTCCTGTAAATCCGGATGTATATGGCAAGAACATCAGGTCCATCATCGATAAGCTCTTTGAGACCGTTCCCGACTGCAAGATTCTGCTGAACTATCCCATCTGGTACAGCCCTAGCACCTATAACGGCGCTATGTACCTGCAAGAAGGTCTGGATCGTCTGCGCAGCTATTATCCCGTGCTGGATGCCATTGTAGCTGAGTACGATCAGGTGTATGCCGGCAAACGCGATGTTTGGGAATACTTCGAGAACAACTTTGCCCTCTTTACCCGTGAGAGCGGAAATGCTGGCTACTTCTATCTTCATCCCAACGTGAACGGTGCCAAGCGTTTGGCAGAGATTTGGGCAAATAGCTTGTTGGAGCTCATTAAGGCCGACGGCATAGAGGTAAAGAATCCATTACCAGAGTGGAACGTTTTTAAGCCACAGAACGACAAGAAGTACAGCATGAAGACCACTCGTGGCGATATGGGGGTGAAGGACGGTAAGCTTACCAGTACCGTTAAGACAGGCATTGGTGCCACAAAGGGCGAGTTTGCTTTCATTACCTACGAGGGGAATACCTATTTGTATAGTGTAGCAGATAAGTCGTTCATGTATCGCGACCCTATCTCGTACAGTAGCGACTGGAGTAACATCATCTGCTCAAACGAATACCTGCAACCCATTAAGGTTAACTTTACTGGAACTCCCGAGGCTTATCCCTATTACCTGACAATGGACGGCTATGTGTTCAATAGCGCCAGCAGTACAGAGACCGGTATCTGCGCCAACACTTATACTCCGCATGATGCGGGTAACCAGACAGCTATCCAGGAGGAAGGCGACTTCGACCCAACAGAGGCGCTGGAAATTATCAGCAATTATGTAGCCAAGCAGCCCGTTGTATTTGAAGCACAACTGCCAACGGGAGCTTCGTTGACCGTTTTTCGGACCGAGGAGGAGAATAACAACGGTAAGTCGGTTATCATCATCCCTGGTGGCGGCTATTCGTACGTAGCAGGTAGTTATGAGGGTTCCGACTGGGCCCCTTTTTACCGTGATTTGGGGTTTACTGTTGCCGTGCTCAGGTACAACCTTCCAGGCGGTAACCCAGAAATTCCTCTGAACGACGGAAAAGCTGCCTTGCAATATTTGCGTGAGAATGCCGAAGATTTGCAGATAGACCCTAAACAAGTGGGTGTGATGGGTTTCAGTGCCGGAGGTCATCTAGCCAGCACCATAGCTACCCATCTCACGGGTGATGAACTGCCCGCTTTCCAGGTGTTGTACTATCCAGTAATCAGTATGGAGTCCAGCTATACGCATGCCGGCTCCCGTGAGAACCTGTTGGGCAAGAATCCCAGCAAGGATTTGGTGAATCTGTACAGCAACGAGAAGCAGGTAACCTCAGAAACCCCTCCTGCATATATATGCTGGGCCAGCGACGACGCTACCGTTAAGCCTACCAACAGCCTGAAGTACAGGCAGGCGCTTAAGAATGCCGGCGTTCCTGTTACAAGTAAGACATTCTCATCTGGTGGTCACGGTTTCGGCTTCAAAACCACCTTTGCCCATCACAAGCAGATGTTGCAAGACCTGACAAAGTGGCTGGAGGGGTTGGATGAGACTTATGATGGAATAAAGACCCCCTCCGACTCCCCCCTTATGGGGAGAGGAGAAGTCTATGACCTTTCTGGTCGAAAGATTAATTCTTCACTCTTCACTCTTCACTCTTCACTAAAGAAGGGTATCGTTATCACCGACAATAAGAAAATGATTATTCGATAATATCAAATTAACAAGATGAAAAGGCTTCAGAAAAGGGTGATTACACTAACGGCATTATGTCTGGTGGTAATAGCAAAGGCAGGGGCGCAGATGCTTCATTACAACAAACCTGCAGAGTTCTTCGAGGAGACGCTGGTAATCGGTAACGGAACCATGGGCGGTATCATCTATGGTGGAACGGAGCAAGATAAAATCTCCTTGAATGATATAACGCTTTGGACGGGCGAACCCTGCAACATGAAGGTTTACTCGCCAGATGCGCACAAAAGCATTCCTGCCATCCGAGAAGCCTTACGTCAGGGCGATTACGCCAAGGCCGACTCGTTGCAGCACGATGTTCAGGGACATTTCTCACAGAACTATCAGCCGCTGGGTCAGCTTACCATAGATTATCTGGACACAAAAACCTCAGCATCAGGCTATCGTCGTTGGCTTGATATAGGCAATGCAACGGCTCACACCACCTATCAGAGGGGTGCTTACAGATACTCTACAGAGTACTTTGCTACGCACCCTGATTCTGGCATCGTAATCCGTATTACCACAGACAATCCCAAGGGAATCTGTGCACGTATTGGTCTGTCCTGCCAACTAAAAAGCCAACTCCGTACTGAAAACAGTAAGGTATTGGTCAATGAAGGCTATGTTGCCTATGCCTCTCTGCCCAGCTATTACGATGCTCAGGAGCGCTTTTCTTATGACCCCAACCGAGGTGTGCACTTCTGCACCAAGGTTCAGGTGGAGGGCTCCAATGTAAAAGCCGACGGTGATGCCATTCTGGTTAACGGTTCTACAGATGTTTTCATCTATCTGATAAATGCTAGCTCTTTCAACGGCTATGATAAAGACCCTGTGAAGGAGGGCCGCCCATATCAGACGCTGGCCGATGCCAGGCTGAAGCACCTGACGTCTTCCTCTTACGATGCGCTGAGGGAACGTCATATCGCTGATTACAAAAACATCTTCGACCGTGTGAAACTTTCTTTGGGCGAATCTAAGGCTGATTCCCGTTCTACGGAAGAGGTTTTGAAGGAATATGTTGACGAAAGCATCTTCAACCCCAATTTAGAGTCACTTTACTTCCAGTACGGTCGTTATCTGCTTATTTCCTGCTCCCGAACTCCCAATGTACCTGCCAATCTGCAGGGCTTATGGAACGAGAGCCTTCTACCCCCTTGGTCGTGCAACTACACCTCAAATATCAACGTAGAGGAGAACTATTGGCCGGCAGAGACGGCAGCTATGCCCGAGATGCACCTCTCTTTGCTTACTTTTATGAAGGAGTTGCAAGGCTCTGGCGAACTTACCGCCAAAGCTTACTACGGTGTGGATAAGGGTTGGTGTTTAGCGCATAATACTGATATTTGGGCAATGACTTGTCCTGTGGGTCTGCATGGTGGCGACCCCCAGTGGGCCAATTGGAACATGGGTGGTGCTTGGGTAAGCACGCATATCTGGGAACATTACACGTTCTCTTTGGATAAGGAATTCCTGCAGGAGTACTATCCCGTACTGAAAGGTGCTGCTGAATTCTGCTTAGGTTGGCTGGTTCCCCTCTCAACCTTCAACCCTCAGCCCTCAACTGACTCTCAACTCTCAACTGACTCTCAACTCTCAACTGACTCTCAACTCTCAACTCTCAACTCTCAACTAGACTACTTAGTCACAGGTCCTTGTACTTCTCCTGAGAATGCATACGTAACACCTCAGGGTTATCACGGACGTACCTGCTATGGTGGTTCGGCTGATTTGTCTATGATTCGTGAGTGCCTGACAGATGCTCGTAATGCAGCATGTGTGTTGGGCTTGGACAAGGATTTCGTTGCTCAGGCCGATGAGGCGCTTGCTCGCCTTCAACCATATAAGATAGGTAAGAAAGGTAATCTCCAGGAGTGGTTCTACGACTGGGATGATGAAGACCCGCACCACCGTCATCAGAGTCACCTCTTTGGCATCTATCCTGGACATAACCTGCCCGATGGCGTCAACAGTCAGGAGGATATCAACCGCGCTGCCCTCAAGTCACTGGAAATCCGTGGCGATCGTACTACTGGTTGGAGTACGGGTTGGCGTGTAAACCTCTATGCTCGTCTGCACGATGCCAAGAACGCTTATCACATCTACCGCAAGTTGCTCTCTTATGTAAGTCCTGATGGCTATCGTGGCCCTGATGCACGCAGGGGTGGTGGAACCTATCCCAACCTGCTGGATGCTCATTCACCCTTCCAGATAGACGGTAACTTTGGCGGTTGTGCCGGCGTGATAGAAATGCTTATGCAAAGCCATTATAACGTTAACGTTAACGATAACCAAGCGAAAAAAGATAATTATCAACTCTCAACTGTCAACTGTCAACTAAGCATAGAATTGCTTCCTGCTTTGCCCGAGAACTGGAAGGATGGGGCAGTTAGCGGCATTCGTGCCCGTGGTGGAATTTCCGTCGATATGACTTGGAAGGACAGCAAGGTTACTGCCCTCACCCTTACCGCTCAGCATCCCTGCAAGGTGGCACTCAAGGTAAACGGACAGGTAAAAACAGTGAAACTGAAGAAAGGTAATAATAAGGTAAAATGCTAATATCCATGAAAAGAACGCTCTCCTTACTTGCATGTCTGCTGCCTTTGCAGTTGCTTGCCATTGGGCTGTACGACTTAAGGTGTGAATTCCTGCATCAGCCTTGGGGTGTAGATAACACCACTCCTGCGCTGAGTTGGAAGATAACGCCCGGCGAGAATGGTCTTTGCCAGACGGCTTATCAGATTCTGGCTGCCTCCAGTCCTGAATTACTTACGGAAGAGAAAGCCGACCTGTGGAATACGGGCAAGGTAAAGAGTACAGAAAGTCTGTGGATACCGTATGCAGGAAAGGCGCTGACCTCGCGTAGCGTGGTCTATTGGCAGGTTCGTGCTTGGGACCAGAATGATAAGGTTGGCGGTTGGGCCAAGGGTGCTCACTTTAGCGTAGGTATTCTGGATAATAGTCTATGGAAGGGTCAGTACATTGGCATGAAGCGTGAGAATCCCAAGGTGCAGCCCATGTTCTGGAAGACATTCAGTTTTAGCGGCAAGGGGAAGCCTGCTTTTCTACACATCAATACGCTTGGCTATCACGAGGTCTATCTGAACGGCCAGAAGGTGTCCGACGATGTGCTGGTGCCTGCTATGGTGGAATTCCCCAAGCGCAGTTTGGCTATGACGTACAATGTGACCAATCTGTTACAGGAAGGTCAGAACGACTTGGTTATCTGGCTAGGAACGGGTTGGTACGATGCTGGTCTGCCTGGTGTGAAGGAAGGCGGTCCGTATGTGATGGCGCAGATAGACCTGCTGGAGAACAACAATTGGAATAGCATCGTTAAGACCGATGAAACGTGGAAGGCTCGCTCAAGCGGCTATTATTTCGATGGCTCCATGAAGCCCTACGGCTTTGGCGGCGACTTGGTAAAAGCCGAAGAACTCCTCCCAGACCTCACCCACGCCTCTCTACAGGCTACAGAATGGCAACTGGCCGTTGTTAATTCAGAATTATCAGTTGAGCCCTCACCCAAAGGGGGAGCGGGGAGGGGGCCTTCCCCAATGATGTGCGAACCCAACAAGGTTCAGCAGGCTGTTCAGGCACAGAAGATTACCCGCTTCCAAGACGACAAATGGATGGTGGATATGGGTCGGAGTATCGTCGGCTGGGCACGCTTCAACTTTGGCAAACTGAATAAGGGACAACAGATCATTATCAGCTACGGAGATATGTTAGGATTGGACGGCGACTTCGAGCACGGTGTTTATACCGACCGATACATTGCCAGCGGCGAGGGCGAGGAGTCGTTCTGCAACAAATTCAGCTATCATGCCTACCGTTACATCAAGATTCAAGGCTTGGGACACCAGCCTGCACTCTCGGACATTGAGGGCCTGAGCATTTATACGGGCTACGAGAAAAAGTCGGCCTTCGTCTGCAACGACGACGACATCAACGCTATTCACAACATGGTGCATTATACCTTTAAGTGTCTTACCCAGAGCGGATATATGGTGGATTGCCCCCATCATGAGCGCCAAGGTTACGGAGGTGACGGTAATGCTTCTATCCTAGCTGCACAGACCATGTATGATATGTATCCACTCTACAAGAACTGGCTGCAGGCTTACGGCGATGCGCAGGGCGAGGACGGTGAAGTGCCTCATGTGGCTCCAGCCATCTGGACTTGTGGCGGAGGACCCTTCTGGTGCGCCTTCATAGCCAATGCTCCTTGGCAGACCTATCTGCAGTATGGCGACAAGCGGATGCTGGAGCGTTACTATCCCAATATGCAGCGCTACTTGCAGTACACCGAGAAGTATATGCCCGATGGGTTGCTGAGTCTGGAGCATCGTTGGCCCACCTCATTCCGCAAGCATTGGTTCCTTGGCGACTGGGCGCTGCCCAACGAGGAGCATCAGCATCATACAGAAAGTATCGACGATGTGAACAGTTGTTCCATGAGCTGGGTGTATGGCATTATGGCGCGAGTTGCTGCTGTTTTGGGTAAGACCGATGATGCTGCCCTATACCAGCAGAAGCAGCAGGACATCAACAGCAAGATTCATCAGAAATTCTATAATAAGAAGGATGCAACCTATGCCAGCGGCTTGCAGTTAGATGCCGCCTTTCCCCTCTTTGTGGGCGCAACGCCAGAGAACCTTACAAATAAGGTAAATGGCCAACTCAAAAAAGACATCTATGGTCGTTGGGAAGGTCATCTGTTCACAGGCCTTGTGGGTGTGCCTATTGTTACCCAATGGCTCACCAAGGCGGGCGAGGCGCAGGTGATGTACGATATGCTTAAGCAGCGCAGCTTCCCAGGCTATCTGTATATGATAGAGAACGGAGCCACCACCACATGGGAGCATTGGAATGCCCGAAGGAGCCGAATCCACAACTGCTACAACGGCATAGGCTCCTGGTTCTATCAGGCGCTGGCCGGCATTGTTCCCGATGAGGACGCACCAGCCTACCGCCACTTCTTTATCCGACCTCAGATGGCCGACGGCATCAATTTCGTCCGTGCTCTGAAGCCCACTCCTTACGGCGATATCAAAGTTGAGTGGAACCTCTCAAAGACCACCTTCGATGTTCGCCTAACCATTCCCCCAGGCACGACGGCCACCCTTGAATGCCCAGCATCGCTTAAGGCTAAGGTTGCAGAGATGCCGCCCTCCGGCCTTATGCGTTACGGCCTAATCTACAACGAGAATCAGCGCGACCGCATAGATGCCCCTGAGAATGAGAAGTCCCCTGCCACCGATCCCATTCAGCTCCAAAGCGGAACGTACAGAATAATTTACAGACTTTAGACTTTTGTTGGGTTTTCTTGAATGTAAATAATTTTCTGATCATCATTTCTGCTCTCCTTTTTCTGCCTAATTGGAGAAAACTTACTCCCTAACTAGAAAAATTTTGCCGCCTAGTGTGGCAGTAAAAATCTACTCTTTATTTTAGCTTTTTTACCTCAGAGAAGTGATTAGCTGTTGTAAAGATTATTTTAGACAATTTATTGTCTTTTTGTCAATCACAGTTATCACAGTATCACAGTTTCTATTTTAGGTCGAAATTACCTTTACTTAAGTAACACTTTCTGATACTTTTTGAAAAACTGTGATACTGTGATCTGTGATAGCGCCAACTCACGACTGCCCCTTGCTAAAAACTTCGTCTAAGCCCCTCTAACCCCATCAGGTGGACTGACTACCACCAGAATACTAAAAAGAGCGTAGAGGGGCCTTAAAACGCGAAATAGAGGGCGTCTGCGCTTTCTCCCTCTATTTCATTCCCCCATTAAGGGGGTTAGGGGTCCTTTTTGGTGCTTTTCCTTTCAGATAGACTTTTTCGCCATTGATCCAGCTTTTCAGCTTTGGCCATTCGCGGGGAATCCAGATATCGCCCTTTGTGGTAAGGGAAAGAATATAAAAGCCGTCGGGGTCAGAATAGCTCCTGAGGCTATAATCATCGCTACCGTGATGCCGGTGCCCATTTAATATCTCCACGATATTGAAGAACGAATAGTCCTTGGAATACTTGTAAATGTATGGCTGCTCTGGATGCTGGTTGACATAGGCCAGAGAGAGCGAGTCGAGCTGCTTGTGAAGCGCCTTCGCTTCTGCCTCGTACTGGGCAGGAATAAAGCAGAAAGATCCCGTAGTAAGCCCTTGGCCTGACGCATCGCTCCCATAAGAAGTAGTCTTGTGAGTTAGTCCGCCGTTTTTCCCCACTTCATCTTCATAGCCAACGTCATGTCGCCAATATACAGGATATGATTTTGCTCCTTTCAGGGACAGAAGGGGCTTTATTACGGGCTGGATAAGCGCCTGAAAAGCCTCAATGTCAAAGTTTTTCATATCATTTTCCCACGTTAGGCCTGTTTCTATCTCATAGACGTGTTCATAACTGCCCTTCCCAACGAAATACTGGCCTTGGCTGTCGAAGTTCTTGTCGAAATTAAAACTTGCCGCCTCGCGGGCGCCAAAAAATTCCGCTCTATTAGATTTTTTTTGTTCATAAAGGAAAGGAGCCATACCATCGGGACGGGCAAAAGCCAGTGCGTATTTTATGGTGTCGGTACCATCCATGTGATCTTCAAAGAGATAACTTTTAGAAGTTTCCTTACTCAGACGTGCAAAAGCAAGCCGAACAGAGTCTACTGCGTGCTCAAGATTCTTCCATCTCTTGGCGATAAATTCGTCATGATAGGCTTGATACTGTTTTCTTTTTTCCTCGCTTAGGCTTTCATCAGCGAGTATTTTTTGTGTGGATTCATAGAACATGCTCCGCCATGTATGTCGAATATTAGTAGTGCCACCACAGTTGGATTGTTCGTGGGAAACACCTAAGTCCAGTTCTTGCAGATATTTCTCCAACTGCTGAAGCTGCTTGTTGGGTTCCTGGCTAAATGCTGCGGCAGAAACGACTGCCAGCAGGATGATTGTGAATATTTTTTTCATTTTATTGAAGATTATCTTTATTTTCTATTAATTGTGCTACTTCCTGACGTACCTGTTCGCCTCGCGAACGGATGTCCTGCATCTGTTCTGCTATGGCAAGGAACGGGTCCTCCATTTCGGGAAGAATGGGTCGTACTTCTTCTGCAGGAGCTTCCGCCTCTGCCTGCATAGGCTCCGCTATTGGCTCTTGGCTTTTGGCCGTTGGCTGTTGGCTCTTGGCTTTTGGCTCTGGGCTCTCGACCCTTGGCTCTTGGCTGCTAGCTGTTGGCTCTTGACTCTCGACCCTTGGCTCTGGGCCTTCGTGAGTTGAAAGTTGACAGTTGACAGTTGACAGTTGGCTGCTGGCTATTGGCTCTTGACTCTCGACTCTTGGCTCTTGACTGCTGGCTATCGGTTCATCTGCCGTTCTGGGCGGTGCCAAGAATATGACAACGAAGCCTGCCAAACAAGCAGCAATCGCTAAAGGCCAGAACTTTAGCCCCCTCTCCTTTCGGAGAGGACGGGGGGTGAGGCTTTTTTTGATTCGGTCGAACTCTACTTCGGCATTATCCAGTTCCTGGGCTGAGGGCATTTCCCACGATTGTTGCTCCATGGGGTGACGACCTTGCAGGTAATCCTCTATGATTTGTTTCTTATCCATCTATGTATCCTCCTTCTTTCAACAATTTGTAAATATGGCTTCTGGCATGGCTGAGCATTGTGCTGACCGACCGCACATTTATCTCTGTAATGGCAGAAATCTCTGCTGCCGTCATTCCTGCCTCGGCAAACAGGCGCCACAGACGGGCTTCGGACTTGGTTAGTGTACCGGCTGCCCTGCGTATAGCTTCCGAGAGTTCATCGCCTTCCATCGGTTGCCCGTTCTGCGTCATCGGATGCGTTACCTCCTGTGCCGAACTGAGTGATGTGTGCGGTCTGCTCTGCTCTCTGCGCCAAGCATTTATACACTCATACTTAGCAACCCTTACGGTCAGTCTTTCGGCTTCTTCTGCCGAAGTTAATCCTTCCCATGCTTTCCACAGTCGGATGAGCGTCTCCTGCGCCACATCCTCGGCCTCTTCCTCGGAGGCAAAGAACGACTGGCCTATGGCCATTGCCTTTCCTCGCAATTGGGGTGCTAATCTTATGAACTCTATCTGTTCCATACACTTTAATAACGTAGCGGAAAGGACAATGTCAAGTAAAATTAAAGGTTTTTAACATTCACTTAAACACAATCATGTCTGCCAACTGCAAGAAGTAGTCGTTAGACCAAATATCAAGTTCGTGAGGGTTGTCGACAAACCCCATTACATCCTGCTTAACCAGTTCTATGTCCGTTGACGAAAGCTTTTTACGGAGAAGCTGCATAAATGTTTCCTTTTCCACCACTTCGCCACTAAACTCACGGATTCTCTCCTTCAGATGTTGGTAATCTAAAGGAATCTGATGGCGAACATACCATTCGAAATCGTACCAGTCACGCCCCTTGACCCTTCGTTGCCAAGCACGATAGACCAATGCGTGCATCTTTCCAGCATATAAATATGGTAAGGTAAAGCAACGAGTCATAAAGGAATAGGGTTGGATGAGAAGCTTCTGCTCCGTCTCGAAGGCCAAGGGAGGGTCGGTGTCGAGTTCTATCTTTACCTTAACGGTCTTCTTGGTTTGGAACTTGATATCGAATGCCTCGGTATTTTCCTTGAGGAATGCCGACTCTACTCGTCCAAATATCTTCTTATCCTTCTTTACGATATTGACTTCGTGGCCTGCCAACTTAAATTCTTCAACGATAGCGGGGAAATAGTTTTCCAAATGGATATCATCACGTTTCTCAATCAGGGAAAAATCCATATCCTCAGAAAAACGAGGAAGTCCGTGAAAGATTCGCAGACAAGTGCCGCCATAGAAGGCGGCGTGATCAAAGAATCCCCCACGCTGTAATCCTGCAAGAGCTATACGCTGCATTACCTCTTGCTCAACGTTTGACGTAGATGTGCCTAACTTCTGGGCGTATTCCGTCACCATATCATCATATATGCTCATCTTTTCTTGATAATTTTAATCAGGTTATTCAATATCTGTTCCTTTCTGCCCGTTTGGGCACATGCTTCTATGATACCGACATCAAAATCATTCAAGGCATCAGTATCAAAGCGAATATCTTCTTCTAAGTATTGTTCCAAACCTTTTATAGATTGCGGAGGCAAATAGGAATCGTAAAGAATCATGTCACAAAGAGCCTTTTCGGGACTGGCCATAAGACAATTTAATCCATTTTCTTCTACGCTCCTGATTCCAATGTGAAAATAGTCTGGTTTAACCTGATAATAGGTAAAACGTCCGAAGGAGTTTTCAAACATTCGAGTTCGCTTGGTGGTGATGGAAGTCATCGTAAACACGCGTTCAGGAATGAGCCCATACCACCTTAAAGCCCATTGTAACGACACGTATGACGGGCCATAAATATGGTTGGCACATAGTCGGACATTAATAGGCTTACCACTCACCCTATCATCTACCACATACAAACCACGCTTTAGGCGAATCAACTGCCCATCCTTCTCCAAGGCTCGTATCTTTTCACTGGGCGAAGAAAGGTGTTCGAAGCATGCAGCAATAGTTCCTGCATTTACAGGAACATTACCCAATTGTATTAATGGATTTCCCCTCATGAAATCTTATTTTCTGGGGGCAAAGTTATAAATTCTTGCACAGTAATCCAAGTTTTTCCTTGTTTTCTGTGCAAAATCTTATAAGTTTTACGGAAAAAGCAGCTTTTTCATTTCAATACCTTTTCTATTTCCTCTTTGATTTTGTCTAAACCTGGGAAGCCGATGGTGGAATATGTCAGATTGCCGTCAGCATCGTAGATGGCATAGGTTGGGATGCCGTTGGATTGGTATAACTCAAGAAGGTGATCCCATTGCCCTTTCGTCAGGTAATAGTGGTTGCCAGAGATATCGCCAAGCATCGGCTTCCAGTCCTCGTATGGCGATGAGGTTGAGGTGATATAGACAAACTGGATGTTCTTGCCTTTCAGTTGTTCCTTTAGCGGAGCCATATCCTTATGTCCCTTCCGGCATGGACCGCACCACGTTGCCCAAAGATCTATCAGGACTGCTTTGCCCTTATATTCATCAAGAATGGTCTGCAAGATGTTTTCTGGAGCAACGTCTGTCATATCAAGATAATGCACATTGTCTGCCAACTCTTTTTGATTGGCGGCAATGGTCTTACGGTATTCCTCAACAGCTTGGTCGTAAAGGGCAGAGAGCGACTTGTCTTCTATCAGAGGCTTTTCCACTTTCTGCCCATCAAGCACCTTGGGCAGATAATAGCAATAGCGTGCAAGGTCGGCATTGATGCCACGAGCTTCCTTGTCCATTGCATAATAACGGCTGGCATAGACAAAGTAATCATCGAGGAACCTCTTGGAGTTTTGCAAAGGCTCTCTGTGCTGACGAAGCAGGTAATCGCGAAATGTTTCTGTCTTCGTCAGCGAATCCAATTCGGGGGTTGACATGAATATGGGCATATTAACTTTCTGCTGAAGCACTTCCTTGGTTATCTCCATGAAAGGAGCGCTCTTCTTCCATCCTTCCATGTGGGCTTTCCGTCCTTCAAGATAGTTCACGAGCGAAGGCATGTCCTTGATGTCGGTTTGCTTCCGGAAGGTGTATGGTGTCTCCTTTTGCGAGTCCTGATATGCCTTGGTGTATTCCTTGTCGAGCCTTGCCATGTAACCTTTGAAGCCCACGAACTTACTGTCCCTACGCTCCGTGTCGTCGCGCATCATGTCGATGAGTACCGTAACTTCTTTGCCTGGAGCAAGGAACAGATGACCTGTAGAAAACCAATAGCCGCTGGAAAGTTCGATATTCACATCCTGCGGGAAGCCTAAAGGCAGACTTATCTCTGCTTCGCCTGCCTCATCCAAATGAAGGACTTTAGTCGTCTCTCTTGTCGGGGTATTCAGGTTGAGGTTCTTCAGGTCAATATACCGCATCTTTATCTCTTGCTTCATACCTTTACGGAGGTTTATCGTCTTGAAGCGAATCGTGGCAGGCTCACTTCCGTATTGAAGTTCAGGTAGCAGGTCTTCTTCTGTATAGTCGGCACGATACTCGGCAGGCACTGGAGTTGCAGGCAAGGGAACGTTCTTGTCGTGAACGCCAAAGACCTTGAAGTTGTTGTCTTTCAAGCCTTCAATGAAGTCAAACTCTTTCGTCTTCATGGGCAGAGGTTCGAAGTGGAGCACGAACTCTTGTTCTCCTTTGTCGCCTAAGGTAAACCTTTCGCCAAGCGTTATGCTATCAGCGCTGACGATGGGATAAGTCTTTCCGCCCGACTGCAAGTAGCTTCCCTTAGCGATGCTGAACCAATAGCTGGGCATGTAATAGTAGCGTGCATAGAGCTTCGTCTCTTGTTTCGTCAGTTCTACCTTCTTTATCTGAAAGTAGCGATTAGATGTGAAAACCATTGACGTCTCTTCCCAAACGATGGCTTTGTTCTTTGCATTCCCAGCCACAGCGATGAGGGAGAGCAGGATGGCGATGATTGTTCTCTTCATATTCTGTTTTTGTATTAACTTATTTTTATTTATAACGTTTGAGGTAGGAAAAAAATAAGTGCTGAGACGTTAAATCTTCTTAAAGCTCCCACGTTTTTGCAACCCAGGAGCTTATTAGGCGCCATTTTTCCTCTTTTTACAACAAAAGTAACAGCTTTGATATAAATGTACATAAAAACACAATAGAAATTTGGCGAATGTTCATTAATTGGTTAACTTTGTCGCATCAAAGTAATGAGAGATGAATAAAATTCGCACAATGGACGCAAAGAAGAAAGAAGCAATTATGGAGTGTACGAGTTTCGATGAGCTGCTTGATGCAGAGTATGGCAAGCGCGGAACAGAGGCTCGTGAGAATTTTGAGACAGAAGCTGAGGCGTTCTGTTTGGCAGAATGCTTAAAGGAACAGCGTCGTCTGGCAGGCTTAACCCAGGAACAGCTGGCTGCCAAGATTGGTACCAAGAAGAGCTATATCTCAAAGATAGAGAATGGTCATGCTGATGTGCAACTCTCTACGCTCTTCCGCATATTCTCAGGACTTGGAAAGCGTATTTCGCTTACGGTACTGTGATGATATACATCAGAAAGTTAGAAAAAGTGTAGAAAATATACACAAAAACGAACTTTTCAGTGTTTTATCTATGGAGCAAGTACCAATGACTATGAAAATGGACTCACAGCTTAACAACTTCGACACGATAGAAGAGCTCTACGCCCGCGTCGCTGAGAGTGAAGAGCAGTTTGCCAAAGGAAACTATATCACCAGCGAGGAGTTATTTAGCGAGCTTGACAAAGAATTCCATTTCCTTGAGAAGTAAGAGGCAACGAGAACACACTATTGCAGGGACGAATAATATTGAATAAGATGGATACTTTAGACAAGACATCAGTTTTTATTCTTCCTTTGCCAGCAAGTAGAGTTTGCCGCTCTTTGCCCCCTCGCTTCTGATACCCGATGTGGGATCCGAGGCAATACTGCACAGTTCGCGGGCAGCGGTAGAGTAAGCCATCCCCGTAAGCGAGGCATATTCCTGAACACGCATATAAGAGTTCTTTCTGATGAACTGACGGGCACGCTCTATGCGCTCCTCCTTCGAGTATTTCGAGCGTTTTAGTCGCTCCTCGCCACCTCGTTCCAGGTCGCACTCACGGTTTATTACGCTTACCAGCTCCTTTTCCACCTTGAACGAAACGCCCGTCACCTCGATGCTTTGCGCATTTCGCTTGGCTTCACCTTCCTGGAAATTGTCCATCTCCTTGTCCTTGCGAACGCCCAGTTTGGCAGAGAACGTTCCCATCCCATCGATCTTCACGCTGTATCCGTTCGAAATCTGATAGGCCAGTTCCTCGCAGACAGCCGTCATCACACCCTTTAATAGCGCCTTGCTGAATGCCCCGTTGTGCGCATGACAGCATTCCACAAAATCGTCGAAGTCCATTCTGCGCCAGGCCTTCAACTTGTAATAAGCCTTTGTAGAGCCCGATCCCTTCAGGTCTACAATCTCCTTTTTAATATAACGTGCCATATAATTACTTTATTTAGACAACATAATTGCTTTGCCTTGATGATAAATTCTTTTCTCGATGGTGCAAAGATACAAAAAACCTTGGAAATAAATTTCTCTCGTTGAGAGATTAATTTCTCACAGTGTGAAAATATATTCTTTCAGTGTGATAATTTATTCTCGCAGCGTGAGAAAAAATGTTTTGCCGAAGAAAAACAGTTTTGTCCGAGCACAAAATACTTTTCCTTCGGCAACGCCTGCCTTTTAGTAAGCCGAACATAAAAAAGCTCCCACGTTTTCGCAACGCAGGAGCTTATAGGCGCCAATAACTTTATTATTGAATCTAAAACCCTTTATTTCTTTTCCTTCTTCGGCTCCATACCTTTATAGTAAGTTTTTTCTCCGTTAACGAAAGACTTAAGGGAAGAGAATTCCTTAGGGAAGAACAAGTTACCTTTGGTATTGAGGAGGAGGAAGTAATAACCCTTTTCATCTGCTCCAATGTAAACGAAGTTCTGAATCCCATCCTTGTTCAATGTTGTTGACCTAATCATCTCCTGATCGTAACGAGGCCAATAGTTTGGGGAGTTGAAAAAAGTGTTATACTTATATTCATACGTCTGCTCGGGATGAAGGAGAACATATTTCAGAGTAGCGGCATCAACATCCTTAAGTACCTGTTCTGCAAAGGATTTTTGGTCAGAAGGAATGAAGAAGAGAGTGCCATTAGTCTCGCCTACTGCAAGCGCATCGAATTTATTATAGTATATAATGGAATAATCATCTATATTTGAACCTCGTGCTTTCCTTGCAAAGTCTTCATCTTGCGACCATTTAAACTTTCGCTGACTGATTCCCTTCTGACTAAGAATAGGCATGATGCTTTGCTGGTATAGATCCCAGTCGAAGCACACAGGTTCATACTTCTTAGCGGTTGCGGGCACCAAGGATGCAGGCAGAGGCTCTACCTTTGAATATTCGATATGTCCCCACCCCTCAAAATGTTTGCCGCAAAACTTTTGATGAGTTTCGTAATTGAAGGTAATGGTCTCTGGGCCGAGTTCACGGCTATAAACCTGACAATCCTGAAGGCTATCATACGTTATACGATGTTCCGGTCCTCGATTCAGGCAAATGGAATAGCGGACAGTATCTATGCCTAACTGATGCTTCTCGAAATGATAACTCTCTACTGTACTGGGCAAGGTTGAGATGGAATCGAGAGCGTGATGGACACAATACAGCAGACGTTCTTTTTTCTCATAATTCAACATTCCAGTCACCACCTCAGGAACTGCAGAGAGAGCGTTCCATAATGAATCTGTGTAATCATGTTCCCAACCGCAGGCTCTTTTGGAACAAAAGTCGTTAGTTCCCGCGTTTGCGTACACGATGGTTTCTGTCTGATGCTTGCCATAATTCGCCCGAATTTTTCTGACTTGATTAGGCATGACGGCTTCCAGATTTCTGAACATGTCATCAAGTATTCCTGCATTCTGGGCAGACACATTCATCAAATTGACGGTCAGTAACGATATAATGATAAAACGTTTCATATTTTCTTCTGTTTAGTATTCTACATATTGTTGTTCTGTTTTAATTTGCTGATTAAGCATTGCCACATATTGTGTCACCTGCTCGCCTCGCTCACGGATTTCCTGTGTTTGGGTAGCATAAGAAGAAGTAGAAGGTTTCCTCATTTTATCAAGAAACTCTTGATAAGCTGCTTCTGTAGGAAACTCTTCAACGGTTTCTGCTTCTGCCAGCAAAGGCTCTTCCTGAGGTTCTTGGGGAACGACTCGCTTTCGCTTAGGAGTCCTTTTAGGCTTTACAACAGCAGGCTGTTGAGAGGCCCCCTCCATCCTTGCCCTCCGTCGCGAATGGGGATTCGCTCCCCTTTGTGGGGCCGTAGCCACATTCAGTGGCAACTCTAAAGACCCCAGTCGCCCCTTTAGGGGAGTGCTGAATTGAGAGTCTGCTATTGGCTCTTGACTCTCAACTCTTGGCTTTTCTAAAGCGAGGGGCGGTTGCTTCTCTGCCGATTTTGGCGGTGCCAAGAAGATGACAACGAAGCCTGCGACACAAGCGGCAGCTAAAAAGACCCACCTCCATCCCCTCCCTCTATGGAGGGGAGTTTTCTTCTTAAGACAATCGTACTCTTCGAGGCTTCCCATTACCTTTTCATTCAACCCTTCAGGCATGGGTGGCAGTTGTTGCTCACGCCTGCTGACAGCTTCCTTAAGGTTGATGTCGTTCTTAATATCGTTCATAGCTCAGAGAGTTTTAATGATTCTGTATAGTTTCTTGCGTATGCGACTCAACTGGGAGCCGACGGTAGAGGGAATGGAGCCTGTGATATAGGCAATATCGGCAAGGCTCTTTTCTTCGTAGTAGAACATGCTTATAATGGCCTGTTCATGAGGCGGCAGTAAGGATAAGGCCTGCTCCAGAAGTGCTATGGTGTGCTCGTCTTGTGGTGCATCATCAGGAACTTCAAAGGAATCGGAGCCCAGCTCGCGGTCGTCTATATATATAATGTTAGGCTTTCGGCTGCGCAGGAAGTTGAGCGACTCGTTATAAGCAATCCTGCTGAGCCAAGTACCGAGCGACGCTTGCTTGGGGTTATAGTTCTGGATGCCCCGTAGTGCCTTAACAAACACATCCTGATAAACCTCCTCGGCATCCTCACGCTGGGTGATGATGCGCTGCACCATTCGGAAGACAGCCGGACCGTAGTCCGAAAGTAGCTTCTGGCAGGCAGCGGGCTTCTGGTGCTGCAAGTCTTGAATCAACGTGTTTGTTTCCTTCTCCATTTTTTACTGTTCTCTACCTATATATACACGGAAAACGGAAAATTATTGCAACGGAGCCCAACTTTTTTTCATTTTCCCGTCTTTTATCCCTCGCAAAATCGATTTTTCTCTAAAGAAAAACTCCCACGTTTCGCAACGCAGGAGCTTGTTAGGCGCCAATATTTTTAACTTTATTGTTAAATTTTAAAACCATTTTTATCTTCCTTCGGCTCCCTTCCTTTCAGGTAAACCTTTTCGCCGTTGATCCAGCTCTTTAGTCTTAGCCAATCGTATGGAATCCAAATCGCACCTCTGCTTATAAGGGATAGGATGTAGAAGCCACTGGCATCAGACCCGCACATCAGGTAGTATTCGTTACCTCCTTTATAGGAAACTCCATTAACTATATCAAATGAAAACGTACCATGGTTACCTTCCTCGGGCTGACGAATTGGTCTGTCGTAATATGTGTATTCGTAGGGTTGCTCAGGATGACTGTTCACATAATGGTATGCCAACGAATCCAACTCACGACATAGCAAATCGACCTCTGCCGCATGTTCCGCAGGAATATAATACATTGTACCCGTAGTCAGACCATATGGCACTACAAAAGACTGACGCCAAAGACCATCTGCCGTACATCCCTCATCGTGTCGCCAATATACGGAACTGGACTTTGCGCCCTTCAGTTTCAACACTTTTTTAAGAACAGGCTTAATAAGTGCCTTAAAAGCTGTGGTATCAAAAGGCTGCATATCATCCCAACCGAACTCGCTGGGTATTGAGTAATAATGCTGGTAGAAACCGCTTGCATCGAGTGTGTGGGTTTTCTTGTTCTCGCTGTCTTCCAAGCCTTTGATTTCATTCTCAAATGTCCTACTTGTGTAATCAAAATTAGCCGTTTCCTGTGCATTAAAGAAATACTTTGTCCCTTCGTGCGAAAAAGAAGAAAGCGTATCCACATCATTACAAGTTGCCATAGCATATTTAATAGTATCCTTTCCTTTCTTGTGATACTCATAGCAATAGCTCTCAGAAGCCTCCTTACTCAATGTGGAAAAAGCATGTCTGGCGGTATCAAGCATCTCTATCATCTTTTCCTGTTTTACACGATGAACGCCAACATTTTGGACACGCGACCTTTCTTCACCAACTGACCATCCCTCAGGAAGAGTAAGATAGCCAAAGCTTTGCCACGAAGTCCAAACATGCGCGATTTTCCCTCCTGCGTTACTCTGACTGTGTTTTACCTCGTACCCCTGCTCGTTCAGGTATTTCTCCAATTGGCGAAGTTGCTTATTGGGTTCCTGGCAGAACGCTACAACGGCAAATGCTGCCAAGAAAATGATTGCAAATATTCGTTTCATGTTATTGATATTTTATTTTATTATCCGTTAATTGTGCTATCTCTCGTCCTAAACGTTCCCCTCGCGAACGAATGTCTTGAATCTGAGCCGCCACAGCAAGGAGTGGGTCCTCCATTTCAGGATGAGCCCCTCTCCCGACCTCCGCCTCTGCCAGCATCGGCTCTTCTATCGGCTCTTGGCTGTTGGCTGTTGGCTGTTGGCTTTTAGCTTTTGGCCTTCGAGAGGTGACAGTTATCTTTTGGCTCTCGACTCTTGGCTCTTGACTCTCGGTTATTGGCTCTTGACTCTCGACCCTTGGCTCTTGACTCTCGGTTATTGGCTCTTGACTCTCGACTCTTGGCTCTTCCAAAGCGAGGGGCGGTTGTTCCTCTGACGTTCTGGGCGGAGCAAGGAAAATGGCGATGATGCCAGCCACACAAGCAGCTGCGGCAAGGGGCCAGAGGCGAAGGCGGCGACGAGGCTTCTTTCTTGCTTCCATCAACTGGTCGTACTCCTCTGTCAGGTCGGCCTGAAAGATATCAATATCCTCTGCGGCTTGGTGTATCAGTTCTTTGTCAATCATTTGCTTTCGTCTTTAAGATGTTTAATAATCGCCTTTTTGCTGTGCTGAGCATAGCGCTGGCGGTACGTTTGGGAATGCCTGTCTGCTGTGAAATCTCCTCTATGCTCAGTTCGTCGCTTTTCAGTCGGATGAGCCTTTGCTCTGAGGGAGGTAATTGCCGGATAGCACTTTCAAGTTTTATGCTCGTTTCACGCTCTATGAGAGAGGCATCGGCAGAATGCCGTTCTTCTGGTTCAGGCACACAGGCCAATGGTTCTGTGGCTCGGAGCTTCTGGCGTCGCCACACACTCACACACAGATTCTTGGTAGCTCGGATAAGGAGGGCTTCCAGATCGTCGCCCTCTTGCCATCCTCGGCGGAGCATACGCTCGTAGACCTCCTGCACTATATCCTCAGCATCCTCATCGTTACGGAAGAAGTCTGTGGCAACACGCAGCATCTTTGTGCGAGTCATAAGCAGCGTATGTTCAAATTCTATCTGTGTCATCTGCTCTTACAACGCACAAAGAAATGGTATGTTATGTTTAAGGTGCGGATTTTTATGATTTGTTAACAACCCATACTTTCGCGATAGAAATCCAACATGTCCTGGATTTCTTCCTGCGTAGCGGTTTGGTTGATGCGGATGTCGCCAATATCCGCCATAAGAGTGAAGTTGATGACGCCCGACTGGTTCTTCTTGTCGTGTTGCATAAACTGATACAGGCGGTCGTACTGCTTGCAGTTGAAGGTAAACACCCCGTAAGTTTCCTTTATGAACTGAAGGGTCTGGCTGAGTTTGTCCTTTGGGAAATTGAGACGCTTGGCACTCAGGTACAACTCGCAAACCAAGCCCCAGGCAACCGCATATCCGTGCAGAACGGTGCGGTTCTCGGCTAAAGCCAAACTCTCTAAGGCGTGACCAGCTGTATGGCCTAAGTTCAAGGCCTTACGGATGCCCTTCTCCGTAGGGTCTTCCTCTACAATGCGTTCCTTGATGGCAACACTCTTGGCAACCATCTGCTGAAGGTGGGCATAGTCGATGTTATCCAAGTCGAAGGTGATAAGCTCTGCCCAATTCTCCGTATTGCTGATGATGCCGTGCTTAAGCATCTCGGCATAGCCGGAACGGATGTTGTAATCGTCCAAGGTGCGAAGGAACTCGGCACAGAGTATAACGGTGCTGGCGCAGTTGAAGACACCAATCTCGTTCTTCAAGCCGCCAAAGTTAATGCCCGTCTTGCCTCCCACGCTGGCGTCTACCATACTTAATAAGGTAGTGGGAATATTGATGTACTGAATGCCTCGCTTGAAGGTGCTGGCAGCAAATCCCCCAAGGTCTGTTACCATTCCGCCTCCCAAGCAGATGAGCAGGCTGTGACGCGTAGCACCTCCCTGCTGCAAGGCTTCCCAAACGGAAGCGAGCGTCTGCAGAGTCTTATTCTCATCGGTAGCACCAATGGTTATCATCTGCACTTCTTTCAGATAAGGAAAATCCTTTATCACGGGCCAGCAGAGGCGCAGCGTGGTGGTATCGGTAAGGACAAAAAGTTTATCGTGCGGACAGCGACTAATGGCTTGCTGCAAATCTGCCTGCAGGTTTTGGCTAATAACAACGTCTTGCTTCATCTTTGTTTTTTGTAATTTGGGGGCAAAATTACAAAAAACATTGAACATTGAACATTGAACATTGAACATTGTGTCAAAAAAGTAAAAAAAATGCTAACTTTGCCGCCGATTAATTAAACCATAGGTGACGGAGGTGGTCTTAAAAGTGTTGTGGCCGCAAAAGTGTCGAAATAACGAATGTAGCCATATTTTGAATTTATAAATTTTGATTTTTCATTAATGAAACGTACCTTATTATATTTGTTGGTGACCATAATTTTCCCATTGATGGTGATGGGTCAGAAGATAACAGTTAGCGGATTGATTATGGACGGCTCAACCAACGAGACAATGCCTGGCGCAACCATCGTGTTGCTTCAACCCAAAGATAGCACGCAGGCTTCAGGAGCCCTCTCGAAAGAAGACGGAAAGTTTACCCTTCCGGCTGTGAAGGCAGGAAGCTACATTATGCGTATTTCATACGTGGGCTATCTGACACAATACAAGAATCTGACCCTGAACAAAGCCAACAAAGACATTAACGTAGGAACCTTCACCCTGCAGGAAGACAGCAAGATGCTGAAGGAGACTGAGGTAGTAGCCAGACTGGCACAGGTGGAAATGAAGGAGGACACCTTTGTTTATAACGCCGATGCTTTCCGACTGCCTGAGGGGTCTGCCTTAGAGGAGCTGGTGAAGAAACTGCCCGGTGCCGAGGTGGACGATGAAGGAAACATAAAGATCAACGGTAAGAGCATCACCAAGATTATGATGGAGGGCAAGGAGTTCTTCCAGAACGATACCAAGATGGCTATGAAGAACCTTCCCAGCAAGATGATTAAGAAACTGAAGGCCTACGAACGCAAGAGCGACTACAGCCGAATTACTGGTATTGACGACGGAGAAGAAGAGACCGTGCTGGACCTTACCGTACAGAAAGGTATGAAAGAAGGATGGGTTACTAATGTGGACCTTTCCTACGGAACACCAACGGATGAAAGTATTGCAGAAGAAGGCTTTAACCCCACCTATACAGCCCTTCCCAGCGACCTTTATTCAATAAGACTGAATGTGAACCGCTTTCTGGACCATTCGCAGTTCTCTGTCATTTACAGCCGTAACAACATTAACGATGCTGGATTCCCTGGCGGCGGTCGCGGCTGGGGCGGCTGGGGGGGTGGCGGAGGCATCACCACCAGCACAATGGCAGGTATAAACTTTGCTTGGGAGAACGGAAAGCCAGACTATTCGGCTGGTCTTATCAAGCTGGGTGGTAATGTGCGCTATTCGCAGCGTAACAGCATATCTGATTCGCAATCCAACAGCGAGACCTTCCTTTCTGAATCAAAGAGTACCTTCAACAACAACAAGAATCACAACGAGAACAACAACTACAACGTGAATGCCAACTTCCGCTTCGAGTGGATGCCGGACTCGCTGACGAACATCCTGTTCCGTCCCAACTTCTCCTATTCGAAAAGCGACAACTTCGGGAACAGCGAGAGTGTGACATTTAACAGCAGTCCCTACAAGGCAGGTCTGGTGAACCCATTGGAACAATACGAGGAACTGATAGATAAGGAAACAGGGAAATCTGACATTGTAGTAAACCATAACGAACGCTACAACTTTGGAGATTCCAAGAACACCAGCGTGGATGCCGAACTGCAAGTGAACCGCCAGTTGTTTAAGCCAGGACGTAACATCACGCTGAACATTGGTGGAGAATATCAGACCAGCGAGAGCAACTCATACAGCCGCTCTATGGTGAGGTATTTCCAAGAATCAGCTCGTCAGCCTTTGACGGCTACATACCAGAACACCTTTGCTCCCTCTACCACCTATAGGTATCAGGGAAGACTGAGCTACAGCGAGCCCTTGCTGACAGGAGGTAACCTGCAGGTAAGCTACCAGATACAGCGCCGATTCCAGGACCGCGATCGCACTATGCTGTCACAACCCACGCTTTCGGAAGAAATTCAGGCAGCACTCGATAATCATGCTGAGCTTGGCAGAATAACTGCCTACAACCTATATACCGGTCAGGTAGAAATAGACGGAATCATTCATGACCTGGGCGAATACGGCATAGACCTGGACCATCTGGTTCTGGACAAGGTTAACAGCCAGTATGCAACATATAAAGAGTGGAACCACAATGCCAACCTGATGTACCGCTACACGGCTAAATTCGAGAATGAACAGGAGCTGCGCTTCAATGCGGGTGTCAGCTATCAGCCCCAGAACACCCACATGGACTACCAGAAAGGCTATATCGATACCACTATTGTAAGAACAACCCAGAACTGGGCTCCACGTATTGATATTCGTTGGAAAATCAGCAACAGCAGTCAGTTGCGTCTGCGCTACAACGGTCGTATGAGCCAGCCTTCGATGACCGACCTGATAGAAACGGTGGACAGCAGCGACCCCTTGAACATCACTACGGGTAATGCTGGTTTGAAGAGCTCGTGGACCGATAACTTCAACCTCTTCTATAACGGGTACAACACAGAGGCACAGCGTGGATGGTCAGCCAACCTGAATGGTAACATCAGCCGAAGAACCATAGAATCCAGCACCATTTATGATGAGCAGACTGGTGCCCGCTACACCCGACCCATGAACATTGACGGCGACTGGAACATTGGTACATGGTTGATGTTCAACACAGCCATTGACAAAAAGAAGATGTGGAACTTCTCCACCAATACTAATATTGACTACAACCACAATGTAGGATATATCAGCAGCGACATCGACGATACTGCCCGTAAGTTCCTGACCAGCGCTCCCGACGGCGGAGTAGATATGAACGGACTGTTCAGCTATGCGTATGATAACGATCTGCTGAAGAAGTCTACTACCAAGACGCTGAATGTACGCGAAACGCTCCGTTTTAATGTTCGTGGTGAGATAGGTGCCACCGGAAGCTACGAAATTGGTGTAAACGGTAGCGGTGCTTACCGTCACGACAGAAACTCTATCCAGAGTAATGCCAATCTGGACACATGGACATTTAACTACGGAGGAAACATTATCCTGAACTTCCCCTGGGGAATGGCTCTGAGTACAGATATCGGCGAGCAATGCCGTCGTGGTTATGAAGATGCCAACATGAACACCAATGAACTGATATGGAATGCTCAGCTTAGCCAGAGTTTCCTGAAGGGAAGAGCAGCCACCATCAGCGTACAGTGGTATGATATCCTGAAAGAGCGCAGCAACATCAGCCGTAACATCAATGCCACCATGCGTACCAACACATGGACCAATGCCATTAACAGCTACGTAATGGTACACTTTATCTACCGCCTGAACCTGTTGGGTAACAAGGAGGCTCGTCAGGCTGGCTTTAACGGCGGCGGTGGCTGGGGAGGCGGACGTGGCGGCTTCGGTGGAGGCGGTGGTCGCGTCGTCGTCGTCGGTGGTGGCGGCGGTGGAAGATTCTAACCCCCCGTTTACTTAAAGAAAGAGAAGTTTACGCTTCCGTAGGCACGATGATCCACGATGCGTGGATGCTGCGAGAAATCCTGTTTCTTTCCGTGTTCAAGGACAAAAAGTCCGCCCTCACGTAACAATTGGCGTGAGAGCACTATATCAGGTAATTGTTCTAACTGTGGAAGTGCGTAGGGTGGGTCGGCAAAGATAAAGTCGAACTGCTCGTGACACTTGCTCAGAAAACGGAATACATCGGCACGGACAGGAAAAGCGTTCAAATCCTGTAATTTCTCTACAAAACCACGGATAAAGCTATAATGAAGGGCATCTGCCTCGACAGATACCACCCTACTGCAACCTCGGCTGAGCAACTCCAGGGTAATGCTTCCTGTGCCGGAAAAGAGGTCGAGAGCGGTAGGTTCCTCGTCGAAATCAATATACCCTTGCAGAACATTAAACAGATTCTCCTTGGCGAAATCTGTTGTGGGACGTGCCTTGAACGAACGGGGCACATCGAAATGCCGACCCTTATATTTGCCTGTTATAACTCGCATACTACGGTCTTGGGAATAAAGCGTTGTAGCTGTTGCAACAACTCGGGGCTGGCATTGTTAAGATAAAGTGGCTGTGTCTTCTCCTCCATCTGCAAACTTTTCCAAACACCCATAATATAATATAGGCGGTCTGCATCGTTATCAACAGAAAAGGTGGATGCATAATGCAACCGTTGCTCCTTGAAACAGCATACAAGCATATTCTTGGGGGCAACCATCGCATAAAAATGTATGCTCCTATCTTGCTTCTTACGGTCGGCATTGGCAAGGGTCTCAATGGCGCGACCCTCCAGACTGACTATCTCCACATCGGGATACTGGTCTTGAATGGTCTGCAGTATCTGAGGGTCAAGAGAAAAGAGTTCTACTACCTCCAAAGAGGGGAGAATCTGATAGTGAACCTCCTTCTTTCCAACCTTCAGAGAGGGGAAGGTTAGGTTGTAAAGAGCAAAGACCTCCTCCCTGCGGAAGTACTCCAGAGGAACACATGTGCTGGGCGAAAGAACCAGCAGCTCCACATTCTGGAAGGAATATTCCGTAAAAGGTGGACGCTGGAGCGTTTTCTCCAGCAACTGGTACAAGGGAGTAACGCCATCAGCCGTTACATCCTCCTTTTGTACCAACGAGTTATCGGCGGTGTAAAGGATAGACAAAGAAAATCCATCCGAGAAAAGTCGGATGGATAATCTATATGTGTTAAGCAAATTACTCCCAGTTACCTGCATTGTTATTCCAGTTGTTACCGGCATCTCCTATCTTCAGACCAGCATAAGCACCCTTGGCATCTGCTTCTTCTGCACGGTTGTAGATAAGGCGGTCGCCCTGCTTACCCATACCCTTCAGGAAAGCGCTGTCAGGAGCGTTGCACTCCATAACCTGAATGATGCTACCAGAACGTGTGGTGTTAGGACATGCAACAATCTCGAAGGTATCGCCTTCTGAGAAAGGAATGAAACGCATAGAGTCGGCAACAAAGCCCTCATAGTTGTACAGAGAATCCTTCAGCGAAACCCAAACGGTATCACGACGGAAGTTCTCCAGTCCGTTAGCTACAATGGCAGCCTGATCACCACTGTTTACAATCTCAGCAGCCTTGGTCTCGGTAAGGCCATTGTCCATCTGCTTATCAGTAAGCACACCCTGCTTCATAACAATAGGAAGGCGACCTGTCTTGACGAAATCAATCAGGACTGACCAGTCAGCACAATACTCACCATGCTGAGCCTTGTAAGCCTCCTCTGCACTACGGATTTCCATCAGACGAGCCTTTACAACGTTTTCACGGGCTGTTACTTCGGCATCAAAATCTTCAGTGTCCTGGATGCTGCGCCATGTGATAAAGAGCAATCCAACTACACAAAGACCTAAAAATACATTTATTAGCTTCTTGTTCATGTTGTTATTTGTATTTTATTTTGTATATTCGCATCGCAAAAATAAAAATTTTAATTTACATAAACGATTTTTCGTGCTTTTTTTTCAAAAAGAATGATGATAAGTGATGAATTAGGGGCTCTAATTAGAGGGAATTTCGCTCATGAACCCACGAAAGAGCAGAATTTAGTGGTTTATAAGTGGGAAGAGTTCCTACTTAGCAGAAACCCAAATACACTTTTTCTTTTGAGGGGCTATGCGGGGACTGGAAAGACCTCGCTTGTGGCGGCTTTGGTGAAGACACTTTTGCAACTGAAACAGCCCGTTATGCTGCTGGCTCCAACAGGCCGGGCAGCCAAAGTTTTCTCTTCTTATGCCGATGCGCCCGCTTACACCATTCATAAACGAATCTACCGCCAGAAGTCCATCATCGACATGGATAGCTTCCAAACCAACATCAATCTGCATAAACATACGCTCTTTATTGTGGACGAGGCCTCGATGATTTCAAACGAGGGGCTTTCGGGCTCTATGTTCGGCACAGGACGGTTGCTGGACGACCTGATGCAGTTTGTTTATTCCTGCGAAGGCTGCCGACTGATACTGGTAGGTGATACAGCACAGCTTCCTCCCGTGGGAGAAGAGGAGAGCCCTGCCTTGAGCAGATGTGTTTTGGAGGGCTATAATGTGGATGTCATGGAAGTGCTTCTGACTGAGGTAGTAAGGCAAGAGCAGGAATCGGGCATCCTCTGGAACGCTACTCATCTCAGGCAACTGATGCAGGAGGAGATGTATTACGAGTTCCCCCGTCTGCGAACCAACTTCCCAGATGTATGCGTCATGCCGGGCGATGAACTGATAGAGGCTTTAGAGGACAGCTACCACCAATGTGGAACCGACCAAACCATTGTGGTGACCCGTAGCAACAAACGAGCTAATATATTTAATAATGGTATAAGGGCAAGAATCCTGGATTATGAGGAGGAACTCTCCAGTAACGACTTAGTAATGGTGGCAAAGAACAACTACTATTGGACAAGCCTCACCCCCCGCCCTCTCTCAGGAGAGGGGAAATCAAGAAAGCCTTCCTCCTCGGGGGAAGGTTTGGAAGGGGGCTTTTTCATTGCCAACGGCGATGTGGCCGTAGTAAGGCGTTTCAGAAATGAGCGTGAACTTTATGGTTTCCGTTTCGCGGATGCCACCTTGCGGTTCCCCGATTATGATAATCTGGAGATGGATGTAACGGTCTTGTTAGATACGCTACAAAGCGAGGCCCCTGCCCTCACCCGTCAGCAGCAGGAACAACTCTTCAATGCCGTGTGGGAGGATTATCCAGAGATTCGTGACAAACGCGAACGTATGAAACGCCTACGCCAAGACCCCTATTACAACGCCCTTCAGATTAAATATGCCTACGCTGTAACTTGCCACAAGGCGCAGGGCGGTCAATGGCAGCATGTGTATATCGACCAAGGCTACATCACCGAAGATATGCTCACCCCCGATTACTTCCGCTGGCTCTACACATCTCTAACAAGAGCCACAGAAAAGGTCTTTCTGGTAAACTGGCCAAAGGAACAGATAGAGACGTCAGACTAAAACATCTCACATCACTATCCGTTTTTCTTTACTAACAGAATAAGGATATGGAACAGAAATTTGGGAGAAATAGTATTGACCTTCAGGTGCTGCGTGAGTTTTGCGAGCATGAGGGTGAGGAGGTTGCTTACCGCAAGGGCGACCAGATGGAGCGGGAGGGCGACCCGTCGCGGTGGTTCGGGTTCGTGACGGAGGGCTGCTTCAAGTACGTAACGCACGGCATTAGCGACGACAGGGAACATATCACGTGGTTCTCGTTCGAGGGCGAGTTTGCGAGCGACTATCCCAACTGCCTCTTCGGACGTCCTGCACAAACAACGATTGAGGCGATGATGCCCAGCCGAATCTTCCGAGTTAGTGGTGAACAATTGTTGCAATGGTTCCGCGAAAATGGCGAAACAATGGAACTGCGTGCTATCGTGGCCGAGCATTTACTCTTTCAGGCTCGCAGGAATTACTTGGATTTCCACCGCACCACAGCCCGCGAGCGTTACGAGTTGCTGCTACGTCGTTGTCCCGGCATCGTGCATCATCTACCACTCGTAGCTATTGCATCGTTCCTAAACGTCACGCCTCAGATGCTTTCCAAAATCCGAAAAGACATCACTTTCGACCCCCAACAACAAAAAACTCTGAAACTACTTTCAGACTTATGCCCTCGGCACTTGTTTTTCAAGCATCGCCGAGGGCTTTTTTGTGCCGTTTCCGTAACTTCGCCTTCTGAACTAACTCTCGGAGAAGGTCACATCATAAAATGAATGCCTCGAACGAGATATTTTTCATTTTTGTAGTTTACCTTTCCCTTTCTTATTCGTGTTAATAGCAGAAGTGCATAAACAAAATGGAATCGCAAGACTTTCAAAATATCGCAACATCCGTTCGGCCAAAGCTGATGAACCTCTGCCGGAGTTTCTTCGACATGCAAGAACTGGCCTACGACGCGGAGGATGCCGTACAAGAAACTTTTTTGCGTCTGTGGCAGATGCGAGATAGGATAAGCGAATATCAGAAGCCCGAAGCACTGGCTTTGTTGATTGCAAAGAACGTGTGCATCGACATCTTGAAACTCAATAAAGAGCAACATATGCCACTTGACGAGACCTGCAACATCATCGGAAACGTACAAGCAGATCACTTGATGATTACTCACGACACCGAGCGAATAATAAGAAATGCTTTGGCAAAACTGCCAAGAACGCAACAGCGAATGTTGATGATGCGGGCCGAAGGAATGTCAATGGTGGAAATCGCTGCAGCCTGCAATGCAACGCCCACCAGCACAAAGACAATGATATGTGCTGCAAGAAAGAAAATGATGGAACTATTAAAGATAGGGAGGAAAAAGAAATGATAAATCTCAATGATAAAAAGGAACGTCAGGAATTCATCTGGCGCTATCTGAATGCCGAGACAACATTGGAGGAAGAACGCCTGTTGGCTGATTTCCTTAGCGATACCGACATTGCCCTCTCCGCCGAGGAAGAAGATGTTTTGCTCATGCTTCAAACCTCCAATCTCATCGGACGGTCTGAAATTTCTAAAGAAAAGGCTGATGAATTCGACTGTCTAATGCAAAGAGGGAATAAGAAAAGCAAGATTGTTGCTCTGCGCTGGATTTTTTCAGCAGTTGCCGCTATAATATGTGTTGTCTTTTTCTTGCCAATCCACCATAGAGACAATACAGAAGAGCATTCCGAGATTACTACCTCCGAATTACTGGAAACCATTACTATCCTTTCTGATGTAGGAGGTGATGATATGACCATAACAGCATCTTCATGTAATGATGGCTTTATCATAAAAACTTCTTCTCCAAATGAGCCACCAAGTTCGTACATGTTAAAAAGATGTTCTGATGGAACTTCGATTGAACTAAAATCCCAATTAATAAACCTTTAAATTATTCAAGATGAAAAAAAAGATTCTATTGCTGCTTGTAGCAGTACTCTCTGTTGCAACTATGAGTGCACAGGAAACGAGAAAGGCAATCTACGTGATAGATGGTAAGCAGGTCGAAAATTTCGATGGATCACAATTAGTAGGCAAGACTATCGTCAACTATTCCATTGACCCGGAACACAACCTTCATTCAATTATTACCTCAGAGCTAACAGGCGGAAAGGAAGTGAAGAGCGTGAAGGTTCTCTCAGCATCCAAAACAATAAAATCTGACGAACCTGTTAATACAGGAGTTTCTACAGATATTATTCATGTAAAAGCTGATGAGATTGCTTTTGTGCTGGATGGTAAGATTGTCCCATATACAGATATTCAACCGCTGTCATCATCTAACATAGAATCCATGACAGTTATCAAAAACACTCAAGACAAGAATTTCCAGAAATTTTCTAAAGAATATATGAAGATCTACAAGACAATCCCCAAGCAAATTATTCTTATTAAAACCAAGAAGTAATTCTCAAATTTTTCCCGAGAAACTCTCAACTTAAGTTAAGACTTTCACCCTCGGCACCCGATTTCCGGGCTTTGCCGAGGGCTTTTTTGTACCGTTTTCCGTAACTTTACGGGTAAAAATGAGGGGGTTAATGAAAAAAGTTGGTGTTACTCTTAAACATTTTCCATTTCCAGTACCCAATCGTAATTTTTCACCCAGCGCCAGACGGTGGCGCGGGAAAGGTTTGTCATGTTGTGGATTTGCGAATTGGTCAGGCCGATAGCCCCGATGGAAGCCGACGGCATGAGCCGCGTGTATCATATGTGAAATAGGCAAATGTAAGACAAATGTCAGGAAGAAAATTCGTTTGTCAGACATAAATGACCGTACCTTTGCACTCGCTAATGTTAAAAGCTGAACGATTTGCGTTGTTGTGTGTATACAATAATGAGTAAAACATCATATTAAAATGAGAAGACTGATTCTATTTTCAATGGTTTGCCTGATGACCACAATAACACAGGCACAGAATGAGACTACAGCGGAGAACGATTCCGTGGCATGGGATAAGATGCTCAGCGAAATCTCCGTGACGGGACACCGCCA
>JAFSRW010000048.1 GCA_017445925.1 Bacteroidaceae bacterium | reverse complement strand
TAAGGATAAGTGGCAGGGACAAATAAACGCTAACGTTAACGCTAACGATAACAACTCTTCCCCCAAGGGAGATGCTGAATTTGTCCAGTTTTATAGTATGGAATATGGTTGGAGAGCCGCCTTTGTGATTCTCTGCCGAACATACTATGGGAAGTATGGATTGAAGACCATCAGGGACATTGTGTCCCGATGGGCTCCAGCCAAGGAGAATAACACGGAGGCGTACATCCGCCACGTTTCGGACTATACGGGTATCGCACCCAACAAAGTGTTAGGCTCTCCCCAAGAGCATCCCACACAATGGCTACTGATAGGTTATGCCATGGCTGTAGTGGAAAACGGCAAGGCGCTCCCAGCTGTGCCGATGCTGAAGGGATTTGAAACGGCCTGTGGCCAGTAACACTAACGTTAACGGGAACGAAAAGGTGCAAAAGGCAGAATTGGAATTAATTTTCCCAATCTGCCTTTTTTGATATTTTTGAAAAAAAGTTAAATTTTGTTTGGAGCGTATTATATAATCTCCTATATTTGCAGAAAATTAAATAAAACGAGTGTTTTTAAAATCATTACTAACTAAAATCATTATTTATTATGAAGGCAGTAAAATTACTTTTCGCCGCATTGGCAATGACTTTTGCTATGAACGCAAGTGCAGAAGATGGTCACTTTACACTTGATGTTAAATTTGGTGGTGTTGCTGGTGCTGGCGGTTTCGGCGTTGGCTTTGGCTATCAGCAGAACATCAAGGAGTTCAACAACTGGAATCTGGCATGGGATGTAGTAAGTGTTGACTATGCAGCTCCATTCAACTCTCCTGCTGATTTCGACCTGCTGGCTGTAAGAACTGGCTTGCGTCTGTTCACTCCTACTTTCTGGAACGACAACTTCCGTGTTTACACCAACTTGGCTCCTGGCTATAGCTGTGGTATATGGAGAGAGGGCAACATTGGTGCATGGTATGATCCCACAACAGGTACAGTTGTAGTTGTAGATGATTCTATGAAGGCTCACCACGGCTTTGGTCTGTCTTTCGGTGCTGGTATCCAGTTCAAGGAGAAGTTCTCTCTTGGCTACACACTGCAGTATGAGACAGCTGGTAAGACAAAGTGCCACTTCGCTACTATCGGTATCACATTCTAAAGTAAACTTTAGTCAATGATAAAAGGGCTTGACCTTATGGTCTTGCCCTTATTTTTTGCTTCAAAAATCGGTAAAAATGCAAAAATTACCTTTTTTTTATGGTATTTTGACAGAAAAAACCTAATTTTGCATTGATAAAGTGGATAACGTATAACATTAACATAACATAATTACTAACTAAAATTATTTTTATTATGAAAGCAGTAAAATTACTTTTCGCAGCATTGGCAATGACTTTTTGCATGAATGCAAGCGCAGAGAATTTCTTTAACGGCAACGTAATTGCTGACATTAAGTTAGGTGGTGCTAACGGCACAGGCGTATGGGGCTTTGGCGTTGGTTACCAGAAACCCATTACCGAGTTTGAAGGCTGCACATTGGCATGGGATGTGCTGAACTTTGAGTTCAATGCCCCCTTTAAGAAGCCCGGTGACGGTTGGATGATGAGCTTTAAGACTGGTGCTCGCCTGTTTTCTCCCTCTTTCTGGAACGACAATCTGCGTGGCTACACCAATCTGGCTATGGGTTACAGCTACATTGGCGGCGCTAAGACTAGTGCATTTGGCATAACCTACGGACTTGGTCTGCAGTTCAAGGAGAAATTCTCTGTTGGCTACACTCTCCTATATGAGACAGCAGGCAGTTCTAAGACTCACTTCGCCACATTCGGTTGGACATTCTAAAGTAACTTAGTCAAACAAGAGAAACTTTTTTTGAAAAAAGTTAAATATTGTTTGGATGTTATTGTAAAAACTCATATATTTGCAGTAATAAAAGAGGAAAAGAAGATGGCTTTTTGCCGTTTTATCATAAAAAATACCTATAATTAACTAAACGTTTGGGGTGGACATCTGAAAAGGTGCCCACTCTTTTTTGCAGAAATATTTGGGAAAACTTTTGGTGGGAATGGAAAAAAAGCGTACCTTTGCACGCAAAATTATTAATAACAGCTCCTTATCACCTTCCGTTTAAGGAAATTCGGGAGCACAAAACAAAAGAAAAATGAAAGAAGGAATCCATCCAGACAACTATCGTCCCGTAGTGTTCAAGGACATGAGTAATGGCGATATGTTCCTGAGCCGCTCTACAGCTAAGAGCAATGACACAATTGAATTTGAGGGCGAAACTTACCCCCTGATTAAGCTTGAAATCAGTAACACCTCTCACCCCTTCTATACTGGTAAGAGCAAGCTGGTTGACACAGCCGGTCGTGTTGATAAGTTCATGAGCCGCTATGCTCGCACTAAGAAGTAATACGAGTTGGCCTCAGACAAGAAGATAACAGATGAAGGGGTGTAGATGAACAAACGTCTGCACCTCTTTTTCTTTACCAACACCCCTACTCCATCCCACAAAATGAAGAAACGCTATTACATTCTGACTCTACTCTGCACGATTGCCTGCTTAACAGCATGCAACAAGGATGAAAACGTCAACCCTAAACAAAAGGGGGACTACCCGCTTTCCTTTATTGGTAACGAGGCTAAAGCTTACATGCAGCGAATGGAGGTTCCTGTTGTTAAGGACCAGAGCATGTTTATTGTACACAGCACTAATAAATATGGTGTCACCTATACCGAGGAGTGGGACAAGGAGCAGAAAACACAACGCTGGGCAGCCTACTCCATTACGGACCAGAATGCTGTTAGCAACTGGAGCCGCCAAAACTGGAATGGAACTATCTGGAAGGGGGCGTACTACGATGGCGACCCGTTTCAGGAGGATTCTATCATCCCGTTGGCGTATCGTACACGTTTGTCGGACTACTACAACAGCGGATTCACACGCGGACATATCGTAAACTCGGTAGACAGGCTAATGTCCCAGCATGCCAACGGACAGACTTTTTATCTCTCCAACATGCAACCTCAGCTATACAACTTTAACAGTGGTATCTGGCTGAGTATGGAGAACTGGGTGCATAATCTGGGCTATAACAAGACGAAACGCAAGATGCTGTTTATTACTAAAGGCGGCACCACAACCCCCACGGCAAGCGTTCCCAATCCGCTGTTCAGTAAGGAAGAGCTGGGTGGCAGAATCAGCATCCCCGTGCCTCGATATTTCTGGATGGCGATATTGCTGCAGGACAATAACGACCAGTACCACGCTATTGCCTTCTGGGCTGAGCACAAGAACAACAAGGCCAGCAACATTAAGGATTACACCATCAGCATTGATGATCTAGAAGCCAGAACGGGCATAGATTTCTTTCCGAATCTGCCTGATGATGTGGAGGCTTCGGTGGAGGCAAGCAAAAACCTTACCGAGTGGAGTTGGTGAGACCTATGGTAATTGACAATTGATAATTGATAATTGATAATTGATAATTCAAAATTCAAAATTCAATCATATTATGAGACGTAGCGTGTTTGCAGTAGTGATTTTGATTCTTCACTCTTCACTCTTCACTTTTCACTCTTGGGCTCAGCAGATGAAGATGCGCGATGTGTTTGCTCAGGCTCCTGACAGCATATTCCCGTTGATGACCAAGAACAACAGACTGGACTGCATAGACTTTATAGAAAACAGCATGAGAGCAAGGGTAAAGAACAAGTTCGACACCTACTCTGAACTGACGGCCCTTACCAACGATTATCTGCGCCTTCAACTGTCAGAGAAAAGCACCATGGAAATGAAAATCTTTAACGACTCACTTCTTTGTCTGGTGCACACCTTCCAAGGGCCTGCTGCAGATAGCGAGGTGCTATTCTATAATGTAAAATGGCAACCTGTTGACTACGTTTTGGAGCGCCCCAAGGCTGACGATTTCTTTCAGCCTGATGCCAATTCAGAGATATGCGGTCTGTTACGCCAACTTCCGCTTATAAAGGCCAGCCTGAGCTCCGATGACACCACGCTGACATGGGAACTCCAAACCACAGAGTTGACTAAAGACCAGAAGAAAACAATAGAGAATTCCTTGCATTCTATTGCAGTCAAGCTATGAATTATGAATTATGAATTGTGAATTATGAATTGAAACAAAATGTGGATAATCTACGCCTTTCTTTCAGCAGCCTTATTAGGGTGTTATGATGTATGCAAGAAGCATTCGCTGAGGGAGAATGCCGTAATTCCCGTCTTGTTCCTGAACACGCTGTTCTGCTCCCTAATCTTCTTACCCTTAGCGATAAATGCCCCCTTTGGAGGATGGGAGGTGCAGAAGTATATTATATTAAAGGCGTGCATTGTACTCAGCAGTTGGATTTTAGGCTACATAGGCATTAAACATCTGCCCCTTACGCTGGTGGGCCCCATTAACGCTACAAGGCCCGTAATGGTGCTGTTAGGTGCGCTTCTGATATTTGGTGAACGACTGAACCTATATCAATGGATAGGTGTGGCATTGGCCATACTGAGTTTCTTCCTGCTGAGTCATAGCGGCAAGAAGGAGGGAATTGATTTCCGTCATAACCGATGGATTTTCTGCATTGTGGGAGCAGCCATAACAGGAGCCCTTAGTGGCTTGTATGACAAGTATCTGCTGGCCTCTCCCCAAGATGGTGGCGTAGGGTTGGACAAACTGACCGTCCAGAGCTATTACAACTTCTACCAATGCCTGATGATGGGCGTTGTTCTACTGACCCTCTGGTATCCGCGCCGACAAAAAGGAACGCCCTTCCGTTGGGTGTGGAGCATTCCTCTGATAAGTATCTTCCTGAGTATAGCTGATTTTGCCTACTTCTGTTCTCTGCACGAGGCTGGAGCACTGGTGAGTGTAGTCAGCATGGTACGCCGAAGCAGCGTGGTGGTAAGCTTTATGATTGGGGCCTTCCTCTTTCACGAGAAGAATCTTAAGAGCAAAGCCATTGACCTCTTCCTTGTTCTATTAGGAATGGTATTCTTGTTCTTAGGAACGATTCAATAACCTTTTAACCTTTTTCTCATCAATATCGGATATTGAAGAGAAAAAGCGCGTTCCCTGGTACACTCTCACCAGCAGAGCAACGATCCTTCTGTTCTATTACCTTGCAGAACTCTTCCTTGGTCATACGGCCACGGCCTACCTCTATGAGGGTTCCAACGATAGCACGCACCATATTACGCAGGAAACGATTAGCCGTAATGGTGAATCGCCATTGCCCTGGAGCTATCTCATCCCAATGCGCCTCCGTGATAGTGCAGAGGTTGGTCTTAGTATCTGTGTTAACCTTGGAGAAGCTGGTGAAATCGGTGTACTGGAGCAATAGCTGAGCAGCCTCGTTCATAGCCTGAAAATCAATCTTCCCATGTAAGAGCCAACTATAATGGCGGCAGAAAGGATCTTTGCGTGTATGCACAAAATAATGGTAAGTCCTGCTGGTAGCCGAGAAGCGTGCATGCATATCGTCAGCCACCTGTTCCACCTTCTGCACAGCAATGTCCTGAGGAAGAATCTTGTTCAGACGGTATGCCAGCTGAGGACAATACAAAGGCTCATCGAAATCGAAGTGAGCCACCATCATACGGGCATGCACACCAGCATCAGTACGCCCAGCACCAACCACCTCTATTTCGCGACGCAGGAGGGTAGAGAGGCTTTGCTGCAAGGTCTCCTGTACACTAACGCCATTAGGCTGAATCTGCCAGCCGTGATAGCGTGTACCGTCGTATGAAAGCGTTATAAAGTATCGCATACGGGGGACAAAGTTACGAGTAAGCGAGGGAAATACAAAATAAAAGCTTGGAAAAAACTTCCAAGCTTTTATTTTCATCTATTAGGTAAGCTCTTAATACAGTACTTTTTTGCCATCAACAATGTTGATACCCTTCTGCAACTTGCTCATACGCTGACCAGCCATGTTGTAGATAGAATGTTCAATGTTCAATGTTGAATGTTCAATGGTAGAAATGCCATCAGGATCTTCATCACCCTCATTGTAATAGCCGCTGGTCTCGTCGTACAGAACTACCTTATGAGTAGGATCAAGAACAGGATAAGCATCCTTATCATCGCCTGTAAGGTTCTGATACCAAGCAGGAATCTCAGCATCGCCGTTCAGCTTGAAGCAAACCTCACCGCTTGCCAACTGTTCTTCATTGACAACATTAGCTGTGATACCATTCTCACCGCTGGCATTTGGAGCACTACCCTGGAGCCAGTAGTTGTTCAGGAACTGAGAATTAGCATGAGAACGCAAACGACCTACGAATGCACCACCATAGGTAGGAGTGCCATCTGCCATCTTAACAGTTCCTACATTGAGGCAGTTGAAGACACCAGTGAAGGAGTCGTTGTTAACATAACCGCAGATACCACCAGCGTAAGCGCTTGCATTGGTATAGGTAATAGTACCGTAGTTAGCACAATTGGTATAGCTAATACCATTGTTAGAATAAGCACCGATACCACCGATACAGTCGTGGCTACCTGCAGTCTCATTAATAGTACCATAGAAAGAGCAGTTGATAGCCTTACTGTTTTCACTCAAGTGACCGCAGACACCGCCCATGTGGTGTGCAATTCCTATAACAGTAACGTTAAGACCGGAGTGGATGTTTTCCAGAGTTGAACCTGTTGACCATCCTACAGCACCCACACCTGTACCAGTAGAATATTCTATGGCACCTTCAATCTTGAAGTTCTTAATAGTAGCACCACTTGCATATCCGATGAATCCTGCACCGTTGGCGCTTGTTGTCAGGTTGAAGCCTGTAATCTTATAACCCTGACCATCAAACTCGCCAGAGAAGGGAGCGCTATCATAAGTTCCAATAGGTATATAAGCCTCTACCTCGCTCATGTCGATGTCGTTTGTCAGAACGGCCTTTGCATTAGCCTCACCATTGTTTACTACAACTGAGAAGAGCTGAACCTGCTTAGGAGTACTCAACTGGTAAACACCATCTACCTGAGGCATCATCTGATCCATAATGTTCATTCTTTCTGCAATGGCAAGAGCCTCTTCGGTAGAAACGGTTCCATCAACGAAATGCCCTATGGCATCATAAATCTCAGCATCCCATTCGTCATATTCTTCCTCAGTAATGATGCCCAAGCCTAACAAATCGCTGATAGCATTAGCCAGATTCTGGGCAGCCACAGCCATTGCAGCATAAGCCTTACGGCAAGCATGAACCTGATTGAAAAGATCTGAGAAGGTATTCATGAGAGCCATCTTCTGCTCACCAGTAGCAGCATCAGCCACGCCACTTATTGCCACTATCAGGCTGGCCTTCAAGTCGGCAGAGATATTGGGCTTCTTGGCAACATCGTCATAACCGTCGCTGTTCTCAAAGTCTACAATTACCTGAGCACGGGCAACAAATCCTTCCAATACTTCAGCAAGCTTCTCGTTAGCCTCTTCTGCATTACCCAGATAGTAAACACGCATGTTGCCGAATGGCATCCAGTCGCCCTTACCTGTTGCACCAAGGTTACGCATACCAATGGTCAGCGTACCATCTGTCACCTCTGTAGCACAGAAGTTGGGGTAACGACCTGCATTGTAAGCGTAAGAGCAGCCCTTGAACGAAGAAGGTACATAACCTATCAGTTCCTCATCCACCTTGTATTCATCATCCTTGATGTTATCACTCTCGTTGATCAGGCAGTTCACCTTATCCACAGCATCAGCCTCAGCAATAATATCCTCGCTTGAAGTCATAAAGTAGTTATAGGTATTGTTCAAATACAGCTGACCAGCATAGAACTGAGAGTAGATATCACCACCATCAAGGAACAAGCCGTTCAGAGCCATCATGTAGTAACCATTGGGAAGTTCAGAAACTGTCTGCTGGATATTGAAGGTGCCATCCTTACCACGGGCAATATTCATAATCTCCTGAACACCGCCAGTAGCAAAAGTTGCGCCCTCACCAGCTTCCTTAGTCCATCCTTCGAACTTATCCTCGCCCTCTGTGAAGTCGGGGTTGGTAATCAGTCGGGTAATCTCAGTTCCAGGAGTTACGCCACCAGCCAGAGCATTCTCCAGCATCTTGTTTACAAAGGCAACCTCAGCAGTAAGAGCATCGTTGTCAAGGTTACAGTTCTCCATAATGTAGGGAGCACTACCGTTAGGATAGTCGTTGTTAGGCTCGATGGTTTCCTCCAGATAAGTTACCAGGAAGTCGGTATATTCACCCTCCAGACCATTATCCTTAACATAGTTGGCAGCATCCTCACATGCCTTTGCGTAAATGGCATAGCTTGTAGCAGATTCCTTAATGCTCTCCTTTACTTTGGCAGCATCCTCGTAAGCAGCCAGGAAGTCGTTCAGATTATCAATTGCCTCCCAAGAGCTGATGCAATCCTTATATTCATTAACCAATGGACGGTAAGCAAACAGATTCTCATCCTCAACAAAGGCAGTTTCGTTGGCAATTATACCATCACGGAATGTATCGAATGATTCAGGATGTTCCTCAGAGATGCAGGAATATCCGTCGGCAGTCTGATATACAAGTGCGCCAACACAGGTGGGTTTTGGATATTCATCCTCACCGAGGGACTGACGCCATACAGCATTCAAGAAGTCCTCCCCGTTCAGCTTCCATGCAATTTCACCGCTGGCCAACTCATCAGGATTGGTCTCAATGGCGGGAATCTCAACGGTACTTGCAGAACCGTTAACTACATCACCCATATAATAGCTATTGATAATCGCTGATCTGCTCTGCTTAACGGCACCAAAGAACTGACCATATACTGCTGACTGTACAGTACCGATAGACAAGCAGTTCTTGATGGTTACAATACCACTGTTGCTGTAACCTACGAATCCACCGAAGGTACAACCGCCAGGAGCATCTGCAGTATTAATAACCTTACCATCGAACAGACAGTTGGTCATGTTAACAATAGCTGCGGTGTTGTTGTTGATGTAACCAACAATACCACCGTAGTTACCGCTGCCGGCATCGTCCTTACCGTCCAATGTTCCAGAGTAAGTACAGTTGATAATATTTGTTGTACCATTAACAGCACTACCTACAATACCACCGTGTCTGTCACCAACTGCTGTGTTATAAATGTTCAGGTAACTGTGAATGTTACGGATGGTGGTCTCTGTGTCGCGAGTATAGCCCACAACACCCATGGTCTTATAACCGCAGGTAACCTCACCGTAAATCTCGAAGTTCTCAATGAGCACACCATTAGAAACAACACCGAATACACCGAAGTAGTTCTGACCGGCAGTAAAGTTGAAATTGGTCATCTTATGGCCCTGACCATCGAAGTGGCCCCTGTAAGCAGCACTACCTACTCCACGGCTCGTACCCCAGTCTCCAATGGGTACCCACGCAAACTTGGGATCTTCTGTTAAAGGTGTAAAGTCAATATCGGCTGTAAGAACAGCATTCAGGGTATCCTTACCCGTATTTACCATACGCTCGAACCAAGCCAACTGCTTTGCATTGGCTATCTCGTAATAGCCGTTAGCATTAGGCTGCAGGTAAGTTTCGTCGAAGAGACCGCAGTAAGAGCAGAAGCCGTCCACAATAACATGATCATCCTTCACAAGGCCTGCATCCTCATTCGAATAGATAACACCATCGTATGCGTCGCCGTTACAATGCTGATGACCGTTCATATAAACCTGACCGTGTGTAGCATCAAATACAGGCATTTCGTCTGTACCCAAAGTCTGGTACCAACCTATCTGAGTCTGGTCGGTGTTCATGAGGTAACAAATCTCTCCGCTTGCCAACTGCTCAGCAGTAACAGATACTGTTGTTGGCACACTGTTTTCACCACTTCCTTTAAGAGCACTGCCTTCCAACCATACGCTGTTCTGGTGTCTGGCTGCATTGTGATCTCTCAATCGGCCAATGATAGCACCACCGTATGAGGGCTCACCTTCACCGGTATAAGTTACCTTACCTGTGTTCAAACAGCCTAATATGGTAGCGCCTGTGTTATTCAGATAACCCAGAATACCACCTACATATCCATTATAGGCAAAGTAAGAAACGGTACCATAGTTAGCGCAATTTACGAGGCTGTCGCTACCCATGTAACCCACTACTCCACCAAAGCAGTCAGTATTGCCGAATTCCTCCGACAAAGAACCGCTGAATGAGCAGCAACGGATTACATTACCACCACTCTGGGAAGAACCTATAACGCCACCTACATGGTGAACTTCGGCATCCGCAATGGTAATTTCCAATGCAGAGTGAACACCTGAGATGTGGCTGCTCTCTGACCATCCGATGGCTCCTGCACCATGTGCTGCTGAACCATCTGCGTTAGTTGCCGTCAGTTTACCGGCAAGGCTGAAATTCTGCACGGTAGCCTGCTTAATGAGTCCAAAGAGACCGAATTTTCCATGACTCGTTCCCTCGAAGCCGGTAATCTTGTGACCCTGGCCATCAAAGAAACCCGTAAAGGCACCACCTGCAGCACTTCCGATAGGTGTCTCCCAAACGCTGGTAAGGGCGATGTCGGCAGTCAGGACGGCCTTTGCGTCATATGTTCCACCACTAATAACAGCAGCAAAATCTATCAGATCCTGCTCTGTACCAATCTGATAAACGCCGTTAGCATCCTGCTCCAGCGCACACACTCTCGTACTGCCCGTCATCAAAGCGAACAGCACAAGAAAACCATAAAGTAATCTTTGTTTCATGCTAATAATGTTTGGTTTCTCGTTTTTTAGATTTATTGTTTCTGAGCACAAATATAACAACCTTTTTGTTTTCTTTTTATAAAATAACCGAAAAATAAGTCTATTTTTTCAGAAAAACGATGGATTGAGCGTTAAAACAGTAAAAAGCAAAGCAAAAAAGAGAGCAATAAATCCCTATTTATTCTATTTTTTCATCCACAGCAATGTCCCGTCCAATGCCTGCCCTTCTGCCTCTACACTCAGGTGAGTGGTTCGGCAGTTATTATAGAAGGTTATATGAGCTTCGCCATTCTCATCCAACTTCAGATTAGGATTCCAATAAAGAGTGCGGCGATAGTCTGTTGGCTCTGGCGGAATCTGACTGGAGTAGTCAGGACTATAGAACTCGGCAGGAGAAGCAAAGCCCGGCAGAATATACCTACGGTCGCGATAGATGGGACGCTTGTTCCACTCATAAATGGGATATACTGCCACACGGGTCTCCGGTCGGTTTGCTCCTGCATAGCGCTGACTGCCTTCGTGCCGAGGCTGATAATCGGTATATACCACAAAACGGTCTATCAGAAATCTGGGGTCTTCGTGATAACGTTCATCGCCAAAATATTCGCGTCGCTCTCCCGGGGAGAAATCAAACCCTTGCCCAACGGATGTCAGGTATTTGGGATGATAAAGCGAATCAAGAGGAATGTCGATGTACTGGGGCAACCCACGTCTGGTGGGACTTAACCCGAACTGAAGTTGAATACGGCTGTTTTCTCCCATAGGTGGCTCAGGCAAACCGTAGTTGTTCATATACACCTTAACCAACTGTCTGGAGATATCCACATAATTGAACAAGGGAACACCTGCATCCTCTATGGTATTCCAAGCCTCGTACGCATCGACCGAGAAGGCTGGATAGGCATCGTCGAACCTCCTGAGTCTGTTTCTGCGTTTTGCCGTAACGGCGACTTCTCGCATCAGTTTGACGGTATCTGCCAACAGTTCAAAGGGGATTGCATTCTCCGCAGCCTTATCGTCCTGAGGCATGTGGGACTGATAGAAAGCGTATGGCTTCACAAAGCGCGGATATGGCCATGAGATGTAAGCACGGTAATCGGCTTCGCCTATTTCATGTTTCCTTATTACCTTGGGAGGCAAATCCTCCATTTGGGCCATCTGAATCCACTGGTACTTCTTTTTCCTGTTTTTCAGTTTATTCTCATCGGCAGCCGAAAGGAAGAATACGCTGTTGCCATAGAATTTGGGGCACAATATCCGGAACTGGCCGTCTTTTACGCTATAGTCACCCGCAATGGCTTCTTTGCTGTCGGTATCTGCAAGTTCTGCATGTACTATCAGACTGGGCGCCTTGGCTTTCCCTGACAACCCCGCCATGTACTTATAGTCAACGCTCTTGACACTACCGTAGCTCTTGATACTCTTGATCTCCAAATAACCGTCTTTACTCTGAATATTTTTCAATTCAAAGGCTGATTCTTCCTTCTTATTCGCAAACGGTTTAGTAATGCCACCAGGCTCTTCCTTCTTGAAAAATTCCGAGTCGGGAATATAACCAGGCGAATTATCCGCCAAGGGTAAAGATACCCTGTTGGGATTGGTGCCTACGTGCCCTTTGATAACAGGCAGTTGTTCATCTGGTTGCGTCAGGTCCCACGTTTTCGGCACTGCCATGTGACGCCATACAAACCGTCGCCACCCTTGGGTCATCATCAGCAAATCCAGAGCCTGACGATGCTCTGCATCATCCTTCTCAAAGAACCAACCTGGGTTGGGAATAAAGCCTTTCACCTCGGAACTAAGCAGCATCTCGGTCATAATATTCCCATTGTCGAACAACGCATCGGCCTGACTGCCATCACGAACGGTTACAGAAAGGGAAGACCCCTCCAAACCTCCCCGTCTAAGGGAGGCTTTAAAACTCAGATTGATTGGTTCATACGGGGCATTCTTATATTGCAGGCCTGATACGGCAAGCGTAGGCTCTGCCAAATCTGGTTTTGTGACAAAGAAGAGGCGGTCGGAAAACACACTTCCCTGCGTATCAAAGACGGTTACCTGATGGATGCCAGGCTTCAGCCCGCCTGTTTTCATACGCTGCCCCTCGGCCAGGGCCTTGTAATCTTCCAGCATTCCCTCATGCATAACGGTCAATGCCAGACTGTCTGCATCCATACCCACAATCTGTGCTGTTATCACCGTGCTGTCACCCTCCTGCGTTACTTGTACAGCCACACCTTCCTCTTCCGGTTTGGGCAGTTTGGCAGAAACCTTCTTACCAGTTGTGGAGATGAAGGTTACTTCGTGCTCTATTCCTTTTTCAGGAACGATAGTAAACATGCCTCTACCTCTGTTAACCGTCCTTACCGTATCATTTCCAATAATCAGAGCACCTTCCAACTGTTCCCCGTCTGACATCGCTGCTTCAAAGGCCACACGGTTCTCTACACCCGCCACCAGATTTCCACCTTCGGGGAAGAGGGTGAGCACAGGCTCTCTTTCCTTCTCGTCCATATCTGCCTTGAAGGAACGACGCATCACGCGCAAGGTCATTTCGCGAGTATAGTCGCCTGGTACAGCAGGTTTGTCGTAAACGGGGAATACACGGCTGTAAAGCTTTTCGTAGTCGCGATAGTAATCCTGCATCACCTCCTTATCACCGAACATTAAACCGGCACCGCTGGGATGCCTGTGGTCAAATACGCCCCAGTTCAACTGCCAGCGTGTATAAGCCCTCAACTCGTAGAATCCGCTGTACTGAATCTGATGGTTCAGGGCAAAGAAGCCGTTGCCCCTACCCTCCTTCATCTCTATCAGTTTGCGTTCCACCAGATAGCCGTCGTTATTCAGCAGCTCCACATACAGCACGCCGCTGATTCCCGAAGGGCTCCCCGTATCAGTCTCCATCAGATAGGCAGAGAACCAGATGGTGTCGCCCTGGAAATAGCACGTGTTGTCCATGTGAACGTAAACCTTCTCTTGCGGAAGGGCCTTGCCAAAGGCATCCAGACGTTCCATCAGGGGGCGGAAAGCCTTCGGATAACGGGGTTTCTTTCTCTTCTTCTGCAGACTGTCGCTACTGATGCCAAAGGCAACCTCCTCCTCTTCCTTCGTACGTTTAACAATGTCATATTGGGCCCAAAGGGTGGAATCATAGCCAGCATCCTGCAAGGCGGATACCAAGTTGGAACCGATTCCACCCGAAATCCCCTCAGGTTGTTGCTCGTCCTCGCTTATGGCAAATAAAAGACAGCGATACCTTGACACATCCGTTCCACCATGTATGGCCAGATGTGATACAGAGGCAGCACCTTGGCTGTAATCATACTCCAAATGGAAATTGATGGTTGTGGAGTAAGACAATAAAGAACCATATCTTACAGTATAATTGTTACAAGAACCGTCAAAGCGGAGCAGTCTGCAAGTTTCTGCATCTATGTATGCTGTACCCGTAATGTTCTTCCTATGTCTGTATTCTGGAGCCTGATGTTCCTTCCAAGCCAAATCTATCTTGTAGAGCGATTTCCCGTCTTCGCCATGCATGTGCTGCATGGTTATGTCGTAATGCCTGCGCAGGGTTGAGTAGTCAGACAATGGTTTGAAGGCACTTTGCCAAAAGTGACTGTCGTGTGCGGCAGGACCTACTTCTGACAGACGGTGCACATCAGTACGGTCAAAATTCATGATTTCCTCATCCTCATCGGTTAAGCGACCCTGCAAGCCACTCATTATGGTAGCCGAGCGGAGGTTGCCCACTGATCGTGCTTTCATAAACGCCTCAGCTATGAAAGTACCCTTCTCCATCTCCGTCATGGTACGGAAGAAGTAAGTCCTTCCCATCTTGCCATGTTTCTTATAGTCCTGTTTCAGATTCTTTATGGTGCGTTTCAGCGCATCCTTACTGTTCATAATCTGAATAGTGACCTCACTTAACTGGGTAGTGTAGGGCTTCAGTCGGATGGTACCGGGCATCTGATTGGCAACGATTGTCTGCTTGTCATAACCAATACAACTGAATTTCAGCACATCGTCCTCTTGCACCTTCAGTTTAAACTCTCCGTCATCATTAGTCAGCGTACCCCTCCCTTCTCCCGCATAGATGCTCACATACGGCAGTTTCTCACCCGTCTTGGCATCCACCACACGTCCCTGAACTATCACTTCCTGTGCCCAAGCGGATACAGAAAACAATAAAACGACGAAGAATAGTAGTATACTACGCATATTTACATCCCTTTCCCGCCGTAAATTTACAACTTTTATTTGATAATCTTATTCTCAGGAGCCCGAAAACTATAAAGGAAAAATTTTGCGCCCCTTAATAGTAGTAATGTCAGCCCTTAATGCACAAAGTTAATAATGTATGTAAGAAACTTGTCAATGAACACATAGGAGAGGGGTAGCCTATAAACGCAGAAAACCCTCCGAGATTTCTCTCGAAGGGTTTCTTCATTTAAAAACGGCGGCTACCTACTCTCCCACGGGTGTGCAGTACCATCGGCGCGGGCGGGCTTAACTTCTCTGTTCGGAATGGGAAGAGGTGGAACCCCGCCACTATAACCACCTGAATGCCGTAAAAGTTAAAGGTTAAGGGTTATAGGTTAAAGATTTATCTCTCTAAACACTAAACTCTAAACCCTAAACTTTATAGGGGTTGACATAATCAAGCGAAAGGCAAAAATGTAAAGCTGTATTAAGCTGGAAGTACAACCGACCCTTTGTCGCCGGAAAGTTTCGGGCAATTAGTAAGGCTCGGCTTTGACGTCGCCGTCTTTACACCTGCCTCCTATCAACGTCCTCGTCTGGGACGACCCTCATAAGGAGATCTCATCTTGTGGCCGGCTTCGTGCTTAGATGCTTTCAGCGC
>JAFSRW010000047.1 GCA_017445925.1 Bacteroidaceae bacterium | reverse complement strand
TTAGAGATTAGGGATTAGAGATTAGAGAAGTGTGATAATATAAGATATTAAAGCAGGATGAAAGAGAGAATCGTTGTTTTAGGTGCAGCCGAGAGTGGCGTGGGTGCAGCAGTCCTGGCACTCAAGAAAGGTTTTGAGGTTTTTGTCAGCGACATGGGAACCATAAAACCAGAATACAAGAGTATGCTGGAACAATATGCCATTGAGTGGGAGGAAGGCCATCATACAGAAGAAAAGATTCTGAATGCCAAGGAAATCATTAAGAGCCCTGGAATCCCAGAGAATGCTCCGATGATTGTTAAAGCCAAAGAGGCAGGAATTCCTATCATCAACGAAATAGAGTTTGCCGGCAGGTATACCCATGCTAAGATGATTTGTATTACAGGCTCTAACGGAAAGACCACAACCACCAGCCTCATCTATCACATCTTCAAGAATGCAGGTTATAATGTGGGGCTGGCAGGTAACATAGGCAGAAGTCTGGCACTCCAGATTGCTGAAGGCAAGGAATATGACTATTATGTCATTGAACTGAGCAGTTTCCAGCTCGATAACATGTATAAGTTCCGTGCCAATATTGCCGTTTTACTGAACATCACCCCCGACCATCTGGACCGCTACCATAACAGCATGCAGGAATATACAGATGCCAAGATGCGAATCCTGCAGAACCAGACAGAAGATGATGCTTTTGTATACTGGGCAGACGATCCCATTATTGCAAAAGAATTGAAGAAATACGGCATAAAATCTCAGATGTGCCCCTTCAGTATCCTTAAGAAAAACGGTATGATTGGCTACATCAACGATGGCCACTACGTAATTGAACGCCCTACCCCATTCAACATGGAGCAGGAAGGTCTGAGTCTGCATGGCAAGCACAACATGTATAACAGTCTGGCAGCAGGAATTGCCGCACACCTGAGTGGCATCAAAGATGAAACGTTGAAAGAAAGCTTGGGAGACTTTGAAGGCGTAGAGCACAGACTGGAGAAAGTGGCTCGTGTGGGCGGTGTACAGTACATCAACGATTCTAAGGCAACAAACGTGGATGCCTGTTGGTACGCATTGGAAAGCATGACCACCCCCACCATTCTCATTATTGGAGGAAAAGACAAAGGCAACGACTACAATGCCATTAAGGATTTGGTGAAGAAGAAGTGTGCTGGTTTGGTATTCCTGGGGGCTGATAACACAAAGTTACATAACTTCTTTGACGGCATGGGAATACCCATAGCAGATACACACAGCATGAAGGACTGCGTGGCAGAATGTGTAAAAATGGCTAAGCCAGGTTATACCGTACTACTGAGTCCCTGCTGCGCCAGCTTTGACCTTTTCAAGAACATGGAAGACCGAGGCGAGCAATTCAAGGAACTGGTTAGGGCGTTGTGAGTTGAAAACGAAAACGAAAACGGGAACAAAGGAGCAACAAGATATGACACTGAGCAATCTGAAGGAAAAAAGCTGGCTGCAAGGCGACATGGTAATATGGATGGTATTCCTATTCCTTTGCATGATATCAGTAATTGAAGTATATAGTGCCACAAGCACTATGACATATTCCAGCGGGCATTATTGGGACCCCGTATTACGTCATAGTGCTTTCTTGGGTATAGGAATAGTTTTTGCCTGGCTCATAACGCAGATATCGTGCAACTGGTTCAAACTCGCTTCACTTGTCGTACTAGCCATATCCATATTATTGCTTATTATTGTATTGTTTACCACAAAGATTAACGGTGGAGCACGCTGGCTTGAGATAGGCAGGATTTCATTCCAACCATCTGAGTTGGCAAAAATGGGTCTGATTGGCTTCGCTGCATTCGTACTCTCTACGTCAAGGGACGAGAAAGGAGCTTCCAAGATAGGCACCAAATGGGTTCTGGGTGTAACAGCTTTCGTCCTGCTTCTTATTGCTACCGAGAATCTTTCTACCGCAGGTATTATAGGTATAACCATTTTCGGTATATTATTCTATGCACAAGCACCCAAGAAGTATCTTGCCATCATTGTTGGGTTAGTCTTAGCTGGCCTTGTGTTAGGAGGAACAGCAGTCTATACCCTATCCAAATCCGAGGAAACGATGGAAAAAATGGCACAAGGACCATTACACAGAATTCCCACTTGGGTTCACCGTCTTACCACACATAGTGAGATACCTGAAGACCCACAAGACTATCCGCTAACAGAGAATATACAGGTTACGCATGCCAACATAGCCATCGGCACATGCGGCATCATAGGAAAAGGTCCGGGCAATTCTGTTCAACGCGATTACTTGCCACAGGCATATTCCGATTTCATCTATGCCATCATCATTGAGGAAACGGGAGTTTTTGGCCTCTTTGGGGTAATGTTCCTATACTTGCTACTGATGTGGCAGTCAATGAAGATTGCCAGTAGGTGCAAATCGAGGTTCCCATCGTATCTGGTTATGGGACTGGCCCTAATGATAGTGATTCAGGCTATGGTGAACATGGCTGTTGCTACGGGAGCATTCCCTGTAACAGGTCAGCCGCTTCCATTAATCAGTCGTGGCGGAACCAGTACATTTGTAAACTGCGCCTATTTCGGTATGATTTTAAGCGTAAGCAGAACAGCAAAGAAAAAAGAAGAGTATTCTATCTAATATATATATAAGGTATATGGAAGATTTGAGAGTCATCATAAGCGGAGGTGGAACTGGAGGACACATTTTTCCTGCAGTAAGCATTGCCAATGCACTGAAAGAGCTATGCCCCCGGGCAGAGATTCTCTTTGTAGGTGCTGAGGGAAGAATGGAAATGCAAAAGGTTCCTGCAGCTGGTTATAAGATTGTGGGGCTGCCTGTCAGAGGCTTATTGCGTCCCCTATGGAAACCCGCCAACATAGGCGTGCTATGGGATTTCCTGAAAAGCAAGAAGGCTATCAAAAAGACCATACGCCAGTTTAAGCCACATGTGGCAGTAGGAGTAGGAGGATATGCCAGTTCTGCTACCCTGAATGCTGCGTATGAGTTGGGCATCCCCTGCCTGATTCAGGAGCAGAACAGTTTTGCAGGACTGACCAACAAAACGCTGGCTAAGAAAGCCAGCAAGATTTGCGTAGCATACGAAGGAATGGAACGCTTCTTCCCAAAAGATAAAATAATGCTCACAGGTAATCCTGTTCGGCAGAATCTGGTGAACAACAGCATCACAAAAGAAGAAACTGCTACTGCCTTTAACCTCAAAGCCGATGTTCCCACCATACTCCTTGTTGGAGGAAGCCTGGGTGCTCGGACTATGAATGAAAGTGTTCTCCAAAATCTTGATAAGATAGCACAAGCTCCTGTTCAGTTTATCTGGCAGACAGGAGGCTATTACAAAGAAACCATAGCCAACGAGTTGAAAGACAAGATTGTTCCTGACAATCTGTACATAACAGACTTTATTAGCCGAATGGACATGGCATACCGACTGGCTGACCTTGTGATAAGCAGGGCTGGAGCCAGCAGCATCAGCGAACTTTGTCTGTTAGGGAAGCCAAGCATATTGGTACCCAGTCCCAATGTGGCAGAAGATCACCAGACACATAACGCTATGGCATTGGTAAACAAGCAGGCTGCTTTGTACGTCAAAGATGCAGACGCAGTAACTGAGCTTATTCCGCTTGCTCTGACAACCGTAGTGGATGCAGACAAGTTGAAGACTCTGGGAGAAAATGCCTACAAGATGGCATATAAGGATTCTGCACGCGTCATTGCAGAAGAGGTTTTAAAATTAGTAAAGGAATAAAGATATGAATCTGGACAATATAAAATCCGTATATTTTGTCGGCATAGGCGGTATAGGAATGAGCGCCATTGCCAGATATTTCCTACACAAAGGCATGACCGTGGGTGGCTACGACAAGACACCCAGCGACCTGACCAAGAAGCTGCAGGAAGAAGGCTCCTTTATTCACTACACAGAGGATGTAGAACTGATACCTGCTGAATGTAAGAACGTAGCCTCTACTCTTGTTATTTATACACCGGCTATACCAGCAGAACACAAGGAACTGGTATTCTTCCGTCAGAACGGATTTGAAATACAGAAACGCGCTCAGGTTCTGGGTATACTTACCCGTTCGCTGAAGGGACTCTGTGTGGCAGGCACTCATGGTAAGACTACCACCAGCAGTATGGCAGCACATCTGCTGCATCAGAGCCATGTGGACTGTAACGCCTTCCTTGGCGGAATTACCAAGAACTACGGTACAAATTATATCATTAGCAAAGAAAGCCCATACGTAGTGATTGAAGCTGATGAGTTCGACCGCAGCTTCCACTGGTTGACTCCCTTTGCCAGTGTTATCACAGCCACAGATGCCGACCATCTGGATATCTACGGAACAGAAGAGGCCTATCTGGAGAGTTTCAGCAAGTACAGTAGCCTCATCTTGCCTAGCGGATACCTTATCCTGCATACTGGATTGAAGATGAAGCCCAATACACAAGATGGTGTTACCACTTATACCTATAGCCGCGAAGAAGGCGACTTCCATGCCGAGAATGTAAAGATTGGCAACGGAGAAATCATGTTCGATCTGATATCACCACTTGGGAACATAAAGAACATCAAACTTGGCGTTCCAGTAAGCGTGAACATTGAGAACGGTATTGCCGCTATAGCACTCGCACAGATAGCAGGTGCCAATGAAGAAGAAATCCGCAGAGGAATGGAATCTTTTGGTGGCGTAGACCGCAGATTTGACTTCCGATTGAAGACCGACAAGATGGCTTATCTAAGCGACTATGCCCACCATCCTGCAGAAATCCGTCAGAGCCTGCTTAGCATCAAGCAACTTTATGAAGGAAAAAAAATAAAAGTAATATTTCAACCTCATTTGTACACAAGAACTAGAGACTTCTATCGCGAGTTTGCTGATGCCCTCTCTCTGCTGGATGATGTCACAATAGTTGACATTTATCCAGCAAGAGAAGCGCCCATCCCTGGCGTAACCAGCGCACTTATCTATGACAACCTGCGTTCTGGTATAAAAAAGCAGATGTGTAAGAAAGAGGAAATATGTGATGTAGTACGTCAGGGGGGATTTGATGTACTCATCACATTAGGAGCAGGAGATATTGAGAATTATGCCGACCAAATAACAGAAATACTCAAGCCATTATCATGAAAATTGCCATCAAAGTAATACTCCTCCTGTTGGTTGCAGGCTATCTGGTCTTCGCAATAGTACGTTTCTCCCAACGTACGGAAGATCGTGTATGCGAAGCTGTGGACATACAGATAACAGACAGTCTGGAAGGTGGATTCGTAACCACAGATTACATACATAATATTTTAACAAAGAATAAAGTCTTTGCAGAAGGGCAGAAGCTAAGCAACATCGACATACAGGGGTTAGAGGATATCCTAAAGAAGGATCCCTATATCGACAGTGCCAGATGTTATTGCTCGGCAGCAAGCCATCTGTGTATTCAGATTATTCCACAACGGCCCATCCTTCATGTGATACAGGATAACGGTAACAACTATTACCTTGACGGAAGCGGAGCCACCATGCCTGTGGACAATATGAACATAGACCTTTGCGTCGCAACGGGCAATATCACAAAAGAATATGCAAAGAAGAACCTCATGGAGCTGGCAAAATTCATTTACGAAGATGATTTCTGGGATAAACAGATAGAACAGATTCACGTAACAAGCAACCGTGAGATAGAGTTATACCCCAGAGTTGGAGAACATATAATAGTATTAGGAACAGCAGAAAACTTCCGGAAGAAACTGGATAACCTTATGGTATTCTATAAGAACGGACTCAGTAAAACAGGATGGAACAAGTATTCCATTATTAATCTGTCATATAACGGGCAGATAGTATGTACCAAGAAGAATAACACAAAAAAAATATAGACTATGGGAGCAGAAAAGGACATTATCGTTGCCGTGGAACTAGGTTCCACCGCCATTAGGGGCATTGCTGGTAAGAGGGAGCCAGACGGTACCATGCGAATCTTGGCTATTGCGCAAGAAGAAACCAATGATTCCATCAGGAAAGGACTGGTCGATAATATCGACAAAACTACGCAAGCCATTTCGCATGTTGTAAAGAAGATAAATGAGGAATTAGGCATTTCCACAAAGCGTGTCTTTATGGGATTGTCTGGTCAGTCTCTGAGAACACTGGAGAATAAAGTTCCTTACCAGTTTGCAGAGAAAACACTCATCGACAATAAGTTGATTGATCAACTAAAGGAGATTAACAATGGTATTGTATATCCTCAAGCTAAAATCCACGATGTAATACCTCAGGAATACAGAATAGGCAATCGGTATATTCAAGATCCTGTAGGTATGCAAAGCGAGCAGATTGAAGCACGCTTCATTAATGTGGTTGCCCGTAATGGCATGAGCGAGAATATTGAACGATGCGTCAAGAATGCCGGTCTTGAGGTGGCAGATTTGTTTATCTCCCCCATCTGTCTGGCAGATAGTCTGCTTTCCGCAAACGAGAAGCGTTCAGGATGCGCATTGGTGGATATCGGAGCTGACACAACAACTATCTCTGTGTACTATTCCAATCTGCTACGTCACCTTGTTGTCATTCCCTTGGGAGGTAACAATGTTACTACAGACATCAGTACAAAGAGCATAGAGTTAGGAGAGGCTGAGCAGCTTAAACTTAAATACGGTACAGCTTGGCATGAGAGCGAAGAGGAGCCAGACAAGAACAAGATTCAGATAAGTTTTGATCGTACCATCACAGAAGGTGAACTATATAATATCACTGAAGCCAGATATGAGGAGATTATCGTTAATATCTGGGCTCATATTGAACCGTACAAAGACAAACTGCTATCAGGGATACTATTAACAGGTGGAGCAAGCAAGGCTAAGAATCTTGCCAAAGCCATTACAGAGTATACTCAAACTGATAAGCAAATCAGGTTTGCAAAAGGGTTGCCACTGAACATCAAACTGGCATCAAACATTCACATTCCGGAAGACAGCAACCTGAACACACTTATGGCGTTATTGCTGAAAGGCGATCAAAACTGCGTTGGTGAAGCTCCTGAAGCAACAGAGGTGAGTCCTGTAGCAGCAGAAGAGTCTACAGTGGAAATCTCCCCAAAGGAAGATGAACCTACTGTTTTGGAAGGTGCCGATAGCCAGCAAGAAGAAAAGCCCGAGGAAGAGAAGAAGCCTAAGAAGGATGGCAATGTGAAGAAGAAGATACATAATGTATTTAATGTGATCAAGAAGATGTTGACCGACCCAGAGGAGGAAGAGGAAGAGATAACTGACGAAAATTAACTGTAAAAGTAGGATGTATTATGGCAGACAATATGAATTTCAACCAAGGAGGCATTTCATTTAATTTCGAGTCAAAAGCATCACAAAGCATCATCAAGGTCATTGGTGTTGGCGGTGGTGGCGGAAATGCTGTTAATCACATGTATCGTGAAGGTATACATGATGTTACCTACGTTCTATGCAATACCGATAAAAAGGCGTTAAGCGACTCTCCCATACCCAACCATCTGCAGTTAGGAAAAGACGGACTTGGAGCAGGAAACCGTCCTGAAAAGGCAAGACAGGCTGCATTGGAGAGCTTGGACGAAATCAAGGAAATGCTCAATGATGGAACCCGCATGGTATTCATCACAGCCGGAATGGGCGGAGGAACTGGTACCGGTGCGGCTCCTATCATTGCCCAGTGCGCCAAGGATGCAGGAATCCTTACCGTCGGAATTGTTACTATTCCCTTCAAGTTCGAAGGCAATAAGAAAATTAACCAGGCATTGGATGGCGTAGAAGAAATATCCAAGCATGTTGATGCCCTGCTGGTCATTAACAACGAACGACTTCGCGAAATCTACCCTGAACTTACCGTGCTGACTGCTTTTGCAAAAGCTGACGATACGCTTAGCATTGCAGCAAAGAGCATTGCAGAGATTATTACCATGCACGGTATCATGAACCTCGACTTCCAGGATGTAACAACCGTTCTGAAAGATGGTGGCGTAGCCATCATGAGCACAGGATACGGAGAAGGGGAGAATCGTGTAACAAAGGCCATCAATGAGGCATTGAACAGCCCTCTGTTAAATAACAACGATATCTTCAACTCTAAGAAAGTACTCCTGAATATCAACTTCTGCAGCGACAAGGAAGATGAAGCCCTTATGATGGAGGAAATGAATGAGGTGAACGACTTCATGAGAAAGTTCCGCGAAGACGTTGAAACAAAATGGGGATTGGCAACAGACAGTTCATTGGGAAATAAGGTTAAGATTACCTTACTCGCTACCGGTTTCGGCTTGCAGAATGTTCCAGGCATATCAGAAATGTCTGAGCAGCAATCTCGCGAAAAGGCTGCTATTGCTGCTGAAGAAAAGCAGAAAGAGGGTGAGCGTATCGAAATGTACTACGGAAGCGATGTTACGTCACCCAGACGCCGTCGGTATGTTCACATCTTCAGGGACGACGAACTCGACAATGACGATATCATTTCTATGGTAGAAACATTGCCCACTTACCGTCGCACTAAGGAAGACCTGAACAAGCTCGCCTCTGCCAAGCCAGCAGCAACCCCATCAATGGACACCCCATCCGAGCCTGAGCCAGATGGAATTCTGACATTCAATTTTTAATAAGGTATAGTAAATCTACGAGAATACTGTCCGCAGCACATCCAAGGATTTCAGTTCAGGAAATTCTGGGATGTGCATGCGATAGTACTCCACCAGAGCATCCAGCACTCTTGCCCTTTGCTGACGGTTGAACCTAAAAAGATGCATCGTTGCATAATCCATCCTCAACAGGTGAGGCAGGAATGCAGATTCTTCCGAGTCTAAATACTGACCGTGTACTGGTATAATACCTACCATTGTAGCCTCTCTCATGTCAAACACCATTCCTTGAGCGCTTTTCTGAACATTAGGCCAGAAACCCAGGAAACGGGTAAGGCGAATCAAGAATACAAGGTGAAAATTAGCTACTCCTTTCTCTGAACGGTCCAACCATTGCAGACTGTTACACAAATAAAGAAACAAAGAAGGGTTCTCCGTTTCGTGCCTTAAAGCATGGTACAAGAACTCTGAAAGAAAGAGAGAAAGCGTCCCTTTGATATGATCGTAAGGCAATGAATCATAAGAGGTATATAGCTTCATATCACTAATCCGCTGTAATGCCTGATTCGGCCTATAATCAAAATCCACTTCCAATATGTTCAACGGACGCAATAGGAGCGTCTTAACATTACTGCGCTTCTGCTTGGGCATTTTAACCAGAAAGCCCAAATTGCCATGCAGTTGGGTATAGATATTCACAATAACACTCTCGTCATTGTATCTTACCTGATGAAGCACAACTCCTATCGTCCTCTCTAACATACCTTCTAAAGTTCATTATTGTATTGTAAAGTTACCAAAAAAAGAGGTTTTTTTTATCACATTGTCTAATTTTACTATGCAAATTACATTTTTTTTCAAAAAAATTTTGCCAGTCAACGAAAAACGCCTACCTTTGCAACCGCAATTGAGGAAACTCCCTCAAAAGCACTGGCTAAATGCCGAAGGTTTGGTCCCTTCGTCTATCGGTTAGGACGAGAGATTTTCATTCTCTAAAGAGGAGTTCGACTCTCCTAGGGACTACAAAAGAACAAAAAATAAAACTAAAATTCAAAATGGCTAATCACAAATCATCAGTCAAGAGAATCCGTCAGGAGGAGAAGAGAAGACTCCACAACAGATATTACGCTAAGACTATGCGTAATGCTGTACGCAAATTGCGTGCAACCACAGACAAGGCTGCAGCTATTGAACTGTTCCCAAGTGTTCAGAAGGCTCTGGACAAGTTGGCAAAGGTTAACATTATTCACAAGAATAAGGCTGCAAACCTGAAGTCTAAGCTGGCTCGCCACATTCAGAAGTTGGCTTAATACGCACAATATTTGTCATAGCGGACACAACAAAAGCAGTTTCCATACGGAAGCTGCTTTTTTGTTTTTTACCCCTCCCCTGTTTGCATTTTTTGGCAAATCTGAAAGACTTTTCTAAAATACTTCCACTCGGGAATAAAAAATAAACTAGTTTATTTTGTATTCCGCCCGATTTTTCGTATCTTTGTGCCAAAATTAATGTCGTTATTAAATAATGGAAGAACTACAGAAGAACAGCGCAGAATACAGTGCCTCTAACATCCAGGTTTTGGAGGGGTTAGAGGCTGTACGTAAACGTCCCGCCATGTACATTGGCGACATCAGTGAAAAGGGATTACATCACCTTGTTTATGAAACGGTAGACAACTCTATCGATGAGGCTTTAGCCGGATATTGTACACACATCGAGGTGACCATCAATGAGGACAACTCCATCACCGTTCAGGATAACGGTCGTGGTATCCCCGTTGATATGCACGAAAAGGAGCACAAGAGCGCTCTTGAGGTCGTAATGACCGTCCTGCACGCCGGAGGTAAGTTCGACAAGGGAAGCTACAAAGTCAGCGGCGGTTTGCACGGCGTGGGTGTTAGTTGTGTAAATGCCCTTTCTACAAGGATGGTATCACAAGTTTACCGTGATGGCAAGATATACCAGCAGGAGTATCACATTGGCAAGCCCTTGGCTCCTGTTGCAGTTATCGGCGAAACAGAGTTGCGCGGAACACGTCAGCAGTTCTGGCCCGACAAGACTATCTTTACCACAACCACATACAAATACGATATTCTGGCTAACCGTATGCGTGAATTGGCATACCTGAATGCAGGCATTACCATTACGCTTACCGACCTTCGTCCTGACGAGGAAGGCAAGACCCGTACAGAAAAATTCTATAGCGAGGGTGGTCTGAAGGACTTTGTCCGCTACATCGAGAGCACCCGTACATCACTTTTCAATGATGTTATCTATCTGAATACCGAGAAGCAGGGCATTCCCATCGAGGTAGCCATCATGTACAACACGGCATACTCCGAGAACCTGCATTCATACGTTAACAATATCAACACCATTGAAGGCGGTACCCATTTGCAGGGATTCCGTGCTGCACTTACCCGTACCCTCAAAACTTATGCTGAACAAGAATGCACAAAAGAACTGGAGAAGTTAGCAAAGAACAACATCGAGATTAGTGGCGAGGATTTCCGTGAGGGCTTAACTGCCGTTATCTCTATCAAGGTTGCCGAGCCTCAGTTTGAAGGACAGACAAAGACCAAGCTGGGTAATAGCGAGGTAGCAGGAGCTGTTCAACAGGCTGTAGGCGAAGCTTTGTCACAATACCTTGAGGAGAACCCACGCGAGGCCAAGCTCATCGTAGAAAAGGTGCTACTGGCAGCTCAGGCTCGTGTAGCTGCACGTAAGGCTCGTGAGAATGTACAGCGCAAGAACCCCATGAGCGGTGGCGGACTGCCAGGTAAGTTGGCAGACTGCTCCGACAAGGATCCTGCAGCAGGCGAGCTCTTTATCGTGGAGGGTGACTCAGCCGGCGGTTCTGCCAAGCAGGGACGTAACCGCCACTTCCAGGCTATTCTCCCCATTCGTGGTAAGATTTTCAATGTAGAACGCGTAATGTGGAATAAGGCTTTCGAGCACGAAGAGGTAAACAACATCTTCCAGGCACTGGGCGTTAAGTTCGGACTGAACCCAGATGATTACAAGGAGGCCAATTACGACAAGCTACGCTACTACAAGACCATCATCATGACCGATGCCGATGTCGATGGTTCTCACATCGACACCCTTCTGATGACACTCTTCTTCCGCTTCATGCCCCAGCTCATCCGCGATGGCCGTCTCTACATCGCTACGCCTCCTCTGTACCGTTGCAAGATTGGAAAGGTAGAGGAATACTGCTATACCGAGGAAGACCGTCTGCGCTTCATGGAGAAGTACAACGGCGGTAAGGAAGAGGGTATGTTCACACAGCGCTACAAAGGTCTTGGTGAAATGAACCCCGAGCAGTTGTGGGAAACAACCATGAACCCAGAGACCCGTCTGCTCAAGCAGGTTACCATCGAAGATGCTGCAGCTGCCGACTATGTATTCTCTATGCTGATGGGCGAAGATGTAGGCCCACGTCGTGAGTTCATAGAGCAGAATGCCGTCTATGCCAACATTGACGCATAATATCCAGTAACAAAGGCGAATAAATAATTAAGCCTGCTACCCTCTAATTGTGGAGTGTAGCAGGCTTTTTTTTGTTTTCGGTTTTTGTACGAAGTTCTTTGCGAATGTCATTTACTCTTCATCCCCAAAAGCAGCTATTTCCTCCTCCTTGGTTCGCTTCACAATATCATAGCGTTCCCACAGCGTGGAGTCATAACCAGCCACATCTACCGAATATAGGATATTACCACCAGAGTAACCAGAAGATTTGGCAAAGAGGTCGTCGTCTGGTATATCGAACAGCAAAGTACGATACTTCATCCTATCATTTCCACCCTCGACGGCTATATTGCTCACGGCAGCATAGCCACGAGAATAGTCATAGCTCATGTGAAACTTTATGGTGGTGGGTGTCCGCTGAAGGTTCACCCATTGGTAGGCGTTTCCCACATTCCCCTCAAAGCGGAGCAGACGAAGGTTTTTGGCATCCACATCTATTGTTCCTGTCAAGTAACGTCTCTGCCCAATGTCCCTTGTGTGTTTATTGTTCCATTGGAAGGTATAGCGATACAACTTCTCTCCATCGCTTCCATGCAGTGTTTCCATTTCCACTTTATAGTATTTCTTTATCATTGCCATACTGGTGAGCGGTTTGATAACCGATTCCCAATACGCGCTCTGGTAGGTACGAGCACCAAGTTCTGCCAAATGGTGAATATTAGTAAGACGAAGTTTCATTTCGCTCTCGCCCCCCTTTGCGTTCTTGCCGCTTCTTCCGCTCAATGTCTCTGCGTTACGCAAATTTACGGCAGAGAGTCCTGCCATAAGGCTCTCTACCAGATAACTGTCTTTACTGTTTTTCATCAGGGCACGTAAGTAATATCCTTGCCTCTCCTCCTTGTGTTTCTTGTAGTCCCGTTTTAGGTTCCGCATTACCTGCTTCAGCACCATCCTCTCGTTCACAGGTTTCACTACCACCTCACTGAGCATCCGTTCAAAAGCTTTTAATCGGACTACCTTAGGAACCTCAGATGCTATTATTCGCCGTTTTTCATAGCTTACGTAACTGAAGGTCAGTATATCTTCCTTTGATACACACAACATGAATTCTCCATCGGCATTGGTAAGCGCTCCTTTCCCTTCTTTTACATAAATACTCACGTATGGCAATGCCTCACCTGTCTCAGCATCCACCACACGGCCTTGCAGCTCCACTTCCTGTGCCCAAGCGGATACAGAAACCATTAGAACGGAGAAGAATAGTAGTACACCACGCATATTTTATACCATTTCCGCCGTAAAATTACAACTTTTATTTGATTTGGACCAGAAACCATCCATAAAAACAAAACCATCAGTTCCGAAGAATGATGGTTTGTATGTTTGGGGGCTTGAAGCTAAACGAGACCACATTTAAGCCACTTTAACAGATAATATGTTTTTTCATTGTCTTTTTTTACCTTATTAGCTTAACACCTATTATAGTGCCATTAAATCCTTAACGGAATAGATGCGGCTGAGGGCTTCGAAGGAGAAATACTGGTCGTCCATAATCATCCATTCCTCGCGCTGCTTCTTGGTCAGGTGCTTTATGTCGGGGAACATGGAAACGGGGACGATTATCTCCCGCCCGTCCGTCAGATAGGCGGCCATTGCACCACGCTTTACATTAAAGTCAAGCTTCTTGATTCCTAATGTTGTGTCCTTGAATTTACACATATTGCTGTCTTCCTATTATTTAATGCGTTTAATTTGTATCTTCTTGCTGGCAAAGACGTCGTCAATGAGGCGGTTCAGTTCCTCCCAGTGGTCATTGATGGCGCTAAGAATCTTAGCTTCCTCATCGGCGGTGAGTTCCGACCATGCCACTTCTATTTTCTTTTGCCCATTCTCCTCTATCCATATCTTCGCTACTGTATCTCCTCTGTGCGACTTCTTGCTACCGCGACGTACCACGTGAATGTGTCGCCTGTTCTCCGTTGCGTCGGCGGGAAACACCGAGAGGATGAAGTAGAGAAGT
>JAFSRW010000046.1 GCA_017445925.1 Bacteroidaceae bacterium | reverse complement strand
GTCAGCAAAACTAACTGTAGCTTTTTGAACATAGGTAATAATTGGTTAATGAATAGGAATGAAGTGTTGTTTTTCAAATGGTCTTTTAGGTCTAGTTTCAGTTGTTTCGCAAGGCAAATTTATTACTTTTTTTATAGATATAAAAGGATTTACTAAAAAAGATGCACTATATAGTTGAATTTTAGTCACACGCTTATAAAACTCTTATGAATCAAATAGTTAACTCTTTCTCTTTAGGCTGCCGCGCCTAAAGTGAAAAACTCAAAACACTAATAAACAACGTATTACGTGCAGTGCGCCGATGATAATGGTTAGGCCTAAAGACCGCGGAACGTACAACGCGAAAAGGGGCCAAAACGCGTTATCGGTTACTTGGACAGAATGCCCATAATCTCTTTCTTAATAACGGGAAGATCCTGAACGATGGTCGCCCAAATGATGCTCTTTTTGACCTTCTCATACCCATGGACAATCCGGTTCCGTAAACCGTAGAGTTCGTGCCAAGGAATGCTGGGATGTTCGTCATAGAACGCTTCTGGGAGAAGATTGACTTTTTCACCGATCTGAATAAACTCCAGACAAATGGCATTAAAGTCTTTAAGATCATTCATAAAAGAATCTTCTGTCGTGGTTTTCAACAGAAGATCTATATTACTGATGTTATCCAGAATTTTTTCAAGAATGATGTGATTATCTGGCTGATTCATATATTAGGATCTTATCGTTTTCTGCCGAAGGACGTGCGAAATCTTCCAGGCATTCATCCTCTATCAAATCTACAGATTTATTGGTTACCTTTTCCAGCCGGGTCTGAATCTTGAGAAAGCCCAGTATGGTAAGGTCATTGGGAGCCATCTGAACAAGAAGGTCCACGTCGCTTTCCGGCCCTTCCTGACCACGGGCATATGATCCAAATAGCCATGCCTTCTGAACGGGCTCATTGACAAGCACTTCCCGGATCCGATTAACCATTATTCTGGTTTCCTTTTTCATACATGCAAATCTACAAAAGGTTTTGTGTAAATGCAAACCGGGCCCTAGAATGGGAAATAATAGCTACCGCACGGAAATACTATTTCCAGGCTACATACGATAAGAGTATAACACACATAAAATCAACAGCTTAACTTTTTCTCTTTAGGCGCGGCAGCCTAAAGAGAAAAACTCAAAACGCTAGTAGATAATATGTTATGGCATGAGCAAAAAAAAAGGCGACCCCGAAGTGGGGCCGCCCAAAAATCAGCGAATAAGTTCTATTCCCAACCAGGGTTCTGGGTGAACTTGTATCCGTTTGCCTCATAAATGGAGATCTGTGAGGTAGGAACAGGATAAAAATAGTACTTCTTATCGTAGGTACGGTCGTTGTCAGGATAGATGATCAGATAACCTTCGGCATTCCAGGAAACCTTCTGGGCATCCATTGCAACGACATCATTCTTAATGTTCGCACCCAGCTTGATGTTCGGGTTAAGCTTGGTATCCAGCTTATCCAACTGATGCCAGCGCATGAGGTCCCAGAAACGGTAGTTATAGTCATACATGAGTTCTACACGACGCTCACGACGAATTTCCCAGATGAGATTGCTGACACCCATGTTATTGGCAGGGTCTGCAGCAGGGGAAACGGTCATGTCGGGCATGGCAACGCGGGCACGCAACTTGTTGACCGACTTATCAAGGTCTGCCTGGGTGCAGGAGCCCAGTTCGGCGCAAGCCTCGGCATACTCCAGATAAACAACGGCCAGCCAGTAAAGAGGGGCATCGGTGTAGTTCTTACCAGTTTCAACGCGATAGCCGATAGCAAGACCGTCGCTGTCATACTTGAAGATGCCATATCCACTGGCCGAGGTCATTTCCACATCATCTGAGCGGCCCAGACGGCCCTTCCAAGTATGAGAGGAAGGGAAAATAGCCTTATCTACAGATGCAGACAGACGGGGGTCGCGAACGGCAAGCAGACCGGAAATATCGATATTACCCGCAGCATTCAGAGTGGAAGAGATATCTGTAGCATTCAGGGATGTTGTAGCCTTAGGCTTACCATCGGTAAACAGATAAGCATCGAAGGCATCCTTGGTAATACCCGCCTGGCTCGAAGATGAGCAGGTATAATCCGGCAGGGAGTGAGCAAGGACATCCTTCACATAGTGCTTATAAAGAATCATCTCCTTGTTTCCGGCCAGGTCGATGGAATTGAAGTTAGCCTGGTAAGAATCATTGAGCACGTAAGCACTGTTACTCATAATAGCCGATGCTGCATTCTTAGCCTCGGTAAGATACTTATTGGCGCGAGTGGCATCCGGGGCCTTCTGGCCATCGGCTGCTACGCGATATTTGCAATAGGTACCTTCATAGAGGCAGACCTCGGCCTTGATGGCGCGAGCCATATCGGCACTCCAAGCTGTACGATTTACCTTATCATAGATATGGGAGACAGCGAAATCCAAGTCCTCCAGGACATAATCCATCACCTCGTCACGGTCTACGCGAGGGCCGAAGACAAGATCCTTGTCTGCGACCTGCAATTCCTGCTTGATAAGCGGGACATCGCCAAAGCGACGAACCAGGTCATAATACTGAAGGGCACGCATCATACGGGCTACGCCCTGCCAATGTCCGCGAGCCTCGTCTGACATCTCTACACCTTCCATGCGATTGAGCATAATATTGGCGCGGCGAATCTCAGTATAGGCATCGTTCCATGCAGAATTGGACACCTTCACATCATTGTACTGCCAATCACGGAAACCGCCATAACCAGCCTGGTTATCATTCAACGTGGCAAAATAAGTTCCGTTTACAGTGCTGATTCCATAGCCGAGGAAATCGTTATAAAATGAATTGGCATAGTACTCAACGCTGCTTTCAGTGCTCCAGTAGTTGGAGTCGGCGAAGGAATCCAGCGGGCCCTTATCCAGCATCTTGTTGCAGGAGACCAGAGCCAGAGCCAAAGTTGCTATAGAAAATAAAACTCTTTTCATATTCGTTTGTCCTTATTCGTTAAATCTGAAAGACAGTCATTAGAGAGTAACCTGAATACCGAAGGAGAGCGTACGGTAGAAAGGATCGACACGGCCGAACACGGAGTTGGTGTGGCTACCGCTACCACCAGTACCACTGGTAGGCTTCATACCACCGGTCTCAGGGTCGAAGGGACCGTTAGCCTTGTTGATAAGCTCGAAGAGATTCTCTCCACTGAAGTAAATGCGGACCTTTTCGATGCTCACTTTCTTAGTAAGAGATTCGGGAAGCGTATAGCCGATCGTGAGATTTTTCAGACGCAGGTAAGCCATATGGGTGAGGTACTTGCTCTGAGGATAGTAGTTGGCATTACCGTTATCGATGCCGGCCACGGTACCCTTATCGTTACCGCCGGAGAACAGGCGGGCGTAAGTGGTGTTGTAACCGGTAGTTGTGGTCCACTTGCCGTTCTCGAAGGAACCCTTCCAGTAGTCGGTTTCATTGGCGAAGAGGGTAGCATCGGCGTTACGGACGGTAGGGAATACCATGGAGGACTGGCTCCATACATCACGCTTACCAACGCCCTGGAAGAACATGTCAATATCGAAGCCCTTCCATGCAGCGCCCAGACGGAAGCTGTACTGATAGCGAGGCATCATGTTACCGATGACCTTGAGGTCTCCATGATCTTCGGCAGTACCTTTACCACCATCGATTACACCATTACCATCCAGATCCTTATACTTGGTATCGCCAACGCCATAGATAAAGTCCGTATTCTGAAGGCCGACCTGACTGGCAACACCGGCAGCATATCCGGTAGGATTACCCTTGGCATCAAAGCCAGTAAAGTCTTCCGGAGTAAAGAGACGATCGGTCTCGAAGCCCCAGATATCGCCATAAACCTTTCCCTCATAAGTAGAGTTGATGAGGCGGGCATCGTTATCCCACTTGGTCACGACAGACTTGGCATCACCAATATTAACGTTGGCATAAACCAGGAGGTCATTGTTAAACACGTGGTTCCAGCCCAGGGAAAGTTCCCAACCGCGGGTACGGAGGGTACCATTGTTACGGTAAGGAGCAGCAGCGCCCAGCGTAGCAGGCATGGAAACGGCCGGGGCGAGCATATCCATGGTATTTCTCTCATACCAGTCGAAACCCAGGGTTAACTCATTATTAAGGAAGCCCATATCCAGGCCCAGGTCCAGGGTACGGATACGTTCCCAGCTCAGTTCATTGGATACCAGGCTAGGCATGCCGTACTGGGAAAGCTTGGAACTGCCGGCTCCTACCCAGTTGGCATTCCCGCTGGAAATGGTAGAAACAAACATGTTTTCGCCGATAGCTTCATTACCGATTTCGCCGAAGGAAACACGGAACTTACCATTGGAAACAACCTGCTTCAGAGGAGCAAAATATTCTTCCTCGCTGAAGTGGTAACCAGCCGAAGCGGAGGGGAAGAAGCCCCAGTGCTTGGTGGAAGGGAAGCGGGAAGAGCCATCCAGACGACCATTGATTTCGAGCAGGTAGATTCCCTTGTAATCATAGTTTACACGGGCGAAATAACCTGCAGTAGCCCACTGACGATGGGACGGTCTCCAAGGATAACTGGAAAGATCAGGGTTATGAACATTCTGGGTACCCGTAGCGAGTGCGAACTCGGGCAGGCTTGCATCCAGCAGGTTCTGGCGATAGGCCACGAAACGGGAGCTCTCACCACTTTCTGCGTTTACGCCCACCATTGCGTGGAAGTTATGATCCTGATTGAAGGTCGTTACGTAATCGGCATAAGCGTTAAACACATAAGAAGTGCTGCGGAAGCCCTGCTGGCCGATGGCGTTGTAAGTTTTCATCCACGTGGGAGAGACGGCATACTTACCAGTATCATCTGCGGCTGCGATGCTGGACCAGTTATTGATACCGTAAATAGCCTTCTCCTGATACTTACGATCGCTGTCGTAAATATTGTAAGTAAAGTCGGCATTTAAAGTAAGGCCCTTGGCAAGTTGAATCTTGGCAAAACCGGTCATACGGGTAAACAAGCCTTTGTTTACATCATCTCCGTCCTGCTTCATATAAGCAATAGTACGGAAATCATTGCCATTGTAGGTACCATAAGGGCCGAAGAAAGAGCCCCAACGCCAGACATACTGCAGGGTTCCCTGACCCATGCCGGTATTGGCGCAATAGCCCTGCGTATAGGTGCGGTCTTCAAAGTTGAAGCGGCCACCCACCTGCAGCCAATTGTTAACGTCAACCTTGACATTACCAGCGACATTCCATTTCTTCAACTGATCGGGATGGAAACGCTGCGTGCCCTCTTCCTTGTCAAATCCGATGGAGAGATAATAAGAAGCGCGACCCGTTGTGCCCTGAACAGAAAGGTTATGGTTTTGCGAAGGAGTCCAGGTTTTATAGAAAATGCCAGCCACATCCCAGTCGGCATAATAATTAGCCTGACCGGGAGACTGCATCAGCGTCCAGCCCTTTTCCTTCAAAACAGCAGCAGAATATGAGTTGGGGTCATGAATGAAATTACCGCTGGCATCCATGTAGGTATAATCAAGAGCTACATCCAGGTCGTCGCCAAGGACTACCTCACGGTAACCGGCGGGCGTCCAGTTATGACGCTCTTCCCATTCCCTGGTCTTGGCAATATAGTCTTCCGTAATAACCATACCGAAGAGTTCGGGAGTAGCACCCCTTCTGATCTTCGCCTCACGGAAAGCGACCATCTGATCATATGCGCTGGCATACTTAGGCAATACGGTAGGAGTCTTGAAGCCAAAGTTATTGGAATAGGTTACAGACACCTTGTCACCTTTCTGGCCGCTCTTGGTGGTAATCAGGATTACACCAAAAGCAGCACGGCTACCATAAATAGAGGCAGACGCAGCATCTTTCAGCACAGAGACAGCATCAATATCCTGAGGATTCAGGTAAGAGAGGTCATCCATAGGAACGCCATCCACAATGATGAGCGGGTTAGAATTAGCTTCGTTAGACAGGGTACCCAGACCGCGAATCTGCAAAGTAGGCGATGCGCCCAGGTTACCGCTGTTGCTCATAATCGTGAGGCCGGGAACGGCACCCTGAAGGGATTTAGCCACATCATTCATGGGACGAGCCGACAAGGTACGGCCAACATCCACCGTAGAAACGGCGCCGGTCAGGTTGGCTTTTTTCTGGGTACCGTAACCCACCACCACTACATCGTCCAGGAATTCAACGTCTTCCTGAAGGACAATACGGAGGTTGGTCTTGGCCGCTACAGATACAGTAGCGTATCCGATGCAGGAAATCTCAAGGGTAGTACCAGGCTGGGCATTGATGACGAATTTACCGTCAGAACCAGTCATGGTTCCCGTTGCAGTTCCCTTGACGATGACGCCGGCGCCCGGGATGGGCTGGCCCTGCGCATCAACTACCACGCCATTGGCTGTCTGGCCAAAGGCTACCGCGCTGACACCGAGCCAGAGGGTCAATGTCAGCAAAACATTTTGTAGTTTTTTG
>JAFSRW010000045.1 GCA_017445925.1 Bacteroidaceae bacterium | reverse complement strand
TGAGGGGCTGGGAATCTTCAAAAAACGCTTCGACTTTACCCACACTACCAAGTTGCAGCCAAAAACTCCAAGGCGGAGTGACGAGGAGCAATCACTATATGGTGAATACAACAGCAAATTGTTAGGCATCAATCTTGACCCACTCGACGATACTTACCAAGTACGCATCTTTAACGAATCAGGCCATGCCGTCTACGAGAAAACCGTCAACGCTGCTACCATCGTAGGCCTCAGCATTGACATCTCTGACTACGCAAAAGGTTGCTATACCGTAACTGTGGAGAATAGTAATGAGCTGTTCACTGGCGAATTCGAAACTGAGACGACGGGAATTGAAGAAACCATATATAATAAGGTAGAAGCCAAAACTGACATCTACAACCTTCAGGGTCAGCGCCTCAGCTCCCCGCAGAAGGGATTGAATATCGTTAATGGAAAAAAGGTTTATGTAAAGTAAGGGTGCTCACTGGAACTCTCCCCGCGAACTATAAAGAGTAAAAACATGTATTTTTGCAATACTAATTCAAATGTACGCAATATGAAAAGATTTACTTTATTTATGGCCACTCTGTTAGCAGCAGTGGTCGCAGTGGCTCAGGAGAACGAGTCTGCAGGAGAATATGCATATAAGGAAATGGCCAGTCGCAAAGGGGATACTCTTCAGGTAGAGCCTTTGGTGGTAACACCGTCAAGCATGTCGAAGATAGAAGTAATCTACCGGATACAAACGGATCTCCGTATTTGCGAGGGAGACTTGATTGCGGGCGTCACATTCAAAGGCTATAATCCCGGCCAGGAGCAGGTCAGACATTTTACCGTCTGGCTGAAGAACGATAATAGCATTGGACTTCCCAACAATTTCTTCTCCACTGATAAGATGACAAAGGTGTTTGATGGAGACTGCAAGATTCTGAGCGGCGGTACGAAAGACAAGCCCGAGGACATACTCCACATAGCGTTTGACACACCATTGTCCTACCTCAACGGATATAACTTACGTATGGTTATCATGAGCCAGGGTGTGGCCTCCAGCGACTCTGTCTTGTTCTTGCAATCACGGGGCATAACGGCCGCGTCTATATATGCTACCACAGGACAGAACGGACAACTTGGGGAGCCTTCTCGTTCTGTCATGCCTTTTGCAGTATTTACAATTGCCACCCCTGTAAAATATGTCAGCGGCACCGTAACTGACGAAGATGCCAAAGGCGTAGCTGGAGCTACTGTCAAGTTGAGAGGTACGCAGTGGGAAGAGACTATCTATGAAGGTGTCACCGACAGCGAAGGTAAATACCGAATCAGGATTGAGGAAGGAAACAAAACGTACGCGCCAAGTGCCACCGCTCCAGGGCATACCTGTTTTTCGAATGTTTCAGATTTCTCTGTGGAGGGAAATCCCACCAAGAATTTCACCCTCTATGGCTCAGTTACCTATCCCGCTAATCAGCAGTCGAGCATCATCTTGCCAGTTGCTCCCGATGCCACCGTTGGAAGATATTATAGACTTGCGCGACGGGAGAGCAAAAAGTTCATTTTCGAGCGTGAACGGTCACCCCAGGCCAATGTCCCCTACGTGCTCTTTGCCGACAGGGACTACAAGGTTGACCTGTCAGGTATGGATCTGACTATCACTCCAGGAAAAACTAAGGCTGATGACATGCTCAGCATTGTCGGTTCATACCGTAATGGCGATAATGAATATGCAAACTATATTGACCGTGATTTGGATACGCACAGCAATACAGGCCGAGCCATGCATGCCCATCTATATGGACATTATTCGTTGTTGCTCGACGATGACTACGAGCTGGTGTTTGTCGACTCCGATACCATAGCAGGAAATGAATACAAGCCATTCATCGAAGATGGTAAAGTGTGGAAGGTGGGAAACGGAAACACGGGTAATCCTGTGCAGATAGTTGACCACTATTACTTTGATGGCGATACGATCATCGATGGAAGGACCTGCAAACAGATGATGTGCCAACGATTTGTTAGTCCAGATTATCCGGATTATGCTGCTATTACACAATACCCCCTCTTAACAAAAGTGGGAGCATGGTACGAAGAGGATCAGAAAGTGTACTTTTATAACGCGATAAACCAGCTTAAGATGATGTACGACTTCTCACTCGAAGCCAACGATACCCTACAGTTCTTGAAAGTGGATGGTTATCCGCCTTTAATAATTGGACCGAAGCAGACTGGAGGATTAGAAGGTTTTAAGGGTGTTTATAGGGATATTATGATTTGTGTCAATGAAAGCCAAAAGCTACATAGTACTTTCTGGCTGGAAGGTGTTGGAAGTATTATGGGGCCGATTACAAATATCTATTATTATGAGAAAATTGGCATTGAGCCATTCCTGATGGCATGTGCCGTTGGCGATGAGGTCATCTACCTCAACGACGAATATGAGGATGGGGCAACTCCTGAGGGGCTGGGAATCTTCAAAAAACGCTTCGACTTTACCCACACTACCAAGTTGCAGCCAAAAACTCCAAGGCGGAGTGACGAGGAGCAATCACTATATGGTGAATACAACAGCAAATTGTTAGGCATC
>JAFSRW010000044.1 GCA_017445925.1 Bacteroidaceae bacterium | reverse complement strand
TCATATACGCGATTTTGGGCTTAGTGTGGTCTCATAAAGCAGAAATCATGAAAAATGCAGCATAGAGACAACGATATTTACAAAACTGACAAGTTTAAACAAAAAAAGAGGATGTGCCTATTTTGACACACCCTCTTTTTTGTAAATGACATTTAGGCTTCTCCATTTTGGCAACGGATAAGTAAGAATGAAGAAAATTAAATGTATTATTTTTGCCATTTCTTTTGTGTTTAAAAAATAAACTTTACATTTGTGCCAGATAATACCAATCTTTAACATTTCGTTATCATGAAAACTAAAGTAAAATTACTGCTCCTGCTACTAACAGTATTTTCCGTAGCACGAGCGCAAGACTCAAAAATCATTGTGTGGCTGAACGACGGCAACAAGAGCGAAGTGCTCTTTACCGACATGCCCGAGTTTTCTTATCTGGATGGTAATGTGGTGCTGAAAGGAACATCCACAGAACTGGCATGGCCCATTGAGAACGTGCAGAAAATGACGTTCGAAGTCAGCGAACCCGACCCCGATGGCATCCAGACGATACAAGTAGGTCAACTGGACCTTGCAAACGGCGGCGCCGTGTATGACCTCAGCGGAAAGCTGATTAAGACACGCGTAAAATCTCTCTCTGAACTGCCCAAGGGCACGTATGTGGTAAAGGATGGAAATGTAACCGTTAAAGTCGTAAAGAAATGAAGAAGCTATACCTATTAGCCTGGATGATGATGCTCAGCATCGTCGCCATGGCTCAGACGATTATGGTGATCGATAAAGATGGCAACCGCATCCCCTATGATCCCACAAAGGTAAGCACCATGGACTTCCAGGTCTCACCTCCGGGCTTCACCGTAAATCATACCGGAGGTTCCGACCTCTATCTCTTTGACAAGGTGCAGAGCGTCAAGGGCTTGCTCGACTATCTCTTTGTCGATCCCAAAGTGGTGCATGTCTCTCTGGCCTCTGCTGAAGGCTATGATGCGGTGTTTGCTACCGATGTAAAGACCAACGTGGAATATGACGTGGAAACATCCGACCCTTGGATAAAGGTGGCCAGAAAAGAGGCTGACCGTCTGGTGTGCAATGTTCTACAGCATCAGGGCAACGATCGCAAGGGCTATGTGGCGCTTGCGAGCAAAGACGGCCTGCTGACCGATACCATCAAGGTGTATTTAAATGATGAATTCTACGTGCTTAAATGCCTTACCCCCCTACAGTCAATCACAACAGTGGGCACAGCCAAATTCATGCTCATTGAAATTGTCAACGGCGCTTTAAGACCGGCAGCAGGCAAAACCATATCCTTCTCTGCCGAGAACGGTACATGTTCCGTCAAGGAGGCTGTCACGGACGCTCAGGGAATGGTCAGTGTCGACTTTATCCCGAGTAGCGAAAACATCGACAGGGGCAGCGTTCAGGCAAGTTTCCGTGGACGCATCAACGGCATATCGATGATGTACACTTCTACCGCCCTCTTCGCCTTGGAAGTGTTCGAACTTAAGTGCCTGCCCAAACAGTATTTCTGGAAGGATGAGGCCGTTACGGTAGAGTTCCAACTTATGAAGTATGATAAAGGCACACGGAAACCCGTCAGGGCAACAGATATCAACTTTACTTGCGAAAACGGAACCCTCAATGCTCAGTCGAAACAGACGGATGAAGAGGGTAAGGTGTCTGTCGATTTCGCACCTGATAAAAACTTCAAGACAGGCACCGTCACAGCCCGCTGCAAGATCCAACTTACAGGTGGCGGCTACTGGTATGGGGAGGCTACTACCGAGGTGATAAAGGGTGAGGAATATATGCTTGAAGCCCTTACGCCCGAAATTCATTTGTGTGGCGATAATTTTGGGGAAATCCCCGTTCAGTTCCGACTCCTCAAGCATAATTTTGAGAAAGACGAATGGGAGCCCAGTGGCGATAAAACCATCAAATTCACTGCCGTAAACGGTGTTGCAGGAAGCACGTCGGCCGTCTCGGATGTTGACGGTATTGTGACTGTTACCTTCCAGCCTGTTCAAGGCTTCGTGGAAGGCTCACTCACTGCCAGCTGCGACATTGACCTTCCCGATGGCAACAAATGGCATGGAGAAGCTGTCACGAAGTTTATGACGGATTTGTACAAGATAGAGAGAATATTGCCTTGGAACGCAGATGCTGTCGACTACTATATTGGTAAGCCATGGGATTGTGAGTTCCAACTGCTGAAGAAGGAGGGCAACGGCTATGTTCCCTGCCCGTATCAGTATATCCAATTCGAAGCCACAAACGGCAGCTGCACGCCTGATTACGCTCTGACCGATGCAGAGGGTAAGGTTCAGGCTACTTACACCATGGATGATGATAAGGATAATGGTAGTCTCAAGGCCAGCTTCTCCTTTACAGACAACGAGGGTAATGTTTGTATCGGCTCGGTAACGACGAACTTCTTCTTGGATAAATACGATCTTAAGTGCCTGACACCTGAAGTGGAGGTTAAGCAGAGTGAAATAGTAGAAATCCGGTTCCAACTCTTTGAGTACAAAGGAAGAGGTAAATGGGAGCCTTGTCCCGATAAGACCATTACCTTCAAAGCTAAGAACGGCATCTGCACACCAGAATGGACAAAGACCAACGCCGAGGGCATCGCAACAGTCAGGTTCTCCCCCACCAGCACAGATGTCACCGAGGGCGTGGTCCAAGCCGAATGCGGAATCACACTCGACCCGAAGACAGGTCTAGAATGGAGAGCGGCCGAACTTGCCCTTATCACCATTACTGAGAGTTACAAACTTGAGTGCCTGACAAAGGAAGTGGAGATAAAGAAGGGTGAAACAGCAGACATTCGTTTCAGGCTCATGGAGTTCGAAGAAGGCAAGTGGGTGACTTGTTCTGGTGTAGTTAACTTCACTGCAGAGAACGGCACAAGCAATCCAGAATGGATGCAAGCCCACGACGATGGTCTCACACATGCCACCTTCATTCCTGCAGCAGATGCCACAGAGGGCACACTCACAGGCTCCATCTCCATCGATATTAATGATGAGGCCAAGATGACCTGGTCTGATGTCGCCCATATCACCATTATTGACGATGGCGGTGGCGACAGACCGTCGAAGGAGAAGGCCAAGCCGAAGATCAGGATTCTGGATGAAGGCAGTGGCGGCAACAAGCCAAAAGTAATCGACGATAATGGAAATGGTGAGATTGTCTTTGTAGTGGAAGAGCGCATCGAGGGCGAGGACGCCGACCGTCCCGTAGAAGGTGCCAAGGTGGAGTTCGAGACCGACAACCAGGATGACAACCTCGAAGGCTTCAGTTGGGCGACCTCCGGCAAAGACGGCAAAGCCACATGTAAATTCATAGTACCGGAATCCCCAACACATGAACCCTACCAATTCCAGGGTTTCAACCTCAAGGCCAAGGCCACTATAAGATATTCCGACGGTGAAAAGGTTGTGGAGACGACGGTGAAAGTCAATTCCGACGGCACACTGGATACCGGCGGTGGCGGCGGTGATGATCCCTGCGGCGGTGGAATATCTGACAGCGACCTGAAGAAGGCTTATGAACTGGAGCAGAACACCTTCAAGATTGGCGGTAAGGTGACGAAGCTCGACGGTCCGGAAGACATGATTGAGTGGAGTGTCACTGAGAACAATGAAGGCCAAAAGTTCAACTCGGTCAACTGGTTCAAGGAGGATCCCGTCTATTACACAACCGCCTGGGGAACCATCTACGGATTCCCGGACGATATGTATGGCGAGGAGATATACTGGTCTGAGGGCAGTGGCATGTCCATCAGCTTCGGCGCCTTCATCGACCCATCGGCTGGCTACAGCGAGACCAATGTGGTTGACTTTAACTCTGAGAACATTCAGAAGGCTGTATTCCGTCTCTGTAAGGATGCCAACGGCAATATCTTTGCTATCGCCTATGTACGGTCGAAGGACGGCAATGAAGGAACCTTCAAGGTGAAAGCCAAACCTGCCGGCGACGAAAACACTCCCTGCGATACAGGTGACGAGTTGCTGAACAAGGCCGACCAGATGGAAAACGGAGTGGTAATTAACAACAAGACTACTGGTGCAACAGAGACCCGCGACTTTAATCTGACCAGGTCGGAATGGAAGAAGACAACGGACCATCTAGACTTCACCGCGACGATTACAGGTAGTGACGGCAGGATGGATGGCGAGTTAGGCGGCTTTATTCCTAGGGGGATGGTAGGAGTCGCTAATCCTCTCACAAGCGAAACATTCGAGAATTCGCCTGGAGCCAAGGTGATGTTCTACTTACAGCAGGGCAGTACCTACATAGATGGCGAGTTCGCAAAGTTCTCTGGCGAAGAAGCCTTTGGCAACTTGAAGCCCGAGAGCAAGATCATGATCAGGAAGCCGTGCAACACGATACAGCCCGCCAACGCAAGGGCCCGTCGTACGCCTGGTGACGAGGAATATACCGACGAGTACGAAGTGCTGATTTACCTCGTCTTCCAGAACCAGGAATGGAACAATGAAACCCAAAAGATGGAACCGGGCGACGAGTACGAAATCTATGGCAAGTGCACGATGGTGATGCACACGCCGAAGGTCACCCGCTTCCAGGTAAGACCTGAGAAAGATTGGGTAAAAGTGGGTGAGTCGATGAAGGTGAACTTGGAGAGCTTTGCCGAAGAAGGTGCCACTTGGGACTGGAACGACGTGGAACTTGTGTCTCAGTCAGCCAATTATAACGACGCCTATAATGGTGCCGACGATGGCTTCTTCACGTGGGATCCTGCCACACAGACAGTCACTTCGCTGAAGTCGAACGATAACAAGTACGTGTGGGTTTACTTTGGGCTGAAGAGCAATCCAAGCGTCAGGGGTTCCATCCAGATTGCAACCGGCGAGGGCTGGAAGTACACGATGATTAAGCCGAGTGTGGACGAGATAACAGACCATCCTAACTCCTACCTCTCCTTCAGCTTCGACTTTGCACCGAGGGACAGCGAGGAAGAGAAGATAGACTTCAATGCCCTGGAGATTGACCCCGCGACCAATCCAGACGGTTACTTCTCCCTGCAGAAGACCTATGGTCCTCAGGGCTGGCCGATCTTCGTCAGCAGCAAGGCCCAGCCAGGAGAGTACAACATCCGCTTCTGGATAAAGAGCAACCACGATGTGAACTGCACGCTGAAGGTTATCATCACGCCAGAAAACGAATAATATATTTAAGTTTCCTGCTTATGACACAGAGAGACGAGCTGGAAATCATCAACCGCATTCGTGGCGAGATAAGCAGTAATCAGGAGCCCACAGGCGAGAACCTTTTTCTCGCCTGGGGCTACCCTACTGCCATAGTTTTGTTCATTGAGTTTCTGGCGTTGATTATCTGGAACCAGTTTTGGTGCCTCTGGCTCTGGATGGGTATTCCCCTCATTGGCGCACCGCTGATGATTCACTTCCTGCACAAAGACTACGACCACACGGGGCGCCGTACCCACGACCAGAGTGTCATCCTATTGATGTGGATATTCATTGGCTTTGCCAGTTTCATTGGCGGAACCGCAATGGGCTTTGCTGGAGTCTTCCCTCAGTGCTATTGCGCCTATCAGGGCCTGCTCATTGGTTTGGGATGCTTTATGACGGGCATTATCCTGCACTTTCGTCCCAAGATATTCTGCGGTATCATAGCCTCGCTTCTCTCTGCCGTACCTCTTTTCTTCAAAGGTGAGTTGTGGCCGTGGCAGTTGCTCATAGCCTCGCTCATAGCCGTCATTGCTCTCATTATTCCCGGTCACCTGTTTCGCCACTATGTGGCTAAATTTAAAATTAAGAATTAAACGTTAAATGTTAAGAATTATATCAGATTCCGTTAACGTTCCCGTTAAATCTGAATTATGAATTCATTTAAGTTTCCCGTCATCAATCCGCTACTGCATAACGAGCTGCGCCTGAAAATCATGGTGGCTCTTGACAGTCTGGAGAGCGCCAGTTTTATGTATTTATGCGAGATAACCGATTCTACGCGTGGCAACCTAAGTATACAGATAAAGACGCTGCACGATGCCGGCTATCTGGAGGTTAACCGAAGCGGAACCGGCTCCACGGCACGCTCTGTATGCCATATTACCCGCATGGGGCACGAGGCGCTTGCGGCTTACGAGCAAGGCCTGCGTCAACTCTTTAGCCAGCAGGTTCCTGCACAAGAAGAGAAAAAGAAACAAAACAACTATCCCTAAGTCAAAAACCTTATATATAATAAGGTAAGTTAACTATAATGGCGTAGCGCAGATGAATAATAATCAAAAAAAAATGCGCTATTTCTTGGCAATTTGAAAGAAGTGTCGTACCTTTGCCGCACAAAAGAAAAGAAAATGGCACAGAACGGTAACTTTTTTAACGGCTATTATTTTTACTTTTACTTTGGCAAACTGAAGTAGAGCGGGCCGGTATATGTGCTAAAGAACGATAACGTTAACGATAACGATAACTAAAATAAAGATAAGGTCCCGCTCCACAACGAGCGGGATTTTTTTTAAGGAAAAAAGATGAGAAGAATTGCAATACAAGGCATCAAGGGAAGTTTCCACGACATAGCATCGCACCGCTACTTCGAGGGTGAGGAACTGGAACTGGTCTGCTGTGACACATTCGAGCAGGTCTTTCGCCACCTGAAAGAGGACAAGGATGCTGCCGCACTGGTAGCGATTGAGAACACCATAGCCGGAAGCCTGCTTCACAACTACGAACTACTGCGCGACAGCGGCATGACCATCGTTGGCGAACACAAACTGCGCATCAGCCATAGCATTATGTGTCTGCCCGACGATGAGTGGAACGACATTACGGAGGTCAACTCGCACCCTGTGGCTCTGATGCAATGCAGGAATTTCCTTTCGGAACACGGCGACTTGAAAATTGTGGAAGTAGCCGATACAGCAGGTGCTGCTGCCAATATCAGTAAGAAACAACTGCGCGGCCATGCTGCCATCTGCCACAAGGATGCTGCAAAGATTTATGGCATGAAGGTGCTGAAAGAAGGTATTGAGACCAACAAGCACAATTTCACCCGCTTCTTAGTGGTTTGCAACCCGGAGAAGGCCCATACCCTGCGCAAATTCGAGGAACTGAACAAGGCCAGTTTGGTCTTCACCCTACCCCACGAGGAAGGAAGTCTGTCGGCTATACTGAGTGTACTGTCGTTCTACAAACTCAACTTGACTAAGATTCAATCGCTCCCCATCATCGGTCAGGAGTGGCAATATATGTTCTACATCGACCTCTCTTACAACGACTACACGCGTTACAAGCAGGCCATTAATGCCATTACACCACTTACCAAGGAGTTAAAACTTTTAGGAGAATACAGAAATGGAAGAGAAACAATTTAACATACAGCCAGCAGACAGACTGGCAAGTGTACAAGAATATTACTTCAGCCGCAAACTGAAGGAGGTGGCTCAGATGAACGCCCAAGGGTTGGACGTAATATCCCTGGGCATCGGAAGCCCCGATATGCCGCCATCGCAGCAGACCATCGAGACGCTCTGCCGCGAAGCCCAGAACCCAACGGCTCACGGCTATCAGCCCTACGTGGGAATACCCGAGATGCGGAAGGCGATGGCCCACTTCTACCAGCGCTGGTACGGCGTGGAGCTAGACCCGAACACGGAGATTCAGCCCCTCATCGGTAGCAAGGAAGGTATCCTGCACGTAACGCTGGCCTTCTTGAACCCGGGCGACAAGGTGCTGGTGCCCAATCCCGGCTACCCCACCTACACATCGCTGAGCAAACTGTTAGGAGCAAAAATTGTGAACTACGATCTGCTGGAGGAGAAGAACTGGCAGCCGGACTTCGACCAGTTGGAGCAGATGGATCTGAGCGGCGTGAAGCTGATGTGGACCAACTATCCCAATATGCCCACAGGCGCTGATGCCTCGCTGGAGCTGTTTGAGAAACTGGTCAGCTTTGCCCGCCGTCACAACATCGTGGTGGTGAACGACAATCCCTACAGTCTGATTCTGAACCAGCATCCCATCAGCCTGCTGCAAATACCAGGCGCCAAGGAGTGCTGCATAGAATTCAACAGTATGAGCAAGAGTCAGAATATGCCCGGCTGGCGTGTGGGTTGGATCTCTACCAACGCGCAATTTATCCAGTGGATTCTGAAGGTGAAGAGCAACGTGGACAGCGGTATGTTCCGCCCCTTGCAGCTGGCTGCTGCCGAGGCGCTGCACAACGCCGATGAGTGGCACGCTGAATTCAATCGCGAGGTGTACGGCAAGCGCCGTGCCATAGCAGAGGAAATCATGAAGACGCTGGGCTGCACCTTCGACCCCAAGCAAGTGGGCATGTTCCTGTGGGGGCGTATCCCGGACAGCTATGCTGATGTTGAAGAACTCACAGAACGTATTCTACATGAGGCACACGTATTCATCACCCCTGGCTTCATCTTCGGCTCTAACGGTAAGCGCTACATCCGCATCAGCCTCTGTGCCAAGGAGGAGAAGCTGCAAGAAGCACTTTTTAGAATAAAGACTCTAATATAACCCATTTGTCCCATTAGACTCATAAGACTCATAAAAATCAAAAAAATATGGAACTACAATTACAACCATTGAACTTGCCAAGCGACCAGGAGCGAGCCTTCATCATTGCCGGTCCTTGCAGCGCAGAGACAGAAGAACAAGTAATGACCACTGCCAAGCAACTGGCTGGAAAGGGATGCCACCTTTTCCGTGCCGGAGTATGGAAGCCTCGTACTAAGCCCGGTGGCTTTGAGGGACACGGCGAGCCGGCTCTGGCTTGGATGGCCGAAGTGAAGAAGGAAACGGGAATGATGGTGGCTACTGAGGTGGCTACACCCGAACACGTGGAGCTGGCGCTGAAATACGGCATCGACATCCTGTGGGTGGGAGCCCGCACAACGGCCAATCCCTTTGCGGTGCAAGCTTTAGCCGATGCACTTCGCGGAACAGACGCGACAGTGTTGGTAAAGAATCCCGTAAATCCCGACCTGGAACTGTGGATTGGAGCACTGCAGCGCATAAACGGTGCCGGCATCCAAAAGTTAGGAGCCGTACATCGCGGTTTCAGCAGTTACGAAAAGAAACTGTACCGAAATGAACCCATGTGGCAGATTCCCATTGAGTTGAAACGTCGATTACCCGAATTACCCATAGTATGCGACCCCAGCCATATCAGCGGAAGACGTGACTTGATAGCTCCACTCTGCCAGCAAGCTATGGACCTGGGCTTCGACGGTCTTTTGGTGGAGAGTCATTGCGACCCCGACAAGGCTTGGAGTGATGCTTCGCAGCAGGTAACACCCGAGGTGCTGGACTTCATAGTTTCACGCCTTATCTTCCGCGACACAACCGAACATACAGATACACTAAAGGACCTTCGTAAGGAGATTGACGAAATTGACAACGACCTCATCGACTTGTTGGCCAAGCGTATGAGGGTATGTCGTAACATCGGTGAGTACAAGAAGGAAAACGGCATGACTATTGTTCAGACACGCCGTTATAGCGAAATTCTGGATAAGCGAGGTGCACAAGGCTCACTACTCGGCATTGATACTGTGTGCATCAAGAATATCTTTGAGCACATCCACGAAGAGAGCGTTCGTCAGCAGATGGAGATTATAAACAGGCAGTAGAATGAGAATATTGATTTTAGGCGCAGGTAAAATGGGGTCGTTCTTTACGGACGTACTGAGCTTTGACCACGAATGCGCCGTTTACGAGATAGATGCCAAGCGGATGCGCTTCCTGTACAACACGCAGCGCTTTACATCCATGCAGGAGATTGAGGACTTTAAGCCCGAACTGGTTATCAATGCCGTTACACTGAAGTACACCATAGAGGTTTTCAAGCAGGTGCTGCCCCATCTGCCTAAGGACTGTATCATCAGCGATATAAGCAGTGTGAAGACGGGCTTTAAGGAGTACTACGACACAACCGGATTCCGCTACGTCAGTACCCACCCCATGTTCGGCCCCACGTTTGCCAACCTGGGCGCGCTGTCGTCCGAGAATGCCATTGTGATTAACGAGGGCGACTATATGAGCAGGATTTTCTTCCTGGACCTCTACCGCCGTCTGGGCCTGAACGTTCACGAGTACAGCTTTGAAGAGCACGACGAGGCAATGGCCTACTCGCTTTCGGTTCCTTTCGTGAGCACTTTTGTCTTCAGCGCCGTTATGAAGCATCAGGATTCACCGGGAACCACCTTCAAACGTCACCTGAAGATTGCCCGTGGTGTGTTGTCGGAAGATGATACGTTGCTGCGCGAGATTCTTTTCAATCCCAAGACCAAATCACATGTAGAAGGCATCCGAGCAGAGCTGAAGGAACTCATTCAGATTATTGACGACCGCGACGAAGAAGCACTCAACAACTATCTGGTGAAGATTCGCAAAAACATACAGTAACAATAAAGCCTGCTCCGATTCGAGCAGGCTTTATTGTTAAACTTTAGCCATTGGCCGTTGGCCGTTGGCTTTTCTTTAAATTAGCCAATAGCTAACAGCCAATAGCCAAAGTTTCAAAGACCATCGTCTTAATCCATCACCTTAATGCGGACGTTGCGATACCAAACGTCATCGCCATGATCCTGAAGAGCGAAGTAACCGCCTTCCTTACCTTCCTCAATCATCAGACCGTATGCATAGGGGAACTCACCGCCCTTGCAGAACTTGCTGTTGTCGAGCATCTCCTTCCACTTCGGAGTCCAGAGGTGATACTCCAGCACCTTCTCATCGTTCTGATAATGGATAACAGTACCCTTGAAGACAACAATCTTAGCCTTGTTCCACTCGCCAAAGGGCTTAGCGTTCTGAGGATTGGCAGGAACCATATCGTACAGAGAAGCAGACTGACGGTTACCGTCAACACCCAACTGAGCATCTACGTGGTTGGCATTGTCCAGCACCTGATACTCAGAGCAACTCTGCCAGATGGGCAACATCTCGCCATTGGCATCCTTAGCCTCCTGAGCCAGATAGAAGATACCAGAGTTACCGCCCTTGCTAATCTTGTACTCCAACTCCAAGGTGAAGTTAGTAAACTTGTGAGCGAACATCAAGTCGCCACCACCTTCAGCCTGAGCCTCGCCGGTACCGGAACCCTTCAGGTGAATGCTCTCACCATCGTTCTCCCAACTTGTGGGAACGGCATCCTGACCGTAACCACGCCAGCCGTCCAGACTTGAACCGTCGAACAGAATGTAGTAACCCTCCTCGTCCTGCTTCAACTGGGCAAGGTCGTACTGCTCGTTCTCTACAATCTCAGCTACAGCCTCTTCGCCGGCAGCAGCCTCAGTCTTGTTCTCACAATTCTTGCAAGCATCGCAACCGCAGTCGCACTTGCACTTGTTCTGGCAGCAAGAAGCCATCAGGGCCATAGTTGCTGCAAATAACAGAGTTTTCTTCATAATTGATTATATAAAATGTTATAAAACTGGTTTCTTGGGCTACAAAGTTAATTAAAAAAGCCAACACACCCAAGCTATTTGCCAACTTTTAACAAATAACAACGCAATCTGCTTTACTTCTCACTTTTTCCTGCTCAGCCTTTTCCTCAGCGGCTCATCATAGAAGAGGAGGCAGAGGGTGGCAATAAACAGTGAGGCAGCGATGGTGATGATGGCTGCAAGCCAAGGCTGGTCGTATCCCTGATAAGGAGTAGCATCCTGACTTACCCAATGAATATATAGGTATATAAGGGGGAAGTGAACGGCATAAAGCGGATAAGACAGTCGACCCAGGAAGGAAACAGCCTGCAGGCGCCAGCCATCAACGCTTCCGCGTGCTCCAATCCAGATGAGACCAGGGAAGAAGGAGAAGAGGCATGCCAGTTGGTAAATGGCCTCTGTTTCTTTTCCGCCCACAACGGGGAGGCCCAGCAGCACCACAAGGGAGGCGCTACAGAACAGGAACACGTGTCCGTGCAAAGGCTCGGGCTTACGATGGCGGAACATACGGGCCATTAAGAGACCCATGGGGTAAGCGTACAGCATACGCAAGGCTCCGCCAAAGAGGTTCATAGGCTCGGACGACCAGCCGTAAGCTACTCCGCCATCCTCCATCATCAGGGCATAGGCTGCCAAGGAGATGATGGCACAAGCCACCCATACACGAAGCCACTTGGTGGAAAGTCGGTGCAGGAACAAGCCATAGAGCAAGCTGCCTATGTACTCGAAGAACAACGACCAGTGCGGACCATTCAAAGGAAAGGCCTCGGTATTACCGCGAACATCCATCCCAAGGGGCGAAGGAATCAGGAAAAGACCCAACAACGTGGCCCACATCACAGCCTGAAGGGCCACCTCGGTACCATCCCACTTGGTGCAACCCTGAATAATAAAGGCAATAGCTCCCAATATCACACCCATCACCACCATAGGATGCAGGCGGATAAGACGCCGCTTTATGAACCCGCCAAGCGTGAGGCTGCGGTCTTCCAGACGAAGGTCATACGCATATCCCATTACAAAACCGGAGAGGATGAAGAAAAAATCCACTCCCAGAAATCCATGATAGAACTCGTAAACAGGTGCGGGCCACACAAAGAAACTCTTGGCATCGTTAAAAACATGGTACAAGAGTACCATAAGAGCTGCAACACCTCGCAACCCGTCCAGAATATCGTATCTTGGTCTGTTCATCTGAGCATTTTTTTGTTTCTGTGCAGCAAATATATAGTTTTTTTCTTTATCTTTGCGCCCGATTAAGAAAAAAAGTATGTTAGGAACCATAGTAAATACCGCAACGATATTAGTTGGCGCCACATTTGGTGCTACAGTCCGTCAGGGAATTGGCGAAAAATACAAGAAGGTGCTGTTCGATGCCTTGGGCCTTGCCTGTCTGGTTTTGGGAATGAATGCTTCGCTGCCCAATATGTCCAAGAGCGAATACCCCGTGCTGTTTATTCTGAGCCTTGCCATTGGAGGAGTAGTTGGCACCAAGCTGGATTTGGCTGGACGCATAGACCGACTGAATGCCAAGATTAATGCCAAGCGACACAAAGAGAGCAACGGTCTGGAGGGGCTTGTTACAGGCTGCCTGCTCTTCTGCATCGGCACCTTCTCTATTGTAGGCCCCGTTCTTTCCTGTCTGTCACCCTCGCAGGGGTGGGCTTTCAACGAGTCGGGCAATACCTTCCTGTATACCAATGCCACACTTGACCTTGTAACCTCTGCCGTGCTGGCCGCTTCCTACGGATGGATTATGCTGCTGGCAGCTCCCATCCTTTTCTGTTGGCAAGGATTGTTCTATGCCATAGCCTACTTCTTTGGCGAAGCCATGCCCGAGCCCATGCGCTGCGAGCTGAGCATTGTAGGAGGCGTGCTCATCATCAGTTCAGGCCTCAGCATCTTAGGTATCAAGGATTGCAAGACGGTCAACCTCCTACCCTCCCTCTTAGTTCCAGTAATATTTTACTTGGTTAGAGGTTAGAGAATTCAAGATTCAAGATTCAAGATTCAGGATTCAGGATTCGTTATCGTTAACGTTATCGTTATCGTTAAAAGAAAATGCCTTGCGAATCCGCAAGGCTTTTTCTTTTTACTTATCTCCTATCGCATGCAGGTACTCATTCCAGAGCTCCTCTACGCCATTTTCAGGCTTGTCACCCAAGATGTGTTTCATAGCCTTATCCCACGACCAGGGATTCAGCTCGGCAGCAGAAGCGTTGAACTTACGGATGAAGTTCTTATCCTTGTTCAACTGCAACCAGTACAGGAAGTAACCAGCCACACGGTAACCCTTGCGCCATGATTCAGCACGGGGGCGGTCCTTACTCTTGAAATCCTGCTCAAAGCAACCGCAAGCCAGACGCACAGCATCGGCAGTACCCTCTATGAAGCACCAGTTCTCGCCGCCATCCTCGTAGTTGCCACAACCCTGAGGGTTCAGCTGATAAGCATGGGTCAACTCGTGATACAGCACGCCGCGGGTCTCGTAATCCAAGCGCATGGTATCGTTATTCTGGAAACTCTTCTCAATCCATCCGGTAGTGTACCAAACACCTACGTTGTCGCCGCCACCGCCTTTCCAACTGATGCCGTCTTCATTTACCAGATAGTAGTTGATGGTCTTCAGTTTGGGAATATTCTTGTCTTTGGGACCGTAGTAAAGGGTCTGCAACACACGGCGTGCATTCTCCTGAATATAGGGAGTGGGATTAGGGATGATATTGTGGTAAATCTTCGAACCCTCGGTCTGAGGAGCCTCATCATGGAAGATAACCTCTCCTGGATCATAGTTCAACCACTTCTTCTCCACCTTAATAGGCTCATGATACTTGTTAACCTTCAACTGTGCCTTGGCACCCATTGATACAGCTGCAATCAGCAGCACGAAAAAAATCTTTTTCATATACCTTAATTTAAGCGATTTGTTGTTTTTGCCCCGCAAAGGTAGCATCTTTTTGTTAAAAAAGGGAAATTGCAACGATGCTTTTATAGTTTATTAAGATAATTATTCGTACCTTCGCAAATAAAAATACCAGAAGATATGTACTACGTAACAAAAAAGATGGAGATTTCCGGCAGTCACTACATCACGCTGGAACGCGGAAGCAAATGTGAACGACTGCACGGGCACAACTGGATAATTACCGTTTACTGCAAGGCCAAGGAACTGGACGAGGACGGTATGGTGGTAGATTTTACCGAAGTGAAACGTTTGGTTCACGGAGCCCTCGACCATCAGGACCTCAACTCCATCCTACCCTTTAACCCAACAGCGGAGAACATCGCCCGCTGGATTTGCGACCGAGTTCCCCACTGTTATAAGGTTGATGTGCAGGAAAGCAGCGGCAACACCGCCACCTACGAACGGGATGAGTAAAAGTTATTTCTTTGTCCAAGTCTGCGTCTCGTAGAACATAGCTACGTAGCCACGCACCTTCAGTTTATCACCCTCAAGCCACATAGAGCACTTGTAAGTTTTTCCGTTCTTGGGGTTGTAAATCTTACCACCTTCCCACTTGTCATCTTTTTTGGCAAGGCCAGTCAGGATATTGGTGCCAACCAGTTTACGGCTCTGTAGCTTCTTGTCCGGGTTTTTGGAGTCCAGTTTACTGTCACCCGATTTCAGCCAGATAATCTTACCGTTCAGTTTGTCACCACTCTGGTAAATCTCCACCTGAGATTCACCCCCTTCTGTTACCCATTTGCCAACCACGCTCTGTGCGTATCCAGCTACTGACATCATAGCCAGCATAAAACTAACAATAATTCCTTTTCCCATTTGTACATTTATTAATTAAAATCCATTACTTTCGTTTAATCACACTGACGCTGGCCTGATGGGTGGCAAGAATCGTCACCTCGGCTATCTGTACGTGCTCAGGGGCATTTGCGGCATAGACGGCCACATCAGCAATGTCATCACCTATGAGCGGCTTGATGCCTTCATACACTTTGGCGGCACGGTCTGTGTCTCCATGAAAACGTGTGTTGCTGAAGTTTGTTTCCACCAGTCCTGGTTTTAGGTTCGTGACGCGTATGGCGGTGTGGGCAACATCTATGCGAAGCCCGTCCGTAATGGCCTTGACTGCTGCTTTGGTGGCACAATATACGTTACCTCCGGCATAGGCAGCATCGCCAGCAATCGAGCCTACATTGATAATGTGTCCGCGATTGCGCTTCACCATCCCCGGCACCACTAACCGAGTCATCGTCAGCAGCCCCTTGATGTTCGTGTCTATCATTGTCTCCCAGTCCTCTAAGCTGCCTTCATATTCCGGTTCCAATCCGAGGGCCAGACCCGCATTGTTCACCAGCACATCTATTTCCTTCCACTCTTCCGGCAGGTTATTAAAGGACTGTATAGCCGCCTCGCGGTCTCTCACGTCGAAAGCCAGTGTCAGCACCTTTACATTTTTTTCTTTCAGCGACTTGCTAATCTCAGCCAAGCGTTGTTCGTTCCTGCCTGTGAGTATCAACTTATCGCCATTTTCAGCGAACTTCTTTGCGCAAGCAAGTCCAATTCCGCTTGTTGCACCTGTTATCAATACAATTTTATTCATATATATCTTCCTTTTAATTAGTTGTCGCGTCGTCTTGCGTCTGAATAACCGATGGGTAATTCTTTTTAACGAACTCGTCCACCCACTCATAGTATTTGCGCAGTGACCGTGCACCGCCCTTTCTCTTTCTCACTCTCTCCAGCGCCTCATGGGCATGACTGAACACCTCTTGCTCCAGCGGCATCATTCGCTGCACTACGCCTGTACCTGCAGCATTAACCAGTTTGCTGAGGTCAATATAGTCTTGCACATTGCCTCGCTGCAGACAGAACACTTTCAGTTTTTGTTCAATGGATTGCGAACAGAGCCAGGCCTTGCCGCTCTCGTCGCGTTGAACAATAGCAGGAAGGGGCGTGTCTTCTTCCAGCATCAGGGGAATGGCAACCGATCCGCACGGCCAGCCGATATTGGTCCAACTGACCGTATGCGAAGGCGATTCGCCGGATGCAACACCTTGAACCAGAATAGCCGACGAACTGATGTAGCGTGGAATGAATTCCGAAAAGTGGATAAAACATGTGTCATTCTCGTCCTTCGGCAGTATATTATAGAGATTCTGCTTCGTCAGTCCGTGCGTTAAATAGCGTGGAGCCTGGGCTATCAGGTATTCACAGTCGAGATGTCCGTTGCGGCGGGCCTCGTCCATGAAATCAGTAATAGCCATGAAGCGTTCCACTCCGCGGTCTATGTCGCGACAACCGGTCATAGCATGATTAGTGCGCAACAGGTAGCCATTGGGAGCTTCGTCTGGATTGTTGGCATCGAACTTGACGAACCCCGAATCACCTGCCTCATAATAGGCACATCCACCTTCGCCGTCCAATACACCAAAGTTGGAATTCACATCCAGGGGTTTGGGAAGTGTGTCAAGCAAGTGCTCAAAGTCGGCCAGTGTCCGGCAAACCTCCAGGGCACGGCGCATTACTACCCCATCGTTATCCGAATCCTTGATTTTGCAGCCATTCATATTGTATGCCGCAGTGTTTATGATGGCAAAGCCGGCCTCGTTATGCCCACCCCAGATATTGGATGCTTTCTTGTCGTTCGCCCCAGTGATACCCATGTATCGGTAGAGTTCGCCCTGCATAACTACCACCACATTGTTCACATTGCCCGTGTCGCGGTTCTTGAAAATGAGCGGACGTCCGTCTTTTGTCACTTTACCAGACACAATGAAGGACGTACAGGCATTTGCCTCCTCGGGAAATGCAAGACACAGGCTGCTTAGCAGCAGAAGGAAAAATCTGTAGATTCGGTACTTCATAATTGTTTTTTTATGCACAAAATTAATAAAATAATCCAAAACGTACAAATTTAATGCTGATAAAATAGCTATGTGACAAAAACACCCAAAAACCTGAGTAAGCTCAAAACACGAAATGAGCTTACTGGCTGAGTTGTTTTTTGAAAAGAATTTTCGCTTCCATCACATTATTCAATAACGATTTTCAGTTGCCAATTATTAATTATTCATTATCAATTGTCAATTGTCAATTATCAATTGTCATTAAGGCCCCCAAAAAAGCTGGCTCGAGCCAAATAGGGCATTGGCTCTAGCCAAAAGGGGAAATAGCTCGAGCCATTTTGGGCATACCATAAAAGGCACTAAAAATATCACTTGAATTTGGTGCCTGAATTTTCTAAAGTAATAAACATCTTCCTTCTTCCCTCATCATGGTTAACGTTAAGGTCTAAATCGAAGCCAAAAGCCAACAGCCAAAGTTCTTAATTAGTTAAGGTTATCGTTAAGGTTATCGTTGATAAATTCTTCCCTCTTCCCTCTTACATCATCAGTTATTCTGGCTTAATTCATTTTTAACTTAGTTACGGTTGGAAAACAAGTTAAATAAAAAATTTTCTAAGTTGATTTTTGGTGACATTTAACCCATAAATATTATAAATTTGAGAATGAATAAAGGATGAATAAAAGCAAATATTTATTCATCGCATAAGTAATTGAAAACAAGGCTGTTAGATAAAGGAATGAATAAATACCCAATTTTTCAAAACTTTCAGTGAGAAAATTTTTTATAATGTAAAACCATCCGAAAATGTCGTTATTTTAACTCACGGCTTTATAACCATATATTCCTATATTTTCTGCGAAGGCACAAAGAAATAATGAGCCCACCAAAAGGTAAGCCCATTATGTTTTGAAATAAAGCAAAGGTCAGATAGGTCACACCAAAAACATCTTCCTTTTACTCACCCCCCATTCCAGAGGGCATCCAAGGCATTCTCGATGTCTTTAGGCAGCAGAATACCTGATGAGCCTTTTTCCCAATCAATCTGGGGCAGAGTTTTCTGCAAAGTTTTAAGCGAGAGCAAAGGTTCCTTCCCAGGTTCCACAGGATTCATGCAAACCATATCCACGTACATTCTTCGCTTGGTGCTGCCTCCCCAGTCATCACCCACATAAGGGTCAGAGAGGAACTGGCCGCAGAATACAATTCCCGCCTTATCATCCCCCACACGCATCATATAGAAGTAGTCACCCCTGCGCGCCTCTTGCCATTCGCGTATACTCCAATCCATAAAGAACACATCGCCCTTCATATTAGCAACGCATTCCTCATAATTCTTCTCCGTAAAGGAACTGACGGAAGGATTCCATCGCATCAGGTAGGTTCTGGCATCAGGCAAGATAGGCACCACATCAAACAGGACCTCCCAGACACAACTTTCTCCGTCAGGTTCTTCCTCTAAGGGCTGGTCAACTCCTTTATAGTTGAAGCGTTTGCCAGCTTCTGTATTTTTGTCTATGATACGGGTAAGACAATGGTCTTCCTCAGCACTCAGAACTATGAACTTCAGGGAGTCCTTAATGGCGTAAGGGAATACACCGTTATTGTAGAGATAGCAGCCATGAAACGTATTAGGCATTTCATCTGTAATCAGAATCAGATTACCTTCCATATTCTCCAGAATCAAGTTCTGGTTATGCTCGTTAATCTCCAAGCGAATACATCTGATATCCCCTTTCCTTACCAACTCTATCACATCGCTATCCACCTCAAGGCAAACAGCTACCTCGTGAATATCAATTTCCTTCCTCATGATTTCTGGTATTTTGGGTTGTTATTTACAGCAAATGTACGAAAAGCAAGTGAAATAAAAATATATGAGTCCTAATTCCCATTCCTCTCACTTATCTGTATCTCTTTCTCATCATCAAACCACAACTGCCTGCGCTAAGCCATGCCCGATGCCGTGTTGTATATCATTCTATTTCATCATCAAACCACAACCATGCACTACGCGGATGCCTTTCTTGCCGGTTGTATATCATTCTATTTCATCATCAAACCACAACAAGAATTGTCCTGTTAATTGCCGTTATTTTGTTGTATATCATTCTATTTCATCATCAAACCACAACGTTCAGTTGCCGTCTGTTTCCTTAAATGGGTTGTATATCATTCTATTTCATCATCAAACCACAACTATGACGGTTAAGGCTTTCTCGCAGGCGGTGTTGTATATCATTCTATTTCATCATCAAACCACAACGGCTTCTCAGTCTCAGAAAACTGAAGCCAGTTGTATATCATTCTATTTCATCATCAAACCACAACCGCCCATCTTCAGGTGACCGCGGTTCACCGTTGTATATCATTCTATTTCATCATCAAACCACAACCTAGGTACAGGTTTTAATCTACAATCTGCTGTTGTATATCATTCTATTTCATCATCAAACCACAACAAATAAACGTATATCTGAGTTGCAGACTGGGTTGTATATCATTCTATTTCATCATCAAACCACAACCACGTTTTAAAAATGTTCGATTCTAAAATGTTGTATATCATTCTATTTCATCATCAAACCACAACCCTGAATGGACATGTA